>DASXMU010000021.1:0-5689 GCA_036495485.1 Streptosporangiaceae bacterium
GGCCGCGCACGGCGGCGACCCGGCCGACGCCTTCCACCTGGTGATCCCGTCACTGCCCGGCTACGGCTTCTCCGGGCCACTGACCGGGACCGGCTGGACGGACGGATGGCCGCCGCGCTGACCGGGCTGATGGAGCGGCTCGGCTACGACCGCTACGGCATCCAGGGCGGCGACGTGGGCGCCTTCGTCGCCCCGCTGATGGGCCGCCTGACCCCGGACAGCGTCATCGGCGTACACGTCAACGCGGTGGTCGGCTTCCCAACCGGCGACCCGGCCGACATGGCCGCGATGACCGGGACCGACCGCCGCCGCCTGGAGCGGATGAAGGAGTGGCAGGAGCGCTCGGGGGCGTACATGCAGCTCCAGGGCACCCGGCCGCAAACCATCGCACATTCCCTGACCGACTCCCCGGCCGGGCAGCTCGCCTGGATCGTGGAGAAGTTCCAGGAGTGGACCGACCCGGCCGCGCAACTGCCCGAGGACGCGGCCGACCGGGACCGGATCCTTACCAACGTGAGCATCTACTGGTTCACCCGCACCGCGGGCTCGACCGCGCACACCTACTACGAGCGGTTCAACGACCCCGGCATGTGGGCACCCAGGCAGCGCGGCACCACGCCGACAGGTGTGGCGGTCTTCAGCTCCGACATCGCCGTCCGCCCGTTCGTCGGCAAGCTCCACAACATCGTGCGCTGGTCGGAGTTCGACCGCGGCGGCCACTTCGCCGCGCTCGAAGCCCCGGACCTCCTCACCGCCGACGTCCGCGAGTTCTTCCGCAGCCTGGCCTGAAGAGCCAGCGCCCGCCCGGCATCCGGCTCCAGCTATGGCCGCCGGATGCCGGGTCCCCGCTCTGTTCACCCCCTCCGGGCCACTGCCCCGCCGCCGGGATCAACCTCGCGTCACGCTCCCTCGCCACCGGCCGCCTTGACCTCTGCCGCGGCTCGCCCACTGAGCGACACCCGGACGAGAGCCGCCGCCAGCCTGACGAGCTCCCCGGCCCCGTCGGCCAGATCCGCGATTGCCTTGGGGTCATCGGGCAGGCCGACCGCCCGGGCGCCGTCGAGGACCTTCTCGTCCAGGCAGGGCGCCAGCCCGGGCCAGACGCCCTGCACCTCCCGCAGGAAGATGCTCGCCCCGGCCGGGCCGATACCCGGGAACCCGGTCAGCAGCCCGGCCAGCCGGTCAGCGTCGTCGCCGCCCTCCTCGTGCAGCTTCCTGAGGTCCCCGCCCCAGCGCTGGCCGAGCAGTTCGGCGCCATCGCCCAGCCTGGTCGCGGTGCTCTCGTCGTAACGTTTGTAGTGGCCACGGCCGAGCGCGTCCACCCGGTCCTGCCAGCTAGCTTTGAGCATCGCCCCGGGTGTCCGGTACCCCGCCGCGAACAGCTCCTTCGCGGCGGCGACCGCGATCTCCGCCGAGATCCGGGCGCTGAGCAACGTGGCCAGCACCAGAAGCTGATAAAGCGGCGCGGGCTTGTTGGCGAGCCGGATGCCCGCTTCCCCAGCGTAGGTACGCCCGTAGCGGTCCAGCAGGACAGCCACGATGGCCTCCTTGCGCTTCGCAGCCACGCCTGGCCGCCTATCCGCGCGGTTCGCTGCCGTAGCGGCCGGTCAGCGGCGCGTCCTCCGGCGGCGGCTCAACCACCTCGTCCCGGTGCGGCGAGACGCTCCGCGGGTCGCCCTCGTGGATCCCGCCATGCACGCCGGTCTGGGTCTTGACCCGCTTCGGATGCTTGGCGTAAGGCCGCCGGTTCATCCACAGCACGATCCCGATGAACGCGGCCAGCACCACGAGGATGACGCCAGCGATGATGAAGCTGTCCCCAACTGACACGGTCATGACCACTCACCTCCCACCCGGCCTCTACCCAGCGTCCGGAGTTCATGCGGCCGGCCGGAAAAACCTCCGCGATCCGGTGTAAGGCACTCCGCTCTGGGCAGCCGGTGACGGCTATCAGCCCCGGCACGAGGAAGAGAGGGGGAGCCGTGACCGAAGCACTCGTCCGCGACTCCGATCTGGCCAGCCAGCTGACCGAACTCGGCCAGCAACTCCGGGTGGACTCCATCCGGTCCAGCTCCGCCGCGGGCTCCGGGCACCCGACGTCGTCGATGTCGGCGGCCGACCTGATGGCGGTGCTGCTCGCCCGCCACCTGCGCTATGACTTCGCTGACCCGCAGGGCCCCCGCAACGATCACCTGATCTTCTCCAAGGGGCACGCGTCCCCGCTGCTGTACGCCATGTACAAGGCGGCGGGCGCGATCAGCGACGAGGAACTGCTGAGCTACCGGACGCTGGGCAGCCGCCTGGAGGGTCATCCGACGCCCCGGCTGCCGTGGGTGGACGTCGCCACCGGCTCGCTCGGCCAGGGCCTGCCCATCGGGGTCGGGCTGGCCATGACGGCCCGCTACCTGGACAAGCAGCCCTACCGGACCTGGGTGCTCTGCGGCGATAGCGAGCTGGCCGAGGGATCCATGTGGGAGGCGTTCGAGCACGCCGGATTCGAGCAACTGGATAACCTCACGGCGATCATCGATGTGAACCGGCTCGGCCAGCGCGGCCCGACCAGGCACGGCTGGAACACCGACGCCTACGCCAGCCGGCTGCGCGCCTTTGGCTGGCACACGATCGAGATCGACGGCCACGACGTGACCGAGATCGACCGCGCCTGCACCGAGGCAGCGTCCACCGTGCACCAGCCGACCGCCATCATCGCCCGGACCAGGAAGGGCCGCGGCGTCGCGGCCGTGGAGGACGCCGAGGGCGCACACGGCAAGCCGCTGCCCGACCCGGCTGAGGCCATCTCGGAACTCGGCGGCCGCCGTAACATCAAGATCAAAGTTAATATCACGGAAAGAACCCAGCGAACCCAGCCGGCAACGCCAGCCCGGCCGCTGCTGCCGGGCTACGGCATCGGTGACGAGGTGGCGACCCGCACCGCGTTCGGCGAGGCGCTCGCGGCGCTCGCTGATGCGCGGCCCGACGTCGTCACGCTGGACGGCGAGGTCAGCGACTCGACCAAGACCCAGGCCGTGGCGGACCGGCACCCCGACAGGTTCTTCGAGTTCTACATCGCCGAGCAGCAGATGGTCGCCGCCGCCGTGGGTATGCAGGTCCGCGGCTGGGTACCCTATGCCGCGACGTTCGCCGCGTTCCTCACCAGGGCCTACGATTTCATCCGGATGGCGGCGGTGAGCCGGGCCGACCTGCGCCTGGCCGGGTCGCACGCCGGGGTGTCGATCGGCCAGGACGGCCCGTCCCAGATGGCGCTGGAAGACCTGGCCATGCTCCGCGCCGTGCACGGCAGCACCGTGCTGTACCCCTGCGACGCCAACCAGGCCGCCAAGCTCACGGTGGCCATGGCCGACCGGCAGGGCGTCAACTACCTGCGTATCACGCGCGGCAACACCCCGGTCATCTACGGCCCCGACGAGGACTTCCCGGTCGGCGGCAGCCGCGTCCTTGAAGGCTCGCCAGCCGACCAGGTCACCATCGTGACCGCCGGGATCACCGTCCACGAGGCGCTCCAGGCCGCCCGCCAGCTCGCCGATACCGGCATCCAGGCCAGAGTGATCGACCTGTACACGGTCAAACCCGCCGATGCGCTAACCCTGCGCGAGGCCGCCCGCGTCACCGGCCGCATCCTCACCGTCGAGGACCACTGGCCCGAGGGCGGCCTCGGCGACGCCGTCCTCGAAGCGCTAGCCGACGCCGGCGGCACACTCCCAGCGGCCCCACTGCCAGCAGTCCGCAAGCTCGCCGTCCGCGAGATGCCCTGCTCTGCCACCCCAGCCGAGCAACTGGCCGCCGCCGGCATCGATGCGGCCGCAATCGCCAAGGCCGCTACCGAACTGGTCCAGGGTCCAGCCGCATGAGATCCCGGACTGATCGCCGGGCACTACAATCTGCCCGTGGTGGACCAACGGATGCGGCTGCTGGTCTTCGTTGCGTCGCCGTCCGACACGACACAGGAGCGAGCGTGTCTGCGATCGGTGATAGATGAGCTCAACCGGGGTATCGCAGACGACCGCGGGCTGGTCCTGGACCTGGTTGACTGGCAAACTCATTCGTGGCCCGGCGTCGGCAGCGACATCCAGGATGTCATCAACCGTGAGATCCCCGATCCCGATGTGCTGGTGGGAATCTTCTGGAAGCGGCTGGGGACACCCACACAACGCGCTCCGTCCGGCACAGCCGAGGAGATCGAAAGAGCGCTGGCACTCAAGGACAAGGGACGTCACGTCGAAGTCCTGATCTATTTCAATCAGGCCGCCTACACCCCACAGCAGCATGAGCTGAAGCAGATAGGCGCGGTGCTGGATTTCCGCCGGAAACTGGAAGAGCGCGGTGTGCTGGTCGGCACGTACACCGGAGTCAGCGACTTCGAGGCTAAGGTCCGGCAGCACCTGATGTATGTTGCGCGCAACTGGCCCATCGGCGACGGGGTGGCAACCGGTAGTGCGCGGGTACCCGCCCGCCAGGTACAGGTGACGCCGGGCGGATCACAGGCATGGCGCGATCAGATCATGGCTGGCCAGCTTTCGGCCGAGATCAACCCTCCACTCGGCGGGCGGGCTTATTCGTTCGTGTCCACCGTCGGCTTGGCATTGGCGGACGCTGGGTTCACCGCCGGAACGTGTGACCGGGTGAGCATCATTCTCATTGAGCTGCTCAACAACGTCGCCCGGTACGCCGAAGGCGCCGCGCTCATAGAGATCTGGATTGAGCGCGCAGGTAACTTCCGCAATATCGAGATATCGGTGGCGAGTGAGGGGCCCGATTTCGATTTCTACCGTATGGTGGAAGTGAACATCGCGAAGCTGGAGTCAGGAGACCGCGAGCACGGGCTCCTGCGGGTTAGCAGGCTAGCGGGCTCCGTGAATTCTGGCGATGACTCATTCCATGTTGGTTCGGTTCACTGCGAGATTTACGAGCGGGAACGTCGTGATTCTGTTCTGCGTCACTCACCGGCTGTACTGCCGATATGCTTCGAGTACGGCTTTCCGTGGCTTCTGTGGGTAGGTGAAGAAGGTTACAGTGAGGAGTCGCTTGCGCTGCTGCATTATGGCGGTCCGGCGGTCCAGAGTCTTTTCTTCGCGCCACTCGCCGCGCGTGACGCTCCTTGGCTTGGCATCGAAATCGTCGGTAACGTGTTTTCTAGTGATATCAGCCCGGCGGCATTCGGTATCGAAACTCCCTCGGCTCTGCGTTTTCCAGAGGTTCCGGATGGCGGGTTCGAATTGGTGGAACCGGCTATAAGGAGCTACTTCCATTCTAAATTTGAGAGCCGACAGGTAGTGGTCTACGCTCATCATACGGATTTCTCGGTGAAATCTGCGGCTGCCAGCTGGGCTCGTGAGCACCAGCTCCCATACTTCGATAATGAACCGGAATTGACGGCTTGGCTTCCTGGGATTACGCCGGGCGCCGGGGAACCTGGCTGAACACCCCACCCCTGGCCGGACCTCATGGCTGAGCCGTCTAACCTGTTGGGATCATGGTGAGCCTGGATGCGGTCGTTGTCGGTGCGGGGCCGAACGGGCTTACCGCGGCCATCACGCTGGCCCGGCAGGGGCTGGCGGTGCGGGTCTATGAGGCGGGGGAGACGGTTGGCGGCGGGGCGCGGACGCGTGAGCTGACGCTGCCCGGGTTCCGGCATGATCCGTGCTCGGCCGTGCATCCGCTCGGGGCCGGG
>DASXMU010000022.1:0-16781 GCA_036495485.1 Streptosporangiaceae bacterium
GGAGCGCGCGAGCTCGTAGTCCTCGGTCGGCCACACACGCTGCTGCATCTCCAGCGGCATCTGGAACCAGCGGCCGTTGGGGTCGATCTGCGTGGCGTGGGCGAGCAGCGCCTGGTCACGCACCGCGAAGAACTCGCCGCAGCGCACCCGCGTGGTGACCCGGGTGCCCGGGTCGGTCCGCGTGTCGTCCCACTTCTCGATCCACTCGGCCCACGGCGACTCCAGGCCCGCCGCCAGCAGCGCCTCGTGGAACGCGACCACCCGGGCCTTCGAGAACCCGTGGGAGTAGTAGAGCTTCAGCGGCTGCCACGGCTCGCCCGCGCCGGTGTACCGGTCCGGGTCGGCCGCCGCGTCGAACGCCTCGACGCTGACTTTGTGGCACTGCACATGGTCAGGGTGCGGGTAGCCGCCCCGCTCGTCGTAGGTGAGCATCACGTGCGGGCGGAACTCGCGGATGGCCCGCACGAGGGGCTCGGCGGCCTTCTCGGCCGGCAGCAGGGCGAAGCAGCCCTCCGGGAGTGGCGGCGGTGGGTCGCCCTCGGGCAGCCCCGAGTCGGTGAATCCCATGAACCGCTGCTGCACACCGAGGACTTCCCTGGCGCGCTCCATCTCCGCGAGCCTGACCCGGGGCAGGTCAGCCCGGATCTCCGGCCGGTCCATGGCCTTGTTGAGTATGTCGCCGCGCTCGCCGCCGGTCAGCGTGACGACGAGTACCGCTGCGCCCTCGCGCGCGTAGCGGGCCATGGTGGCGCCGCCCTTGCTCGACTCGTCATCGGGGTGCGCGTGCACGGCCATCAGCCGCAGTGGCGCGGCCTCGCCGTCGTCGGCGCACGTCCCGTGCGTGCTGGTGCTCTCGGTATATGCAGGCAAGGCTGATCCCCTCGATGATGCGACGAGTCATTCTCCAGCAAAACGCCCCGGAGACGCGACGTAATTCCGGGGGGTGTGAGAACGCCCGCGAGCGGGCACGTTGACCCGGTAGCGGCGTAGCGTGCATAATGCCGTGCTCTCGCCGGGGATTGACTGGGCGGCGCACTGGGAAGACCTTGTTAACCTCAAAGGATTACCCCCAGGGCCCCACTACGAGGCCCGGCGGCGTTCAGATGCCGCACCGAATTTCGAGGAGTACCCGTGACCGAGACTCGTGACGACAGCCTTACCTGGCTCACCCAGGAAGCGTACGACCGGCTCAAGTCCGAGCTTGACCACCTCACGGGCACGGGCCGGATCGAGATCGCACAGAAGATCGAGGCTGCTCGCGAGGAAGGCGACCTGCGGGAGAACGGCGGGTACCACGCCGCCAAGGAGGAGCAGGGCAAGATCGAGGCGCGGATCAACCAGCTTCAGCACATCCTGTCCAGCGCCCGGGTTGGCGAGCCGCCGCGCACCGAGGGCGTGGTCGGGCCGGGGATGACGGTCACCGTCCGGTTCGAGCGGGACGATGACGAGGTCACCTTCCTGCTCGCCTCGCGCGAGGAGAGCGGCGCCCCCATCGATGTCTACTCGCCCCGCTCGCCGCTGGGCGCTGCCATTTCCGGCAAGAAGGTTGGCGAGAAGGCAACGTACAACCTGCCGAACGGCCGCAGCGCCACGGTCGAGATCCTCGACGCCGTTCCCTACGCGGGGATGTAAGCCGGCTGGGCCGCCTTTGTGCAGAGGCGGGCCAGGTTGCCCCGGGGTGTCAGCCGACGAGCTCGGGGGTGGGCTGCTCTTCGGCGGGCGCCCGGCCGCGCAGCGGGACCTCCTTGACGAACCAGGCCAGCAGGAACACCAGACCTGCGGCCGGTGCGGCCCAGATGAACACTCCCTGCACCGCATGCGAGATCGAGAGGAAGACGTCGTGCTTGACCGTCGCGGGCAGGTGGTTGACCACGGCCGGGTCGAGTTGCCCACCGGCGGCATTCAGGTGGACGCCGGGCAGCCGGGCGCTCATGTCGCTGGTCAGCCGCCGGGCGAAGACCGCGCCGAAGATCGACACCCCGATCGACCCGCCGATCTGCTGGAAGAACGTCCGCGAACTGCTCGCCACGCCCATGTCCTGGGGGCTCACGCTGTTCTGCACGATGATCGTGGTCATGTTCATCAGGAAGCCCATGCCGATGCCGAGGACGGCGAAGTAGAGCCCTGAGGTCACCCGGCTGGTGTTCACGCCCAGGTTGGTGAGCAGCAGCATGCCGGCCACCATGCCGACCGCGCCGACGATGGGGAAGAGCTTGTACTTGCCGGTCCGCGTGGTCACCTGGCCGGCCAGGATCGTGGTGACCATCGAGCCGAACATCATCGGGATCAGCATCAGGCCGCTGCCAGTGGCGGACAGATGCTGCACGGTCTGCTGGTACAGCGGCAGGAAGGTCAGCGCTCCGAACAGGAGGAGGCCGACCAGGAAGCTCATCGCCGAGGCCAGCGAGAAGTTCAGGTTGCGGAAGACATGCAGCGGCAGCACCGGCTCCGCCGCCCGGCGCTCGGCCAGGCAGAACAGCATGGTCGCGACGATGGTCAGCGCGCCAAGGCCAAGGATCTCCGGCGAGCCCCAGGCGTACTGGACGCCACCCCAGGTGGTCAGCAGGACGATCGAAGTCGCCGCGATGGCCAGCAGGCCAGCTCCCAGGTAGTCGATCTTGTGTTCCACCTTGCGCCGGGGCATGTGCAGGGTCAGCGCCAGGTAGATCAGGGCGGCGCCACCGACCGGCATGTTGATGTAGAAGATCCAGTGCCAGGACAGGGTGTCGGTGATATAGCCGCCGGCCAGCGGGCCAGCGATCATGGCCAGCATCATCGCGGCCATCATGTAGCCCATGTACTGACCGCGCTCACGCGGCGAGACCAGGTCGCCGAGGGTCGCGATGGCCCCGGTTATCAGCCCGCCGGCGCCCAGGCCCTGGACCGCCCGGAAGGCGATGAGCTGGTCCATCGTGTGCGACAGACCGGACAGCGCCGAACCAATCAGGAAGATCACGATGGCGATCACGAGCAGCCGCTTGCGGCCGTACATGTCGCCGAGCTTGCCGTACAGCGGCGTGGTGATCGTGGAGGCCAGGACGTAGGAGGTGACCACCCAGGACAGGTGGGTCACGCCGCCCAGGCTCCCGACGATGTGCGGCAGCGCGGTACTCACGATGAGCTGATCGAGCATCGCCAGCATGATCGCGAGCAAGAGGCCCGGCAGCACGATCAGGACCTCGCGCCTGGCTCCCGGAGGCGCCCCGGCATCACTCTCGGCATGCGCCGCTGTCACTGTCCAGCCTCCTCGTTCGACCTGGGCAGACGGCCGGGTGGACACACGCGCTGGCGTTCACCTACTTGCCGACCGGCTAGTACCGTCAGTACGGTATGTTAGCTACTAACCGGCCGTCAAGTAAGATTCGGGACGATGAGCGAGGCAGCGAGCGGCACCCCGGCCGAAGGCCACGAAAAGCTGGAACGCGGTGATACGCGGTCCAGGATTCAGGCCATCGCGGTCGAACTGTTCACCGAGCAGGGCTACGACAAGACCTCCCTCAGGGAGATCGCGGAGCAGCTCGGCGTCACCAAGGCGGCGCTGTACTACCACTTCAAGTCCAAGGACGACATTCTGCACAGCCTGGTCGACGACTACTTCGGCCAGGTCGACGCGCTCATCGCCTGGGGCCAGAGCCAGCGCGGCACACCCGGGGTGCACGAGGAGATCCTCGCCCGCTACCTCGACATCGTGATCGGCGGCCACAAGGTCTACCAGATGCTGCACCAGAACCAGGCGGCGCTGAGCAGCATGACGTCCATCAAGGAGCGCGGCCAGCTCTTCCGTGAGCGGATGAACTCCATCATCGACCTGCTCACCGGACCGGGCGCTTCGCTGCGCGAGCGGGTGCGCGCCGCCATGGCGGCCAGCGGCCTGAGCTTCGGCTGGATGCTGTTCCACGACGAGGCCGGGGACTCCCGCGAGCTCCGCTCGGTGGTCCTCGGCGTCGCCCGCGAGCTCGCCGGCTGCGGTGAGCCAGCCACCGCCACGCTGAGCGCGGTCAGCCCAGCCCGCGACCCGGCGGACATGAAGCCCAGCGGTTAGCCTCTGATATCCCCGCGGTGACGCCCGTTCCGGGGCCGGTTTCCTGCTGACCGGAGCCCACCGCGGCGATCACTCAGCCGAGCGTGCCGTCGGCGCCGTTGTCCGGGCCGGCCAGATCCCGGCCGGTGGCGGCCGCGCGCACCAGGGGCAGCACCCGGTAGGGCAGCGGGGTGTCGAGTGCGATCACCGTCGACGCCCTGACCACGCCGCCGACATCCACGATCGCGTCGATCACGCGCTGCAGATCCGCGTTCGTCCTGGCGACGACCCGGCAGAGCATGTCGCTCGTGCCGGTGATCGTGTGCACCTCCAGCACCTCGGGAATCGCGGCCAGGCCATGGGCCACCGGGTCGTGCCCGCCAGCCTGCCGGATTTCCAGGGTCACGAACGCGGTGACGTCGAACCCGAGGGCGGCCGGGTCGATGTCCGGGCCGAAACCGGTGATCACCCCGTGGGCCAGCATCCGGTCCAGCCGCGCCTGCACGGTCCCCCGCGCCACCCCCAGCCGGCGGGACGCCTCGAGCACGCCGACCCGGGGCTCGACACGAAGCAGTTCGACGAGCCGCATGTCCAGATGATCGGCCACCACCAGGCCCCCGTTCCCACGACGTTGAGGGAGGGACACCGACTATACAAACTGTCCACTCACGCGGCGAGGCCGCTCGCCTGAAACGTTACGGATCTCTTATGTCCGCGGTGGGCAAAGGTCCACGCGTCATCACGAACCTGCGACGGGAGTTCGGCAGGATGTGGTAGCTCCGGCGGCAGCCGGGCATTATGAGCGCATGACGCAGCCACCGGACGACACAGGCGGCCAGCCGGACGCCAACCGGGCACCGGGCACCCAGGAGGGCGGCCAGCCGGCGCCGCCCCCGCCGCCCGACTCCTGGCATTTCCCGCCTGAGCCCGTCCCGCCCCCGGTGCAGCAGGCGTACACGGCGCCGCCCCCGCCGTATGGAACCTCACCGCAGTATGGAACGCCGCCGCCCTACGGCCGGCCGCCGCCGCAGCCGAATGCGGCACAGCAGCAGTACGGCACTCCGCCGCCCTACGGGACGCAGTCCCCGTACGGGACGTCCTATGGGACCTCACCCCAGCCCGGGGCGCCGCAGCCCTATGGTCCGGCCTATCCGTCCTACGGGACCGGGCTGGCATCGGGCCCCGAGCCCGATCTAGCCGAATGGTGGCGCCGCCTGCTCGGCCGGCTCATCGACGCGCTGGTCGTGGCCGTCGTGCTGACCCCGGCTGCGATCCCGCTGCTGTCCGGCCCGTTGCACCGGCTCGCGCAGGTGAGCAGCAAGTACCCCAACATCAACTCTCCGGGCGCACAGTCCGCTCTGGCCAGTGCCGATGGGAAGCTGTTCGGCGCCTTCTGGGTGATCGTGGTGATCACGGCGGTCATCTGGTTTCTCTACGACTCGCTGCAGCACGCCAAGTGGGGACAGACCCTGGGCAAGCGGGCGATGTCCACCCGGGTGGTCTCCGCCTATGACCGGTCGCCGATCACCGGCGCCGCGGCGGCAAAGCGGGCCGCGGTCTACGCGCTGATCCCGGTGATCCCGCTGATCGGCAGCCTCTTCGCGCTCCTCAACGAGCTGTGGCTGCTCTGGGACCGCAGACGGCAGTGCCTGCACGACAAGGCCGCCCACACGATCGTGATCAAGACCAACGTCCCGGCCGCCGGTAACTGGCAGCAGCCGCAGCCGCCGCCCTGGTGAGCGGTTCTTCAAAGCCGGCAGTGCCGATTGAGCGGCCGGAGTGAATTTCTTTTCGATAAAATGAAATTGAACTGGGCACAGTGAGACGTCCGCAGGGGATCAGCCGAAGATCAGCGTGTAACCCGCGCGCTTGAGCTGGCTGATCACTTCCTCGCAGTGGGCCGGGCCACGCGTCTCGACCTGCAGCAGCACCTCGGCCTCGTCCACGTGCAACCGCAACGCGACGCGCTCGTGCACAACTTCGAGGACGTTGGCGCCCAGCTCGGCCAGTTCGCGCAGCAACGTCGCCAGCGCGCCGGGCCGGTCGGGCAGCCGGCACCGGAAGGCCAGGTACCGCCCGGCCACGCTGAGGCCGTGCCTGAGCACCTTGGCCAGCAGCAGCGGGTCGATGTTCCCGCCGGAGAGCACGATGACCACCGGGGGCTCGAACGCGCGGGGGTGCTCGATCAGCGCGGCGACCCCGGCCGCCCCGGCCGGCTCGACGAGCTGCTTGGACCGCTCCAGGCAGAGCAGCAGTGCGCGGGACAGCGCGTCCTCGGAGACGGTCAGCACGCGGTCGGCCAGGCTGGACAGGATCTCGAAGGTGAGCTCGCCCACGTGGTTGACCATGATGCCGTCCGCCATAGTGGGCGAGATGTCGACCTGCACCGGGTGACCGGCCGCGATCGACGGCGGCAGCGGTGCCGCCGCGGCGGCCTGCACACCGACGATGCGGATACCGGGGTCGTGCGCCTTCACCGCGACGGACACCCCCGAGGCCAGCCCGCCACCGCCGATGGCGATCGCGATCGTGCGCACGTCCGGGCACTGCTCCAGGATCTCCAGGCCGGTCGTGCCCTGGCCGGCGATCACATCCACGTGGTCGAAGGGATGGATGTACACGCTGCCGTGCTCCTGCGCGTGCTCGATGGCGGCGGCCATGGCGTCCTCCACACCATGGCCGTGCAGGACGACATCCGCTCCGTAGCCCTTGGTCGCCTCCACCTTCGGCAGCGGCGCGCCGTGCGCCATGAAGACCGTGGCCTTGATGCCGAGGCTGGCCGCGGCGAACGCGACACCCTGCGCGTGGTTGCCCGCGCTGGCCGCCACCACACCGCGGCCGCGGTCGGCTTCGGACAGCCTGGCCAGCCGCACGTAGGCGCCGCGGACCTTGTACGACCCGGTGCGCTGCAAGTTCTCGCATTTCAGGTAGACGGGGCCGCCCAGCCGTTCGGACAGCACCCTGGAGTGCAGCAGCGGGGTCGTCACGGTGACGCCATGCAGCAGTTCGCGGGCGGCCAGCACATCCTCGGGCTGGACCGGAAGGGAGGTCATGGCAGCAGTGTGCCATCCAGAGACGCCCCAGCCAGAATGATCTGTGTTGCTCCTACGCTGGCAACGAACGCGGGGCGTGATGATGTGCGAATCCGGTCACCAGGGACATAGTGTCGAATCGTGCAGCCATCACACACTGATTCTCACGCCGCCCCACAGCCGACCGCAGCGACCGTCGGTGAGCTCCGCGCCAGCGGCCATGTCTACCGGAGCGTCAAAGAGGAGATCAGGCAGAACCTGCTCGCCCGGATGCGCTCCGGGGATGACAGGTTCCCCGGCATCATCGGCTTCGGCCAGACCGTCCTGCCACAGCTGGAGCGGGCCCTGCTGGCCGGTCACGACGTGATCCTGCTCGGCGAGCGCGGGCAGGGCAAGACCCGCCTGATCAGGACGATCTCCGGGTTGCTCGACGAGTGGACCCCGGTGGTCGCCGGGTGTGAGATCAACGATCACCCCTACGTCCCGGTCTGCGCGCGGTGCCGCCGCCTGGCCGCGGCGGAGGGCGAGAACCTGCCGGTCGCATGGTGGCACGTGAGCGAGCGCTACGGCGAGAAACTGGCCACCCCGGACACCAGCGTCGGCGACCTGATCGGTGATATCGACCCGGTGAAGGTCGCCGAGGGGCGGACGCTCGGTGACCCGGAGACCATTCACTTCGGCCTCGTGCCGCGGACCAACCGGGGCGTGTTCTGCCTGAACGAGCTTCCCGACCTCGCCGAGCGGATCCAGGTCTCGCTGCTCAACGTGCTGGAGGAGCGGGACATCGGCGTACGCGGCTATGCCCTGCGGCTGCCGCTCGACCTGGTCCTGGTCGCCAGCGCCAACCCCGAGGACTACACCAACAGGGGCCGGATCATCACGCCGCTGAAGGACAGGTTCGGCGCGGAGATCCGCACCCACTACCCGCAGACGCTGCCCGACGAGCTGGCCCTGATCAGGCAGGAGTCCATGCTCGCCTGGGACGGCGGTGACCCGGCGGCCATCTTGCCCGCGCACCTGGTGGACGTCATCGCCCGGTTCACCAGGCTCGTCAGGGCCTCGCCCGCCGTGGACGCCCGCTCTGGGGTGTCGGCCAGGTTCGCCATCGCGGCGGCGGAGAGTGCCGCCGCGTCGGCCGTGCGGCGGGCCGCGCTGTCCGGCGAGGAGCAGCCGGTCGCCAGGGTCTGCGACCTGCCCCCGATCGTCGCCACGCTGCGCGGGAAGGTGGAGTTCGAGGTCAGTGAGGAAGGCCGCGAGCAGGAGGTACTCGACCACCTGCTCCGCCGCGCGATAGCGGAGACCTTCCGTGTCACGCTCGGCAACGCCGACCTGTCCGCCCTGCTGGCCAAGTTCGAGGAGGGTGGCACGGTCGAGTCCGGCGACCTGGTCCCCGGTCCCGACCTGCTGCGGCGCATCGGCGAGGTGACCGGGCTCGCGAAGATCATGGAACGGCTGGGCGCCGACGGCGCCGAGTCCCCCGGCCAGGCCGCGGCCGCGCTGGAATTTACCCTCGAAGGCCTCTATCTGATGCGCCGCCTGTCCAAGGACTCCGCCGATGGCTCATCCCTCTACCGCACCTAGAGACCACCGCTGAGGAGGTTCCGGCGTGAGTGGTTATTCGTACAGCGAATACGGCGGCGGTCCTGATCCGCTGGCGCCACCTTATGACGTGGCCGCCGCGCTCGATCAGCTCGGTGACGACGTGCTGAACGGCGAGTCCCCGGCGAGCGCGCTGCGGGATCTGCTCCGGCGGGGCCTGGCCGGGGAGCGGGGAATGCGCGGCCGCGGCCTTGACGACGTGCTCAGGCAGGTCCGTGAGCGGCAGCGGGAGATCAGGGAGCGGGGCAGGCTCGACGGGATTCTGGAGCAGGCCCGTGCGCTGCTCGACACGGCGGTCGGGCAGGAGCGCGCGGAGCTCTTCCCCGATCCGGGCGACGACGCACGGCTGCGGGAAGCCGAGCTCGACTCGCTGCCGTCCGACACGGCGCAGGCGATCAGGCGGCTGGCCGACTACGAGTGGCGGTCCCCGGCGGCGCGGGAGACGTTCGGGAAGCTCAAGGATCTGCTCCGCCGTGAGGTGCTGGACAGCCAGTTCCGCGGCATGAAGCAGGCGCTGCAGGGACCGGACCCGGAGGCCCTGCAGCGGGTGAAGGACATGATGGCCGGCCTGAACGCGATGCTCGACGCGGACGCCCGCGGTGAGCACACGCAGGCCGACTTCGACCGCTTCATGGAAGAGTATGGCGACCTGTTCCCCGGCAGCCCACGCAACCTGGACGAGCTGGTCGACTCGCTGGTCCGCAGGATCGCCGCGGCGCAGCGGCTGCTCGAGTCGCTCAGCGCGGAGCAGCGCGACGAGCTGGCCGGTCTCATGTCCCAGGCGCTCGAAGACGCCGGGCTGGCGGCCGAGATGGCCAAGCTGACCGACTCGCTGCGGGCCAAGCGTCCCGACCTGGACGCCATGGCCAGAGCTGGCGACAACCCGATGACCGGCAGCGAGCCGCTCGGCCTTGGCGACGCGACGACCGCGCTGGCCGAGCTCGCGGATCTGGCCGAGCTCGCCGAGACGCTCCGCCAGGACTACCCGGGAGCGCGGCTCGACGACATCGACGAGGAGGCCGTCAGGCGGGCACTCGGCCGCCAGGCCGTGGATGACATGGCGGCGCTCAAGCAGATCGAGCGCGAGCTGGAGCGGCAGGGTTACCTGCGCTACGAGGGCGGTTCGCTCGAGCTGACCCCCAAGGCCGTGCGCCGGCTGGGCGAGACCGCGCTGCGGCGGGTGTTCGCTGAACTGGGCGAGGGCAGTCCCGGTGAGCATGAGCAGCACGACGTCGGCCAGGCCGGGGATCCCACCGGAAGCACCAGGCCGTGGCGGTTCGGTGACGAGCTGGCCATCGACGCCGCGGCCACCGTGCGCAGCGCACTGCTGCGCGACGCACGGCCCCGCACCGCCGCTCCCCAGCCCGGCAGTGCTTCCCCTGCCGGAGCCACGCCCCATGGCGCCGATGTGCCCGGTATCCAGGTAAAACTGTCACCGGAGGACTTCATGGTGACGGAGACGGAGCGCCGGACCACCGCCGCCGTTTGCCTGCTCGTCGACCTGTCCTATTCGATGGCGCTGCGCGGCACCTGGGGAGCTGCCAAGCAGACGGCCCTGGCTCTGCATGCGCTGGTCCGCAGCAGGTTCCCGCAGGACGCCATTCAGGTCATCGGGTTCTCCAACTATGCGCGCGAGCTGCGCGAGACCGATCTGGCCGCGCTCGGCTGGGACATGGTGCAGGGCACCAACCTGCATCACGCGCTCATTCTCGCCGGGCGGTACCTCGACAAGCATCCCGAGCACGACCCAGTCGTCATCATTGTGACCGATGGCGAACCAACGGCCCATCTGCAACGAGACGGGCGGTCTTGGTTTGATTGGCCCCCTTCCCGCGAAACGCTGGAACTGACCCTCGCCGAAGTGGATAAGATGACTAGGCGCGGCGCGGCCCTGAACATTTTCATGCTTGCCGAGGACGAGCGGCTCACGGCGTTCGTCGAGGACGTAGCCAGACGAAATGGCGGCCGGCTACTCCGGGCGATACCGGAACGGCTCGGTGAGTATGTGGTGCAGGACTTCCTGCGCACTCGTCGGCAAAGCCGACGATAAATTTGCACGACATTTCTGTCTCAACATCACCCAACATGGCATCCCGTAGTACCGTGCGGCCAGGCAGTCGTAGGGTGTGGTTCCGGCGCAGGAAGCACCGCAGGGTGCGGATCCGGCAACGGAAGCACAGCCACTGGGCCGGGTCATGCCGACTTCGGGCGGGAACGGGATCCGCTTCCAGGGAGGACGAGTGAGTTCTGTGAGTGAAACCGCCCGGCAGTCGGCGGGCGACACTGCCGGCGGCCGGTCGGCCGGCAGAGTGATCGCGGCAGCGGTTCTCGTGGTTATCGGGATCCTGCTGATCGTCGCCACCATTATTTACTTCACCACGGCGGCCAAGTCGCTGCCGAGCATCCTCGGGACCATTAAGCACCCGGTCGGGCGGGCGAACTCCAAGCGCCCCCTGCACGGCATCGCCACGCTGGTCGTCGCCGTGGTCTGCTTCGCCGGGGCCTACTTCGCGTACGCGTGGAAGACCCGCGGCGCCAAGGACGCCTAAGCTTGCGCCCACGAGCACTGGGCCGGTCGCACTGAATCAGGCGACCGGCCCAGTTGTGTCTGGACGGGGTTACCCGGCGAGAGCTTGGCGGAGGTCTTCGATCAGGTCGTCGGCGCTCTCGATGCCGACGGACAGGCGGATCAGGTTCCCGGGGACCGCCAGCGGAGAGCCCGCCGCCGAGGCGTGGGTCATCTTGCCGGGCAGCTCGATCAGCGATTCAACGCCGCCGAGCGACTCCGCGAGCGTGAACAGGCGGGTGCTGGCACAGACGGCCGCCGCCTGCTCCGGGCCCGCCTTCAGCCGGAACGACACCATCCCGCCGAATCCCCGCATCTGCTTGGCGGCAAGCTCGTGGCCGGGATGCGAGGGCAGGCCCGGATACAGAACCTGATCCACGGCCGGGTGCGCGGCCAGCATCTCAGCGATGCGGGCCGCGTTCGCACAGTGCCGGTCCATCCGGACGGCGAGCGTCTTGATCCCGCGCAGCGTCAGCCAGGCGTCGAACGCCCCGGTGACCGCGCCGATGGCGTTCTGGTGGAAGGCAAGCTGCTCGCCGAGGGCGGCGTCGGCAACGACCAGGGCACCGCCCACGACATCGGAATGCCCGCCCAGGTACTTGGTGGTCGAGTGCACCACCACGTCGGCGCCCAGCGGGATCGGGCGCTGCAGGTACGGCGAGGCGAACGTGCTGTCCACGACCAGCAGCGCACCGGCCTCGGCGGCGATGGCGGCCAGCGCCGGGATGTCCGCGATGTTCAGCAGGGGGTTGGTGGGAGTCTCCAGCCAGATCACCCTGGGCGTGTGCTCAGCGACGGCAGCCCTGACCGCGGCGGTGTCGCTGACCGGCACTGGCTGATAGCTCACTCCCCAGCGCTCATACACCTTGGAGAACAGGCGGAAGGTGCCGCCGTATGCGTCGTCCGGGATGATCACATGGTCGCCGGGTGAGCAGACCGTGCGCAGCAGGCTGTCTTCCGCGGCCATCCCCGATGCGAAGGCGAGCGCTCTCGTCCCGCCGTCGAGCGCGGCCAGGCACTCCTCCAGCGCGGTGCGTGTCGGGTTCGCGGTCCGCGAGTACTCAAAACCGTGCCCCCAGCCGCCCGCGACGCTGTCGCCGCGCAGGCCGCCGACACCATCCTGCTTATAGGTGGACACCTGATAGATCGGTGGCACCACCGAACCGGTCAGCGGATCTGGTTCCTGCCCGGCATGGATCGCCAGCGTCTCGAAGCCGTCCTCGCGCGCCATCTTCCCCCATCCGTCCGTGTCGAGTGATCTGTATGTTTGGGCGTGGGTCCGGCAAGAGACGCACCGTGCCTGCCGGTGATCGGAGTTCCAGCCGGAACCACAGATCTCTACTGTGGCCTTATCTCAGTATTGACAAAATTGCCGTACTACACCGTGATATGAGCGATAAGTCAGACTTGGCACCGTTTCCGGTAATCTTATGCTTTTATGATCTTGATTCGGCCAGGAACGTGAGCATGTCCTGGCGAGTGATCATTCCGGCGGGCTTGCCGTCCATCAGCACCAGCGCCGCACCACCCTTTTCCAGCGCGGCGACGACACTGCTCACCGACTCGCCGGAGCCGACCATGGGCAGCGGCTGGGACATGAGGCCGCCCACTGGATCCTGCGGGCGGGCGCGGCCGGCCACCAGCGCGTCGAGCAGGTCGTGCTCGACGATCGAACCGACCACCTCGGCCACCATCACCGGCGGTTCTTCCTTGATGACCGGGATCTGCGACACGTCATACTCGCGCAGGATCTCGATGGCCGTGGCCACGCTCTCGGCCGGATGGGTATGCACGAACTGGGGCAGCCGCCCGCCCTGCTTGGCCGACAGCACGTCGGCGGCGGTCGGCTCGGCCGTCTCGGTCACCAGGAAGCCGTAGTCGGCCATCCACTCGTCGTTGAAGATCTTGCCCAGGTAGCCCCGGCCGCCATCGGGCAGCAGGGCGACGATCACGTCATCCTCGCGGCAGCTGGCTGCCACCCGGAGCGAGGCGACCACGGCCAGGCCGCAGGAGCCGCCGGTCAGCAGCGCCTCTTCCCTGGCCAGCCGGCGGGTCATCAGGAACGACTCGGCGTCGCTGACCGCGATCACCTGGTCGGTGACGTCCGGGTCGTAGGTCTTCGGCCAGATGTCCTCGCCGACCCCCTCGATCAGGTAGGGCCGCCCGGACCCGCCCGAGTACACCGACCCCTCCGGGTCGGCACCGATGACCTGGACCCGGCCGCTTGACACCTCCTTCAGGTAGCGCCCGGCGCCGGTGATCGTCCCGCCGGTGCCGATGCCGGCCACGAAGTGGGTGATCCGGCCCTCGGTCTGCTCCCAGATCTCCGGGCCGGTGGAGTGATAGTGCGAGGCCGGGTTGTCCGGGTTGGTGTACTGGTCCGGCTTCCAGGCGCCAGGAATCTCACCGGCCAGGCGGTCGGAAACCGAGTAGTAGGAGTCGGGGTGTTCGGGAGATACGACGGTCGGGCAGACCACGACATCCGCACCGTAGGCCCGCAGCACGCTGAGCTTGTCCGAGCCCACCTTGTCCGGGCAGACGAAGACGCAGCGGTACCCCTTCTCGGCGGCGACGATCGCCAGGCCCACGCCGGTGTTGCCTGAGGTCGGCTCCACGATCGTGCCGCCGGGCTGCAGCGCCCCGGACTTCTCCGCCGCCTCGATCATGCGCAGCGCGATCCGGTCCTTGACCGAGCCGCCCGGGTTGAAGTACTCGACCTTGGCGGCCACGACCGGCCAAACGCCGCCGCCGGGCAGATCCCTGGTCACCTTGCGCAGCCTGACCAGCGGCGTGTTCCCGACAAGCTCGATCAGGGAATCATGTATCTGCATGATCAACCACCTATGCGTGTTCACCGAGGCTTCTTCGAACTTCCTCAGCTCTCGTTGCCGCAGCGCCACGGAGAGTTTGAAGAAGTCTCGCAGGCAAGCACCGTTGCATGCCAGCCAGACGCTACCCCACAACCCGGTCGATGTGACGTTGCTGGGGTCTGGTGCCTGTCGATGTGACACCGACGGGGTTCGGGGAAGCGGGGAGGGGAATGCCAGGCGGTGTGGTGGTGCTGAATAAGCTACTGTCTAGTAACTGAAGTACAGCAGGGAGAGGCCATGCCTGAGGCAGTGATCGTCGCCACCGCGCGCTCGCCGATTGGCCGCGCATTCAAGGGTTCGATGACCGGTATCCGGCCGGACGACCTGACCGCCAAGATCGTCTCGACCGCACTGGGCAAGGTAGAGCAGCTCGATCCCGGTGAGATCGGCGATCTCATCCTCGGCTGTGGGCTGCCCGGCGGCGAGCAGGGCTTCAACATGGCCCGGGTGGTCGCCGTCATGCTGGGCTACGACAGCCTGCCCGGCACCACGGTGAACCGGTACTGCTCGTCGTCGCTGCAGACCACCCGGATGGCGTTCCACGCGATCAAGGCCGGCGAGGGCGACGCGTTCGTCTCGGCCGGCGTCGAGTGCGTGAGCAGGCTGGCCAACGGCAGCAGCGACAGCTGGCCGGACACGCACAACCCGGTGTTCGCCGAGGCCGAGGGCAGGACCCAGCGCGCGGCCTCAGGCGAGGGCGGCGACTGGCACGACCCCAGGGAAGACGGTGCGATCCCTGACATCTATATCGCCATGGGCGAGACGGCGGAGAACGTCGCCCAGCTTCGCGGGATCACCAGGCAGCGGCAGGACGAGTTCGGCGTGCGCTCGCAGAACCTGGCCGAGAAGGCTCTGGCCAACGGGTTCTGGCAGCGCGAGATCACCCCGGTGACCATGCCGGACGGGACCGTGGTGAGCGCGGACGACGGCCCGCGGCCCGGCACCACGCTGGAGAAGGTGGCCGCGCTCAAGCCGGCCTTCCGGCCGAACGGGACCATCACCGCCGGCAACTGCTGCCCGCTGAACGACGGCGCCGCCGCGGTCGTGGTGATGAGTGACCGCAGGGCCGCTGAGCTCGGCATCACCCCGCTGGCCAGGATCGTCGCCTCAGGTGTCTCGGCGCTGTCACCCGAGACCATGGGCCTTGGCCCGGTGGAGGCATCCAAGCGCGCGCTGGCCAGGGCCGGGATGACCATCGACGACATCGACCTGGTGGAGATCAACGAGGCGTTCGCGGCCCAGGTCATCCCCTCTTACACCGAGCTCGGCATCGACGAGAACAAGCTGAACGTGAACGGCGGGGCGATCGCCGTGGGCCACCCGTTCGGCATGACCGGGGCGCGGATCACCTCGACGCTCCTGAACAGCCTGCGCTTCCACGACAAGACTTTCGGCCTCGAGACGATGTGCGTGGGCGGTGGCCAGGGCATGGCAGCGATCTTCGAGCGCCTCTCCTAGGCAGTCCGGCCAGCGATTTCGCGCCGGCTCCCCGCTGGGGGAGCCGGCGCGAAGCTTACGCGGCGCCAAACGGGATATTACGGAAGGGTCACATCCGGGGGTTGCCAGGGCCTCGATGGTGGTGCAGTCTCAACACAAGAGGACTCACCCGGAGGTGCGCATTGTCCCTGACCCACTCCCCGGAGCTGCACAAGAACCTGATCGCCCGCATCCCGTCCGTCACCGGACTGCAGCTCAGAGAGTGGTTCAGCCGCCTTGAATCGGGTCCATCGTTCCTGCGCTGCGCGGAACGCGCGTCCTGGCTGGCCGCTGAGCACGGACTGTCGGGCGGCTACGCCCGCGCTATCGTGCACGAGTACGAGGTCCAGCGCCGCGGCAGGCTGTTCAGCGCCTGACCCGCGCCCTGCGGGACCCGGCGCTCAGCACACCTGAGAGGACCTGCGTCCCGTGGACATCCAGCATGCCATCGACTTCCTGCACGACCAGCACCGCGCCATCCTGGCCACCCGGCGATCGGACGGCAGCCCGCAGCTCTCGCCCGTCGCGGTCGCGGTGGACGACGACGGCCGGATCCTGATCAGCACCAGGGAGACGGCCATCAAGGCCAAGAACCTGGCCCGCGACCCGCGCGCCTCCCTCTGCGTCATGAACGACGGCTTCTACGGGCAGTGGATCCAGGTCGACGGCACCACGGAGATCATCCACCTTCCGGACGCGCTCGAGCTGCTGGTGGACTACTACCGGAGGATCTCTGGCGAACACCCCGACTGGACCGAATATCGTTCGGCCATGCGCCGCGATCAGCGGCTGATCCTCCGGATATCTATTGAACGGGCCGGACCTGACATCAGCGGCTGACCGGACGGGCCGCGGTTAGGCAAACGATCGCCTGCCAATCACTGAGCCCGAAAACGGCTCCCGGTGACCGCGGTACCCGGAACTCATTGATCTTCCGGATGAGTAAAGCGCGGCAAAGAACTCGGGATACCAGCCGCGAACGCGACCATCCTGAGCGGCCATTCAGTTACTCCGCCCAAACAGGACCAAAGTGCATAATGCCTGGTCATCAGTACCCCCGGTCGGAGTCGAACCGACACTGGGGACCATTTTAGGGGGCCGGCCTCTTCCCTTGGGCTACGGGGGCTTCGTGATAATACCCCGTAGCCTTGGGATAACTCTAGGTCAGCGGATTAAGGTGGCCCGATTCCCGGCCAATGTCGTCTATCTAATTGATG
>DASXMU010000023.1:0-48368 GCA_036495485.1 Streptosporangiaceae bacterium
TCGCCGGCGGATGCGCTGACCTGTGACCAGAACCACGCCTACCAGGCCGAGCAGCTGGCATTCGACAACCTGAGCATGGACATGTTCGTCCAGTTCACCGACCACGACACCTGTACGGGCCAGCCGACCCTGTTCGGCACCACCGGGCTGGCCATGGACTACTTCGACGGCAACACGGTCACCGCGCTGTGGAACTACGCGCAGAACTACGCGATGAGCGACAACAACTACGACACCAACTTCGGGCCGTCCACCCCCGGCGCGCTCAACCTCATCTCCGGTGACGACGGTGGCGGTTTCGCGGTCAGCCCGGCCACCGGCCAGAAGGAGAGCGACCCGGGCAGCATCGGCTCAGTGGGCACGAACGGCGTCGGCACGGTCTACGGCGACCTGGACCCGGCCTACGACGACTGCTCCGACGGCGGGCACACCTCGACCAACCCGGTCGGCGTCATGACCGGGCGCAACATCGGCAACCTGCTCAACGCCAGGAACATCACCTGGGGCTGGTTCCAGGGCGGGTTTGTGCCGAGCAGCCACAGTGGTGGGTTCTCGGTGTGCGGTGCAAGCTCGGAGAACATCGGTGGCGTCGCGGCGGCCAAGTACAGCCCGCACCACAACCCGTTCGAGTACTACGCCTCCACGGCCAACCCCAAGCACCTTGCGCCGACCTCAGAGGCCGAGATCGGCATGACCGACCGGGCCAACCACCAGTACGACCTGTCGCTGTTCTACAAGACGCTCCAGGACGGCAACATGCCGGCGGTGAGCTTCCTCAAGGCGGCAGAGGCTCAGGACGCGCACCCCGGTTACTCCGATCCGCTGGACGAGCAGAAGTTCATCGTCAACACCGTGAACGCGATCGAGAAGTCGAAGTTCTGGGCGTCCACCGCGATCGTCATCACCTACGACGACTCCGACGGCTGGTACGACCACCAGCCCTCGCCGATCGTCAACGGCTCGAACGACAGCACCCTGGACAACGCGCTGTGCGAGGGGCACACCGTCGGGCTGGGCGGCAGGAATGACCGCTGCGGCTTCGGCCCACGGCTGCCGCTCGTCGTGATCTCGCCGTACACCAGGCAGAACTACGTCAGCCACAACCTGACGAACCAGGCCTCGGTCATCACGTTCATCGAGGACAACTGGCTGAACGGCCAGCGGGCCGCAGGCGGCTCGTTCGACTCGATCTCCGGCAGCCTGGACGCGGCCAACGGCGTGCTCGACACCAACGTCAAGCCGCACCTCACCCCCGTCATCCTCAACCCGAACACCGGCGAGGTGGTCAGCGGCTAGCTGACCGGGCCGGGACCCACGACGCCGCCCGGGCGCGGAATCCCTTCCGCGCCCGGGAGTCCGTTACGCTCCCCAGCAGGGTGATCAGGACGCGGACCCGCGCACTGGCCTGACGGTGAAGGCGGTTGCCATGGAGATCAAGCGGCTGCACCTGGCCCGGCTGAGCGGGCCCGACGGGGGTGGGGAGTGGCCGGTGCACGGGTTCGTGGTCACCCACCCCGGTGGGGCGGTGCTGGTGGATACCGGTGTCGGCGGGCCTGATGAGGTGCTCAGCGACTGGCGGGTGGTCAACCGGTCGGTCGCCGATGCGCTGGCCGAGCTGGACATGGCCCCCGGTGACATCGGGCTGGTGATCAACACCCACCTGCACTTCGACCACTGCGGTCAGAACTCCGTCTTCAGGCACGCACCCTGCTACGTCCAGCGGACGGAGCTGGCCCGGGCGCAGCGCGAGTCACCGGAGCTGTGCGACTGGTTCGGCTTCATGGACGCGCGCTTCGAGCTGCTCGATGGGGACGCCGAGATACTGCCTGGCCTGGCGGTGATCGCGACCCCCGGCCACACGGAGGGGCACCAGTGCGTGGTCGTCCAGACCGGCAGCGCGCCCGAGCTGCTGATCGGGGACGCGGCCTACACGCCGCACCTGTACCGCGCCACTACCGCTGATGACCTGCCGCCGGGGCAGGCAAGCGACCCGGTGAGCTGGCAGGACTCGCTGCAGCGGATCCGCTCGGTGGCCGGCGCGCGGGTGCACTTCTGCCACCACACCGACGTCGCCCACAACTGAGAGTCAGCGTCAGCGGGTGCGCACTGGCAGCTGAGCGGGGCCGCGCAGGTTGATCCGGCCGTTCCACACCACGTCGCCGTCCAGGGCCAGGCCGGGGAAGCGGGCCACCATGCGGCCGAACGCGATGGTGGCCTCCAGCCGGGCCAGCGCCGCCCCCAGGCAGTGGTGCACGCCCGCGCCGAAGGACACATGCTGGCGGGCGTTCTCCCGCTCCAGCCGCAGCTCATCGGCGTCCGTGCCCCAGTAGGCCGGGTCCCGGTTGGCCCCGGCCAGGCTCGCCAAGACGAACGCGCCTTCCGGGATGTCCACCCCGCCCACCGTGACCGGCTCCTGGGTGACCCGCCTGCTCAACTGCACCGGGCTGTCGTAGCGCAGGAACTCCTCGACGGCGTTGCCGGTCAGGCCGGGGTCGCTGCGGAGCAGGGCGAGCTGGCTGGGGTGACGCAGCAGTGCGAGCGTGCCGCCGGAGATCAGGTTGACCGTGGTCTCGTGCCCGGCCAGGTAGAGGAGCAGGGTCTGCGCGACCAGCTCGTCGTCGTTCAGCGTATCGCCGCCGTCCTCGGCGTTGATCAGCGCGGTGAGCAGGTCGCTGGCCGGGTTACCCCGCTTCCATGCGATCATCTCGCTGGCGATTTCGACCAGCTCGGTGTCGGCGGCGAGGATCGCCTTGGCCAGCTCCGGATCGGCGACCGGTTCCAGCGAACGCACCACGGTGCCGGACAGCTCCCTGATCCGCTCATGGTCGGCCGGCGGCGTGCCCAGCATCTCGGCGATCACCTGGAACGGCAGCGGGAACGCCAGGGCATCGACCAGGTTGACCCGGTCCTGCTTGGCCATCTCGTCGAGCATGCCGTCGACCAGTTCGGTGATGCGCGGCCGCAGCGCCTCGATGGCGCGGGGGGTGAACGCCTTGGACACCAGCTTGCGCAGCCGGGTGTGGTCCGGCGGGTCCCGGTCCAGCATGGACAGGCCGCCGACAGGCACCGAGACGTCCTCGCCGAAGATCTCCCGCCTGAGCTCCTGGAGCGGGCCCTCGGGCCGGGCGTTGCGGTCCTCCACCGACAGGCCGGCCCGCAGCAGCCAGGACACGTCCTCATAGCCGGTGAGCAGCCAGAACCCGAACGGGTGATGGTACACAGGGGCGGCAGCCCGCACCGCGGCGTACTGCGGGTACGGGTCGTCGGTGAAGCCCGGCGCGAACGGGTCGAACAGCGGCTGAGGCGACACGGTCTCCGTCATCGCAGGGCTCCCTTGATTCGTAGCTGCCTGGTGATACCTGATTCTGCCTCTTGGCCGCCCGGCAGTGACGATCGGGTAACTTCCATGAAGAAGACCGATACCCGCAGGTCACGGACCCTTACAGGCAGCGACGGGATGCCACTTCCGATCAAGAAAGAGCGCAGTTTAGCAGGCAAACGTCAGTTCGACCCGTTATCAAGAATTTACCTAATCTGCCTGACCTGCTCTCGCTAGGCTCCTCGAAGTCAGGCGCTCGAAGCAGTTTCAACACCCTGGGTAGCTTCCCCTGAGCGCGCCCTTCTCGGAGAGGAGCCCGTTGGGCGCTCATAGCAAACCCTCCCGCGTCCGGCTACCGCAGGCCGCCTCGGCTGCCGCCGCCGCGCCCACGCTTGCCGGCGTGGCCGCGGCATTTTGCTTGGCACCCACGGCCTCCGCGGCCGCGGCGGTAGCCCCGGTGGCTTCGACGGCAGACGCAGCTACGGCCGCCACGGTCACGAACCATCCCAGCATGGTCCCGGCTGCCTACCAGAAGGGTGGCAGGGCCGCACAACTGCTGGCGGCCACCAAGCCAGCCACCTCGCACAAGGCGGCACCGGCCCGCTCCTACACCGTCCGGTCCGGCGATTCCCTGTCCGCGATCGCCGGGCGCTTCTATCACAACGAAAACGCCTGGCCGGTGCTGTACTACGGCAACCGCGGCCGGATTCACTGGGCCAACGACATCAAGGTCGGGCAGGTGCTCAACATCCCGGCGAAGACCGCCCACATCCCGCACCCGCCCTCGGCGCTCGGGCCGAAAACCTACACGCCGCGCCATGCGCACAGCGCGCCTGTCACCACAGAGGTCCAGGCCAGTACCACCTCGGTGTCCAGCTCCGGCGGCGCGTACCCCGGCGGCGCGTTCGGCGCCTGCGTGGTCGCCCGTGAGTCCGGCGGAAACCCGCAGATCTGGAACGCCTCAGGCCACTACGGCCTCTACCAGTTCAGCGAGTCCACCTGGATCGGCTACGGCGGCAGCCCCGCCGAGTTCGGCCATGCCAGCGTGGCCGAGCAGAACGCGGTGTTCACCGCCGCCCTCGCCGAAGGCGGAGAGGGCAACTGGGCTCCCTACGACGGCTGCTGAGCCTGCGTAGCGGGCGATGACCCGCGGGCGTGGGCTGGCGGAACCCGGACCTCGCCAGCCCGCGCCATGTATCACAGCCTGCACGCCGCGCTCTGTCCGTTAGGAGGACAGCAGTGCGGTTGCGGGCTGCAACCCGTCGCCGTCCTACCATGAGATCAGCCAGCTACTGGGAATGCCGGCTGGGAGCGTCCATGCGCGCATGCCTGGCCGGGCCGCGGCCAGCGGGGGTGGAGGGAGGTGACCGGCGTGAGCTCGCCGAGGTGGAATGGCGACGAACTGAGTGACGACGAACTCCTGGCGGAGCTGCGCGCCGCCCTGCGGGAGCCGCCCGACGACAGCGTGGTCCGCGCGGCCGAGGCCGCGTTCAGCTGGCGGACGGTCGATGCCGACCTGGAGCTGCTCAGCCTGGACACCAGCGCCTGGCTGACGGCCGGAGCCCCGGTTCGGGGTGGTGACCCGGTGATGCCGCGCACGCTGGTGTTCCGTGGTGAGCGGCGGGGCAAACGGCTGAGCGTCGAGGTCGAGATCGACGATGCCGGCATCTCCGGCCAGCTCATTCCCCCGCAGCCCGGTCAGGTCACGCTGGTGACCGCCGCTGGGCCGCAGGCGACAACGGTGGCTGACGAGGTCGGCTGCTTCGCCTTCCCGGCCGGCCCGTCAGGCCCGCTGCGGCTGGAGTGCCACCTGGACACCGACCGCTTCGTCACCGAGTGGGTGACCGCCTGATCACTGGCCGATCTGGCGGGTCAGTGCGCGGCGGTCGGCGGCGCGGCGGCGCCCGGGTGGTGCGCCCGGGTGGTCACCCTGGACCGGATGCCCAGGTAGGCGATGATCACGATGGCCAGGTACCCGACGTAGATCAGCAGTTGCAGCGGCGTGGGAGCGTCGCTGTAACCGAAGAAGCTGTGCAGCACGTCACCGAACGAGCTGTCCTCCGAGATCAGGCTGCCGGAGTGCCACATCGGCGAGTTGAGCAGCGGCAGCCAGCCAAGCTCCTGCAGGTTCTCCACGGCGTCGGCCAGCAGGCCGGCGGCGAAGACCATCAGCAGCAAGCCGATGACCGTGAAGAATCTGGACAGGTTCAGCCTGTGGCCCAGCCGGTAGATCACGAAGGCGATGCACAGCGAGCCGGCCAGCCCGATCGCCGCTCCGCCCAGCGCGCCTGCGGTGGACGTGGAGAAGATGATCGCCAGGGTGAAGACCACGGTCTCCAGCCCTTCCCGGCCGACCGCCTGGAAGGCCAGCAGCCCCAGCCCCCACCTGGCCCGCCCGTCCAGCGCCGCGTCGGCCCTGGCGCGCAGCTCCTTGGACAGCGACCTGGCGTGCTTGCGCATCCAGAACGTCATGTAGGTCAGCACGCCGGCGGCCACCAGGTAGGTGCCCGTCTCGAAGATCGTCTGAACCCGTGAGCCGTCATAGCTGCGGATGGTCTGGTAGGCCACGGCCCCGCCGGCGGTTGCCAGGATCAGCGCGGCGCCCACGCCGAGGAACACGTCGCGGAAATGCTCCCGCCGCCCGATCCGGTTGAGGTAGGCCAGCAGGATCGCGACGATCATGCTCGCCTCAACGCCCTCACGCAGGAAGATGACCAGCGTGGCAAGCATTGGAAGACCTCCAGAGGTGAGCTGCCGGACCAGGTGCGGAGATAGGTTAGGCTAACCTTACCTGGTGGCGGACCGCAAGGCCGGTGCCGATATTTGCCAAAGAACACATTCCCGCTGGCCTGGTGGGGTCTCGTGCCGACCCTGGTGCGGCCCGGGGGCCGCCGTCGTGGTCAGGGTGCCGGGACGAACCTGATGTCGTGTTCCGCGCCGGGCGCCGCGAAGGTGAGCATCTGCCCGGCTTCTCCGCCGATCTCGTCTTTAATTTTGGAAGAAAGATCACCGAACGGTTCCAGGGTGAGCGTGATCGCCTTACTGGACCTGGTGATACGCCAGATCGCCGCGAGGAACCCATTCACCAGCACGCTGCCTGGGAACACGCCATTGCGGGTGAACATCCGCTGGCGGGCCTCCTCGCTCATCACCCGTGACCGGTCGGCGTGGGACAAGATCAGGTTGTCGAACTCGGCGATCAGGCGGACCGGGGCTGGGGTATCGGGGCCGGGACGCGGCGCCTCGGGCAGGTCGAGCAGCTCCGTCCCGTCCTCGCTGCGGAACTTCCGCAGCCTGTCCCCGAGCCGGTCGGTGACCTCCCGCAGCCTGGTCAGCCCCGACCAGGTCTGGATATCCCTGACGCTCGCCGGGCCGAACGCGCCCAGATACCGTTCGACCAGCCCCTCCAGCGAGGCGCCCTGGCTGACCGGCTGGCCCAGCCAGGACTCGGCCGCTGTGTGCCTGGCCAGCCCCGACGACCCCCAGACGGCGCGCGGCGGCACCTGAATCAGCGGCACCAGGGCCCGGACGCCCTGGGCCAGCGCGTCCGGCGAGTGGCCGGGCCACCGTGGCGCCAGCAGGGCGCCGAGCTCGCTGAACGTCCGCGGCTCCGCCTCCACCAGCGCCCGCCCGGCCGCTGCCAGCTCCCCGGTGTCCACTCCGGCCAGCTGCCTGCCGAAGGTCGCTGTCAGCGCCCGGTCCAGGACCGGCTGGACCAGCGGCCGCAGAATCAGGCAGTCTCGGGCTGAGACCAGGTGGATGGTCCCGCGCATGAGCGCGATGCGGACCACCCGGCGGCTGGTGATCAGCCCGGCCAGGTCGTCCGGCCGGAACCCGGCCAGCCGGGACCATAGGCCGTAGTACGGCGGGAACGGCGCCTGGGCCTGCAGCCCGCCGAGGTGCTCCACGGTCTCGATCACCGTTGCGGCGCGGCCCTCGCCCTGGTCAGGCAGGGCGACCCGGCGCAGCAGCAACTGCCGGTCGAGCAGGGCACGGTTGAGCGCGCGCCTGCTGAGCACCTCGGCTGCCATCGGTCTCCCTTCCAGCGTCCTCACCGGCAGGTTAGGCCCGCCTGGGCGGCGGTGCGGGATCGGCCAGCCTGCCCACCTTGTTTCCCAGCGCTCGTCATGTCGAGCTTCCCTGAGCGGGCCACCGGCCCAGCCTGGAGCGCCCGGCCGAGGTCAATGCGCTGCTGCTCGGCTTCCTGGCCGAGCAGGTCAGTAGCCCGGCAGGCTAAGTACTGTGGGGGTGCAGACCTCTATGGGAGGCTGCGGTCGCGGGCGGCTGCCTGTCAGTCCCCAGCGGCGTCTCGGCGACATACCGCTGTGCCTTCTCCGGAAGTGGACACCGCTGCCGCAATGCGGCTGATCCTGGCCGGAGTGCCGGACCGGTACCCGAACGTGCGGTTCATCATCCCGCACCTGGGCGGTACCATCCCATTCCTGCTGGCACGGGTCACCCGTAAGAGCGCAGCCGATATCACCAGGGGCCTGCGCGGCATGTACTACGACACCGTCTCCGGCTCGGCCGAGGCACTCGCCAGCGCCTGCCGTGCCTTCGGTGCCGGCCGCCTGCTGTTCGGCACCGATTACCCGTACTGCGACGAGCCACAGTTCCGCCACCACTTGTCCTACCTCGCCGATGCCGGCCTGGACACAGCCGAACTCGCCCAGATCACCGGCGAAACCGCAGCCGCACTGCTCGGCATAGGGTAGCCCAGCATGAAGGCATCGCTTCAGCCATCTCGTTCCAACGCCTCGGCAACGTGGTTTTGTGAGACATAATTAGTGGTATGGACTACTCGGGGTACTCCTGGACTGCGGGGTCACGCAGACATCGAGTGTCTCGCAGCCAGGTGCGCCACGTCGTGGGACACGCAGAGCTGTACTTTGTCCGCCCTCCAGACCCACCTGACCGACCAGATGAAGCTCTGCTGTTCGTGGGCGAAGACGACCAAGGCATCAAGGTGGAAGTGGTGGGCGTCGAACTGAGCGACGGCAGACTCCGAGTGATCCATGCGATGCCGATGCGGCCGAGCTACGAACCGCTGTACCAGGAGGCGCAAAAATGGCGGCAGTGAGGAAGTCAACGCGCGCCCAGCAAGCAGTGACCCGGGCTGGCACGCACCTTAGTGGCGATTATGAGGAAGCTCTGGCCCACGAGGCAGAGGAGGGATTCGATCCTGCCGGGCTGATCCGCCGTCGAGCGGGGCGGCCTTCCCTCGCGGGAGGCTCAGGGCACTCCACCCGTCTGGGTGTCCGGCTCGACGACGACACCTATCAGAGTATCCGTCGGCTCGCCGAACACCAGCATCGCAAGATCAGCGATGTCGTCAGGGAAGCCATCAACCGGTACCTCGAAGCCAGCTAACACCCAAGATCACAGGTACCGAAGTTGATGGCGCTACATGTACGGCAGCTTTTCGCCGGTGATGCCCCAGACCAGTTGCTCGAACGGGTCCGGGTCGGGCTCGCGCATGTCGACTGTGTGCCGACCATGTACTCGGCCATGCTGCACTGTGAGGCCCGACCCGGCGCCTCGTCGCTGCGGGTGTGCGTCTCCGGCGGCGCGGCGATGCCGGTCGAGGTGCCGAAGAACTTCGAGCAGAAGTTCGACTGCATCATTCTGGAAGGGTATGGGCTGTCGGAGACCTCGCCGGTGGCATCGTTCAACCATCCGGACAAGGTCCGCAAGAGCTGCCGAAGGGGCCGACCGGCAAGATTCTGCGCCGCGAGGTGCGGCCGCCGGAGGAGCCCGCATGACAGCGGGGCCGGGCTAGCTCCCCAGACGCCGCAGCAGCAGCTAACGGCCAGGGCGCCCGGAGCGCCTTCGTCTGAGCCACCCCCCGAACCCGGTCGATGTGACACAGCCGGTGTCCTGATCCGGCTGATGCGACATCGACAGGGTTGGGGATGGGGCGCTTGGATGGCGGCTACTCGAACGAGGGCTTGCGGTCCCGGGTGCGCTTGAGCTCGAAGAAGCCGTCCGCCTCGGTCATCAGGACCAGGCCGTCCCACAGCCGCCCGGCGGCCTCGCCCCTGGGCGCCGGGGTGATTACCGGGCCGAACAGCGACTTGCCACGGATCCGGATCACCGGGGTGCCCACGTCCAGGCCGACGTCGTCGAACGCCTCGTGGTGCGAGGCCTTGATGGCCTCGTCGAACTCGGTGCTCGTGGCGGCCTGTGCCAGCGACTCCGGCAAGCCCACCTCGGCCAGCGCCTCGGGCATTATCGCGGGGTCCTCCCGGCGGCCCTGGTTATGGAGCCGGGTGCCCATGGCCGTGTAGAGCGGGCCGAGGATGCCCGGCCCCTTCTCGGCGGCGGCTGCGGCGCAGATACGGATCGGTTCCCAGGCCCGGGCCATCCGCTCGGCATAGCCCTCGGGCAGGTCCTTGCCCTCGTGCTGGATGAGGTTCAGGTAGGCCAGGGACATGATCCGCCATTCGGTCCGTACCGGGCGCACCTGCTCCACCTCCAGCATCCAGCGGGAGGTGATCCAGGCCCACGGGCAGACCGGATCGAACCAGAACTGTGCATTCTCGCGAGTCTCAGCGGAGTCAGTCACGCCCGCGCCAACCGTTCCGTGGGCACCGGTATTCCACCGGCAGGGGTACCTATTTCCGGAAAGGACACGTACTATCTCGACTATGGCTGAATGGTGGTCGATCGAGGTCCTGCATGGGGACTCTTCAGCCTTCGGGTGGCAGCAGGAACACGATTCGGAGCTGATCGAGGCCGCGCTGACCAACGGAGCACGCGATGGCACGTGGCACGCGGACGAGTGGGGCGTCGCGTTCGAGGTGCTCTTCGACACCGAGGAGCAGTGGCTGGCGTTCCGGGCCCTGCCCGCCGTCCGCGCCGCCCTGGACGCGGTGCCCGACCCGGTCAACGGCCTGCTGATCTACCGTGGCCGGGGCGGCGGGTCGAACGTCCGCCAGCCGCGCAGGCCGAGGCCCTCCCCGGCGGCCGGGGCCATCGCGCTGCCCGAGCCGCCGCCGCACTCCAGCGCCGACGTCACCGGGATCAGCCCGCCTGACCTGGAGGACGCCGACGTGAAGGCAAACGCCGTCCCCGTTTAACGCTCCGTTTCATGACGTGATCCATACCTGGCGCAATTCCCGATCCGTGACATCATGTGAGCGCTGGGACGCATGAGCGATCCGTGAAAGGGGCCGGGAATGCGCGCACGCTGGCAGGAACATCGGGCTTCCGGATTAATGCTCCTGATCGCCAGTGCGGCACTGGCGGCGCAAGGCCTGATCGCGATCCCACCCGCCGTCGCGGCCAGCCCGGCGGCCAGCGCCGGGGTAGCACCCCGGGCGGTTGGCGAGCTCGACTGCAACGGGCTGAGCCCGGCCCAGCGGCCGGCGAAACCGACGATGCAGTGCCTCGACCCGCGCGGGCGGGACGACGGCCGGTTCCTCGACAACGGGCACTACATCGGCCACGACGAGCCGTCCATCCGGTACATATCGGACCGGCCAGGCTCGGGCAGCAACGTCAGCTTCACCGAACGGCTGCCGGCCGACCCGACGCTGCGGCCGACCGTCCGGCACCCCGGGCACGACGTGACGCACTGGTTCGAGCTGTCCGTCGCGCCCTGGTTCTCCATCGACGTCTGCGACCCGCACTCCGCCCCGCTGCTGCCCTGCAAGCCCGGCTCGGACGCAAACACCCCGCACGGCAAGTACCCGGGCGGCGGAGCGGCGCTCGTCGAGCTGCAGTTCTACCCGCCGGGATTCGCGCCGTTCGCCGACAACATCAGCTGCGACGACACGCACTGGTGCTCTGCCCTCACGATCGACAGCGTGGAGTGCCAGGGATCCGGTGTCGCGGTGGGGCCGTGCAACAACAAGTGCAGCGAGCCGGTCAACGCGGCCTTCGTCCAGACCAACGGGGTTCCCACCGGCCCGCCGAGCCCGCAGCTGAGCGATCTGGCGACCGAGACACCCAACGCGCACACCCTGCGGATGCACCCGGGGGACGACATCACGGTGCACATGTTCGACGCCAAGATCCCCGGTGGTCACGCCTTGGAGGTGACCGAGACCGACCACACCGACGGGCAGGCCGGCTTCATGATCGCCTCGGCGCACAACGGCTTCATGAACACCAACCCGTTCACCTGCAAGGGCACACCGTTCAACTTCCGGCCCGAATACTCGACCGCGCGGGCGCAGAACGTCCTGCCCTGGGGTTTCGGTCCCTACATGATCAACGACGAGTACGAGATCGGCCACTTCGAGGCCTGCACCTCGATCACCAAGCGAAGCACCCTCATGATCGGCAGCTTCAAGGACGTCTTCTACAGCAAGTGCCACGGCCCGTACGAGACCGGCAAGGACACCGGGAAGTCGTTCGAGCCGGGCGACGCGCCCTGCTACCGGGCCGGGGACACCCACGGCGGCACGTTCGCGCCCAACGAGGTGACCGGCTGTGTTGTCGCCTTCAACGCGATCGGGGACCTGGACTACGACGGCTCGCCCTACCGGGCGGACTGGCCGGGCTCGCTGACCGCCAGCCCGTTCCCCACGCCGTTCCTGCAACTGCAGCCCACGACCACCGGTGGGCACGAGTATCCGCAGATCCAGTTCGTCACCGACTCCAGCGCCACCGAGTTCAACACCGGCTGCAACCCGCTCACCGGCTCCGGCTGCGTGCTCCCGCCCAAGGGCCCCGGCCACTTCTACCCGTTCTGGACCCAGGCGATGGTCGGCGGCGCGTGCGTGTGGGAGTTCGGGAACATGCACAACGGCAACACCTTCGGCGGCGACAAGCAGTACGGCAAGGTAACCCGCACCACCCTCGGCGCCTTCGCCAGCCCGGTCCGCCACAACCCCAACTGCTAAAAGCTTTATAGGAAAAAGAAATAGAAAAGAAAATAGCCATCCCGAGATGCGTTGACCCCGGGCCGGCCGGGGCCGGTCACGGCCCATCCGGTTCCTGGCGGGGCGCTGCGGGTGGGGGTTCTGGCCGGGCCGAACGGCGTTGCCATCCCAAAGCTGCGCTGACCCCCCGGCCCAGCCCGGGTCGGGCCTATAGCCCGCGCAGATCCTGGCGGAGCCGCTGCAGGCACCGTGCCCTGGTTGGGCCGATGCTGCCGACCGGCACGTCGAGCGCGGACGCCACGTCGGCGTAGCTGGGCGGGGGTGTGGCCATCAGCACCCTGAGCAGTTCGCTGCATCGCTGCGGCAGCCGCCCGAACGCCTGCCGCAGGGCCAGTACGCGCTGCGCGTCCTCCCGTTCGGCCTCGGCCCGCAGCGCCTCACCCTCGGTGGGGTTGCCGCGGGCCGTCTTGTCCTCGAACCAGGTCATGTCCTCGGTCGGCACCGTCCGAGCGGTCATCTTGAGGCTCTGCAGGCACTCGCGCCTGGCGGTGGTCGCCAGCCAGGCGCCAACCCGCTCCGGGTTGTTGATCTTGCCGATGTGCTCGGCCAGGCGCAGCCAGGTCGTCTGGGACACGTCTGCGGCGTCCGCCAGGCTCAGCCGGTAGGCCCGGGTGATCGACCAGACCAGCCCACTGAACCGCCGGACGAGCTCCTGCCAGGCGGCCGTGTCGCCACCGGCGGCCGCCGTCACCAGCCAGCCTGGGTCAGCGTCTTGCACTGCCGCGTCCCCCCCACCAGTGTGCTCCGGACGGCACGTAAACGAATCCCATGAAAGAAACCCGTTCCATTCCCTGCGAACACTAGGATGCCGGCGTGGCTCACCCATCGCCAGCCTCCAGCCCAACCCCAAAGTCTGCTGCCCTACGTTACAGCGCCCCTGGTGAGGGGGCTCCTGACTCCACCGCGCCAATCCTCATCCGGGTGCCGCGAGCCTGGTGGTACCAGGTCTGGTTCCTCGCCGCCTGCGCCGTGGCCTTGCTGGCCGGCCTGCTGTCCAGGCTCGGCCACGCCGGTCACCAGCGGGTCCCGGTGGCCGCCCAGCTCGCGATCGTGGTCGCGGTCATCCTGGTGGTCGGCGGCGTCGCCACGCTGAAGGGACGGCGGGCCGGCATCGAGGTCAGGCAGGACGGGATCACCGTCCGCCGCGCCTGGGGACCCAACCGGCGGGTCCGCTGGGACGAGGTCCGCGGCCAGGTCAAGGTGCGCCGGGCCATCGGCAACACGGCCTCGGGGCCGGGCTACTGGCTGACCTTCGTCGCCCTGCTGCTCGATAATGGTCACAAGGTGAAGACCCTTGGACTCGCGACCAGACAGCACGGCCTGCTGCGGACCCCACGGCGGGTCAGGCTCGAACTCCAGGATGCCCAGGAGCAGCTGTCCGGGCTCGGGATCAAGTCCGTCTACCTGCGGTACAGCCCGCCGCTCGCGCGCCTGCTCAAACGGCACGGCGACGGCATCGCATGAACCGCCGGGGCGTCTGCTACGACGTCGGCAGCGTCTTTTCCGGCCCGGCGTACCGGTTCAGCACCAGGCCGAGGTTCGACGCGCAGGTCGCCCGTCGCGAACTGGAGATCATCAAAGACCGGCCTGCACTGCAACGCCGTGCGGATCACCGGCCGCGACGTCGGCCGCCTGATGGCGGCCGCCGAGGCCGCGCTGGACCTCGGCCTGGAAGTGTGGCTGTCGCCATCGCTGTATGAGAAGGACCCGGACCAGACGCTCGGTTACTACCTGACCGCCGCCGAGGCCGCCGAGAAGCTGCGCGCCCGCTTCGCCGGCAAGGTCAGTGAGCCCGCTGCCGGGGCGGCGGCCTGCCAGCTCAGCGGGAAGTCCTGTCAGCTCTGCACGAGCCGCTGCCACCAGGCGACCGGCCCGATCGTGTTCTGCCTGGGCGGTGAGCTGAGCCTGTTCATGCGCGGCATCGTGCCGGGGAAGTCCCTCCAGCAGCGGCTGGCCACCCTGATGAGCCAGGTCAAGGCCGGCAGCACCGCGCACACCGAACTGCTCAACGCCTTCCTGGCCCGGGCCGCCGGGCGGATCAGGGATGCCTTCGGCGGGCCGCTGACCTACGCCTCCCTGATGGGCGAGTCGGTCGACTGGACGCCGTTCGACTTCGTCGGCATCGACCACTACCGGGACGCGCGGATCAAGGACAGGTACGCAGACATGGTGCGGCGGTACTTCGACTGCGGCAAGCCGGTGGTCGTCACCGAGGTCGGCATGCGCGGCTACCGGGGCGCCGAGGACTCCGGCACGCTCGGCTTCGGCGTGATCGACCCCAACAGCCGGCTCCTGCACAGCCTGCCGCTGGCCGGCCGGCTAATCCGGCCCCGGCTGAATGGCGAGTACATCAGGGACGAGGAGCTGCAGGCCCGCGAGCTGACCGAAGTGCTCGGCATCCTCGGCGCGGCCGGCCTGGACGGTGTGTTCGTTAACTCGTTCGTCGAGCCGCGGGCCCCGTTCAGCGAAGACCCCAGGCACGACCTCGACATGTCGGCGTTGAGCCTGGTCAAGAGCTACGAAGGCCAGCCGGGGACGACCTACCCGGATATGTCCTGGGAGCCCAAACAGGCCTTCCGGGCGGTCGCGGACTGCTACGCGGGGCAGCTGGCCGGTGCCTGAGCCGGCCGGGCCCAGCGTCGGGTGCGCCGTGTTCCCCGGCGGCCACACCGCCCCGGTCGGGATCCCGGGCATGTTCGCCCGCCGAGCTGCTCAGCCTTCTCGGGCGGCTTTCGCCTGCGCGGTGATGGTCTGGCCGAGGGTCCTGGCCTGGTCCAGCAGGACCCGGCGGAGCGCCGGGAACGGGTCGCTGCCGGCCAGGTATCTGGTGGTGGCGTCGAGAGTCACCGGGTCAGCCGGGGTGGCCGGGTAGAGCAGGCCGGCCAGCTGCAGGCCGGTGTAAGTCTGGTTGTGGCTGAGGGCGGGCAGCGCCTCGCTGAAGTAGCGGTCCTGGTAGGGGGCAAGGATGGCATCCTGGCCGGGGACCCAGATGCCGGTCGCGTGAGCCCTCGCCAGGTGGAGGGTCTGGTCGGCGTCCAGGGCAGCGACCCAGGCGGCCTTTTTGGCCGCCGGGTCGGGGCGCATCGCCCGGCAGGTGGCCGCGTGCAGCTGACCGCCGACCGGGTCGGCTGCCGCATAGGCGTCCAGGTCGTTGTCGCTCGCCAGGCCGCGAGCCGACAGGGTTGCCAGGATCTGGGCGCGCAGGTCCAGATCGGCGCTCACCCCATCGGGGAGCGAGGCACCGGCCAGCCAGGAGCGCAGCAGAGTGAGCTGGCCCTCGGTTTCGGCGCTCGCGGCGAACGCGGCTGCGAGCTGGCGCTGGGTCCGGCTTGCTGGCCGGGTCCGCCCGATGGTGTCCAGGATGGCCGCCGCCAGCCGCTGCCGCAGGGCGGGTCGCTGGCCGGGCGGGGCATAGTAGTCGGCAGCGGTGCGGGCGCGTTGCAGCAGGGTGTCCACGGCGATCGACACGGGCTCGGCGGCGATGCGGCGGATGACCAGATCGGTGAAATCGCTCGCGGCCAGCTCGGCGGCCATGGTCATGTCCCAGGCGGCGGTCCAGCAGACCGCTTCGGCCAGCGGATCGTCCACCTGCATGGCGCACTCGGTGAGGTTGCGCAGCGACCGGTCATCGAACCGGATGATGGCGAAGGTGAGGTCCTGGTCGTTGAGGATGAGAGCGTCCGGCGCTGGCAGGCCAGTCAGCTCTGGCGCAGCCGTCCGGGGTTCTTTCATTTCCAGGTAAATCCGATGACGGCGGTGCAGCCGGCCACCCTGGCGGCCATAGAGGCCGATCGAAATGCGGTGAGTGCGGGCGGGTAGCGGATCCTGGCGGACGGACAGCGAGGCGATCGTGCCATCCGGTGCCAGCGTCAGCTCGGGCCGCAGCGTATTCACGCCCGGGGTGCGCAGCCACTGCTCCGCCCACTCGGTCAGATCCCGGCCGCTCGCCCGCGACCAGCAGCCCATCAGGTCGTCGAGGGTCGCGGCGCTCCAGCCGAAGCTGGTCAGGTAGTCGTGCAGCCCGGTGCGCAGGGCCGCATCGCCGATGAGGGCAGCGAGCTGGCGGACGACGCTGCCGCCCTTGACGTAGGTGATGGCCCACGGCTTGCTCAGCCCGTCGGCGGCGTCCTCGACCGGGGAGGAGACCGGCTCGACGCCGGGCGCGCTGTCGGCCTCGTAGCCCTGGGGCTTGGTCCGCATGCCGTATCTGGCCCAGGCTGCGGGCCGGTGGAATGCCTCGTCACCAGCGGTGTCGCCGAGGTAGTCGGCCATCGCCTCGGCCAGCCACAGGTCGTCCCACCAGCGGCCTTCGACCAGGCAGCCGAACCACAGGTGCGCGACCTCGTGCGCGAGTATCAGCGCGACGGTGTCCTCGGGATCGGCGGCGCGCTGCAGCAACCGTTCGCTGACCAGCATCAGGGCCGGGACCTGCATCGCATTCGCGTTCAGTCCTGGTGCGAACACCACGTCGTACTTCGGGTACGGGCAGGGCACTCCGAGGATTCGCTCATAGAACGCGAGAGCCGTGCCCACCATGGTGGTGATCTTCGCCAGGCCGGGCTCATGGGCCAGAGTGCGGCGGCTGCGGACACTGAGCGGGATGGGCGCGGCCTGCCCGGGCAGGTTCCCCTCGGCCGCCGTAACGTAGGGTCCGGCGCACAGGATCAGCTCATAGATCTTCATGGCCGGCACGGTGGCGAACCGCCAGACCCCCGCCTGGCCGGACTCGGGCCGGGCGGTCACCGCACCGCTGGACACGCATTCCCAGCCGGCCGGCGCCGATACCGACAGCGTGACGTCGGCGCGCAGATCCGGCTGGTCGAAGCAGCAGAGCAGGCGCGACGCGAGGTTGGGGAAGCAGGTCGCCAGCACGTATACCGAGCCGTCGGCTGGATCGGTGAACCGGCCCAGGCCACGCCCGTCGGCAGGGTAGCCGGACTCGGCGTCCACCGTGAGGACGTTGTCCGCCGTCAGCCCGGTCAGGTGCAGGCAGCCGTCGACGAGCACGTCCGCCGGGTCGAGGGCCTGTCCGTTGAGCTGTATCTGGTGCACCGTGCCGGCGGCCAGGTTGGCGTAGCTGGATACTCCGGGTCCCCAGCAGCGGAAGCGGATCTCCGCGCGTGAGCGGATCACGCTGGGATCGCTGGCCAGGTCGAGAAAGATCTCATAGGACTGCATCTCGAGCAGGACGGCCCTGGTTTTGGCTTCCTCGTGCGTATATCCGGCGGCCATCTCAGCATCCTAGGCCGTTGCTTTTACGGCAGTACTCGTTACGGCAGCGGCGCATGGGCGAACGCGGCGATTGCGCCCAGGGTGCCGCAGCCGACCAGGGCGGCGACCACGCCCCTGCGCAGGCCGAGGAGCCACAGCCCAGCGGCCACAGTGACCGCGAACTGCCACAGGTGCCCCAGGGCAAGCAGCAGCGGCACGGCCGCGCCCGCGATGCCGCCGATGGCACAGGCACCCGCCCCGGTGAGGAACGCCTGGGCGTGCGCGCTGCGCCGCAGCCGGTCGAATTGCGGCGCGCCGGCCAGCACGAACACGAACGAGGGCGTGAACGCGACCAGCGTGGCCAGCAGTCCGCCGCACACGCCGGCGGCGGCGTAGCCGACGACGGCGGTCGTCAGCACCACCGGGCCCGGCGTGACCTGGCCCAGCGCGACCGCGTTGAGGAACTGGGCGCTGGTCATCCAGTGGTAGCCGGTCACCGCGTCGTGCTGCATGAGCGGGATGATGACGAACCCGCCGCCGAACGACAGCGCCCCGACCTTGATCGCCACCCAGGCCAGCGCGCCGAGACCCGCCGCCGGGACGGCCAGCGGCAGCGCCGCGAGTACGGGCGGTTTCCGCAACGTTGGGTGCTGCAGGCTCAGCTCGGTCAGGCCGCAGGCGAGCAGGACGAACACGAGATACTCACCGGCGAGCGCGCCGCACAGCGCCCCGGCCAGCAGGTAGCCCAGCCAGCGCCGTTGCCGGGCCGTCACTCCCCTGACCCGCCGCCAGCTCGCCGGGACCAGGCCCACAGCGGCGGCAACGGCGACGGCGGGAACCCCGGCACCGGCCCCGGCGGCCACCCCGCGCACCCAGAGCGGCGGGTGGCGGGCCAGGAACAGCGCGGACAGGGCGAGGATCACGATCAGGCCGGGGACGATGAAGCAGAACCCGGCCAGCAGCGCTCCGCGCCAGCCACGCAGCCGCCACCCGCAGAAGATCGCGAGCTGGGTGGAGGCCGGGCCGGGCAGCAGGCTGGTCGCGGCGATGCCGTCCTCGAACTCGTCGGCCCGCAGCCAGTGCCGCTTGTCCACGCACAGCGCGCGGAGCAGGGCGATGTGCGCTGGTGGGCCGCCGAAGCCGGTCACGCCGATCCGGGCCCACTCGCTCGCGATCGTGGCCAGCCGGACCCCGGGCGGCTCCGGCTCAGCTTCGTCGCTCACCCGTATCCCAGCAGCGCGTCGAGCTTGCCGTGGTCACGCAGCGAGCCTAGATCAGCGTCCCTGGCGGCGTTGGCGAGCAGGTCGCTGTTCAGTGCGACCGCCTCGCTGAGCGCGTCGAACGCGTCGCCTGGGTGGCCGGACCTGGCCTGGGCGCAGGCCAGGTTGTAGCAGGCCATGCCCTGGGCCGCGTCCGGCGCGTTCAGGTAGCGGGCCCAGCCTGCCCCCTGCGTGTGCAGAGCGACGGCGCGGTCTGGGTGGCCGTGGGCGATGTAGTAGTCACCGAGGTGGCCGGTGGGGTGCCAGAAGCCACGCACCACGATCTGCAGCCAGAGCTGACGGCCGCCCAGCCAGGGGTTGCGGGCGGGGTCGAGCAGGTCTTCGTCCGGGATCGCGCTCAGCCCGGCGATCAGCTCCTGGGTGCTCTGGCGGCTGGCCTCCGCCACGGCCCCGGCCGGCTGGCAGTACCCCTGGTAGACCTCGGCCGAGCTGTGGTCGATCTCGGTGAAGGCCGGCGGGACAGTGCCGTTGCGGACCGCGTCGAGGCGCTGGACCTGCTGGCGGCGGAAGTCGGTGTTGTGTGCGACCAGCGGGACGGCTGCCCATCGGTCCGGGCCGCCAGGGTGCTGGCCGTTGGACCTGGTCGCGGTGGTCAGCAGCAGTTGTTCTTCGGCGGCGGCGAAGCTGAGCAGGCCGATGGCCGTGGTGCGGACCCGCAGCGGCTCGTTCGTGATCGGGGTCATTGCTGTTCCTCTGATGCTTCGGGTGCGGGCTTGTGGGCCACGAAGGTCATCCCATAGTCCACGGAGAGGGTGATCTTGCCGAAGCCGATGGTCTGCAGCCGGGTCAGGAAAGCGGCGGGCTCGACCGGGTTGTAGACGTCATCGACGTGGAAGTGATGCAGGCCGTCGCTGGCCAGGCTGTCCGAGCCGAATAGCACGCCGCCCGGCCGCAGCACCCGGAGCACCTCGGCCAGCAGCCGGTTCTGCAACGCTGCCGTGGGGATGTGATGCAGCATGGTGAAGGAAGCGACCGAGTCGAACGAGCCGTCGGCATAGGTCATCTGGGTACCGTCGCCGGTCACGACCTCGACGTTGGTCCCGTCGAGCCTGGCGGTCAGCTTGGCCGCAGCCTCCTCGTCGGCTTCCAGGGCGGCCAGGCGCTTCACCCGGTGCCGCAGCCAGTCGGTCGCCGCGCCCGGCCCGGGGCCGACCTCGAGCAGTTCGCCGCCGAGCTCGATCCCGGCCGTGACCTCTGGCAGCACCTCGCCCTGGAGCCATTCGGCCCACTCCGGGCTTGGACACAATTTCGCGTGGTTTTCGTTCATGCCGCCAAGCTACGGACGCTGGGTTGCCGCAGGCTAGGGCGTATCCTGCCATCCTGTGGCGCTAGACGGACATCGCAGCGTGGATGACCCGGCCATGATCGTTTGTACGTTCGCCATGGCAGCGGGAACCGCCTTCTGCTGGCATACCCACGATGATCACCAGCTAGCGTGGGCGCCCCGTGGTGTGCTCACCGTGGTCACCGAGCCGGCGACCTGGGTGCTGCCGCCCACCAGGGCCCTGTGGATCCCGGCAGGCCTGCGGCACGAGACCCGCGCCTCCGGCCCCGCCACCATGCGCTCCCTCTACGTCCGGCCCGACCTGTGCCCCATCGGCTGGGCCGGCCCGACCCCGGTCGTGGCCGGGCCACTGCTGGTCGAGCTGATCACCTACCTGGACCGCCCGGCCCTCGACCCTGAGCGGCGCACCCGGGCCGAAGCCGTGCTCACCGACCTGCTCGAACCCGTCCCGCTGGCCACCATCGAGGTACGCCTGCCCACCGACGAGCGGGCCCGCGATGTCGCCCAGGCGCTGGGCGGCAATCCCGCCGACAAGCGGACCCTGGGCCAGTGGGGCCGCGAGGTAGGCGCGAGCGAACGCACCCTGGCCCGGGCGTTCCTGACCGGCACCGGAATACCCTTCGGCCGCTGGCGGACACTGCTCAGGCTCCAGGCCGCCCTGCCCGCCCTGGCCGACGGCCAGCCGGTGGGAAACGTCGCCCGCCACGTCGGCTACGACAGCACCAGCGCGTTCGTGGCCGCCTTCCGCAAGGAAACCGGCCTGACCCCGGCCACATACTTCCAGGTCCCGGCCTGAAGCGCTGCGTCCTGGCGGGTGGTGAGCCGGGTCAATCAGCGATCGGTGGCACCTACTGCGGTGCGTCAGGCAGGTCATCCAGCCGCTGACGCACGTACTCCAGGTCGCGTTGCCATTGGGTGTTGGTGGGGTCGGTGGTGGCCAGGCGGGTCCGGATGTCGAGGCTGGCTTGGTAGTGGGTGCGGGCGGTGGTGAGGTCCCCGGCATCGACCGGCGAAAGCTGATCCGATTACTGGGACCCGGCTCGCGTTCGCTCTTAAGAAGATTGCCGGGTACGTCACCTTGTGGAAGGGCACGCGGGAGAACACATTGCCAGGGCAACATCAGCGGTCAGTTGCTTTGGGGTGACCTGTCGCCGCATATGTGAGCCAGACAGTATGCCGGTCGTCGTCGATTGCGTACCCAGATGCGGCCCCCGCCTGTCACCTCGATCTGCCATTGCTCCAGCGTGCGGCCGTCGACGACCTTCACAGCGAGATCACCATGAAGCCGCCCGTGCCGATGGTCCTTGGGCGGTCTCGGGTCGGCGCGCATCTCTCGCCATGCAATCGCCGTATTGCCAGGGGCCTGCCGGCAGAGATCATCCCAGCTTTTCGCAGCCTCGCTGGTGCCGAACCGCACCTCCCACTCGCCGGGAGCGGCAGGGGGCGCGACCCGCTCTCGTCGCTTGGGACTCACCCGGCGGGGCTGGGTTCTGGCACGGGACCGTGGTCGCTGATCGGCCCCCGAAGCGCGCTCAGGATGGCCGGGTCGGCGTAGACCTCTGCGGTTGCACGCCACTCCCGCATCAGATCAGCCAGCCGCTCGGGTGCGCGCTCGCCGCTCTCAGCAGCTTGCGCCAGCTCAGATACGAACACGGGAAGCTCGGTCTCCGGAAGGAACCGAGCCCAGGGAAACGCCACAGGCAGCAGAGACGGCACGTAGCCAGCCACCTCCGCCATACGGAGGAGTTCAGCGAACAGGTGCAGAGTCTCGATGACAGACCCGGGAATGATCACCGGCATGCGCTGGCCATTGATGACGAGTTGATTGATCACGCCATGGAGCGCCTCGTCCGCATCTAGCTCAGGCACAGGTTCGCTCATATAGACAGGATAGGCGCTTTGGCTGTCCTGGTGTCGGAGTCGGTTAGCCCCCCGGCATAGGCTTTGGGGATGCAGAAGGGGAAGGCTGTACCGGCGATTCTCATCGCCGGTGGCTTGATCGGGGCGGCCGTGGCGCAGGAGCTTCGCAAGCCGGCCGGTGAACGGGAGTGGGTTGGCAAGCTGGGCGGGGTCGTGCCCTACGACCTGCGGCCACCGACGCTGGAGCGGGTGATCGCGGAGTGGTGGTCGCCGGAGGACCCCCGGATCCTGATGCCGCACAGCTTCGGCGTCGGCTGGGGGATCAACGTGGGCCGGCTCGTCCGCCTGGCCAGCAGCCCACCGAGCTGAACCAGCCAGGAGGACGAGTTCGGGCCCACGCCCACCTGGCCGTCCCCTCCAGCTGGCTAGGGCAGGGTGATGGAGCCGGGCTTGCTGAATCCCGAGGCGGTGCCGGTGGCGAGGTTTTCCAGCTGGGCACGGAACCGGTAGGTGCCGGGGCCAGCCCAGAGGGGGTCGTTCGGGCCGAAGGTTGCCGACAGGCTGGTGACGTTGGCCTGCCAGGTGACGAAGTCGGTGGAGCCTGGCTGCTGAAGCTGGACGTTGCCGGCGAAGCCCGCTGGCGGGCCGGCCGAAGCCCAGGTGACCTGGGCGGTGTCCACGGCGCCTATGACCGGGTGGACCGAGATGGGGACGCCGACCGTGCCCTTGCGCGCGGTGTGGAACATGTCGTCGTACTGGTAGGTCCCGGCGCCGGTGAAGGTGAACGAGTAGGTGCCGCCGATCCGGAGCCCGTTGGGCGTGCCGAACAGCCCCATCCCGGAGGAGTCCTGGATGCCGTGCAGGCCGGGGTTCAGGCTCAGCCAGCTTACGGTTTCACCCCGGCTGGTCAGCGATGACTCGTTGGGGATGAAGAACCTGTTCGGGATGTAATAGACGTTGAGCAAATTGAAGTGGGGCAGGTCGATCCGGCCGATCTTGTTGCCGCTGAATTCGGTGAACCACATGTTTCCGTCCGAGCCCGGAGCGATGCCCCAGGGAATGCTGCCCGCCGTGGGGACGGAGAACTCGGTGACCGAGCCGCCGGTGGTTATCTGGCCGATGTTGTCGCCTTGGTGTTCGGTGAACCACAGGGCGCCGTCGGGACCAGGAGTGAGTTCCAGCGACTGGCTGGCGCTGGTCGGGATGGGGAAGTTACCCGTGACGCTGCCCGCCGTGTTCATCCGGGCGATTTCATTGGTGCTGACCTCGGTGATCCACAGGTTCCCGTCCGATCCCGGGGCTACGTCATAGGGGTGAACGGCGCCGACACCGAACGTCGTGATGACGCCTGAGGTGGTGATCCGGCCGATCGCGCCGACGTTGTAATCGGTGAACCAGACGTTGCCATCGGAGCCCGCGGTGATCCCGAGCGGGTTGCTCTTCGGGTTGGGCAGCGCGAACGTCTTGATCACCCCGGCCGTCGTGATCTTCCCAACCCGGTTGCCGTTGAACTCGGTGAACCACAGGTTGCCATCCGGGCCTGCGGCAATGCCTTCCGGGTTACTCTTCGCGTCGGGAATGGTGAACTCGGTGATCTTTCCCGCCGTGGTGATCTTGCCGATCTTGTTCCCGGACTCCTCGGTGAACCACATGTTGCCGTCCGGTCCCGCCGCGATCGCGGACGGCTGGCTGCCGGCCGTGGGGATCGTGTACTCGGTGATCGTCCCGGCGGTCGTGATCTTCGCGATCTTGTTGCTGCTGAACTCGGTAAACCAGACGTTCTTGTCGTGGCCAAGCGCCATTCGCAGCGGTTGTGCGCCACCGGTCGGCACATTGAACTCAGTGATCGTAAAGGCCGCCTGCGCGGGACCGGCCACGGCAACGAGACCCAGGCAGGGCAGGACGGCCAGCAGAGCGACGGTTAACGGGCGGCTGTGGGTCGGCATGACAAGTCTCCATCCAGGCACGATCCTTGATCGTCTTGCTGCGTCCAGACGATTCCCTTTGGACAGAGGCCGCAGGCGCCCGGTTGAGACAGCTAGGAGGAGACGGCCTTGCGGACGGCGGCGGTGAGGGAGGGTCCGGGGAGCCAGCCGTCGTTGGTGAAGAGGATCTTGCCGGTTGGGGAGAGCAGTTCGAACCAGGGCTGGTCCTGGACGCCGTAGCCGTCGGACAGGGCGCCGTACTTGTCGATGACCACCGGGTAGGTCAGGCTGCCGTGCAGGCTGGACAGGAAGGTGGGCAGGGCTGACGGGGTCGTCTCGGTGCTGGCCTCGTCCACCGCTACCACCTGGGGCCAGCCGTGGGCCAGTGCCTCGCGCTGGTAGGCGTTCAGGGCTTGCAGCTCGGCGGTGAGGTTGGAGTTCTCGTCCACCCAGGTGGCGAAGAACACGACCAGGTGGGCGTGGCCGGGGCCGAACGGGATCGTATGGCCGGCCGCGCGGCCGCCGGCCACCGGCAGTTCGGTGGCGGTGGCGGGCTTGATGCCGGGGATATAGCGGAGGCTTACCGACTGCTTGACGTGCGGGTGGCCGGGCAGCACGGCGGCGGTCGCGTTGGCCAGGACCTGGGCCTGCTGATCGGTCGCGGTGTAGGCCATCTGGGTGAGGAAGATGGACTGCTCATGGCCGCCGGGGGTGATCAGGTAGATCGCGGGCTCGTGGTCGATGTTGTTCCTGATCGCCTGGACGTAGACGTGGTAGTCCTTCCACACCTGCTTGAGCTGGGCGAGCGTGCCAGTGAGGAAGTCCCAGCGCTGCATCATGTTGTGCGCCACCGAGTAGGCGTGCACGTCGGAGACGCGGGTGGCCTGCGGGTTGGCGTCGATGCCGAGGAGCTGCACCTGCTTGCCTGCCGGGCCGAGCAGGCTGACCGCCTGCAGCAGGCTGGTGGTGGTCAGCGGGCAGATCGTCGTGCAGTGCGAGTCGACGAAGGAGATCAGGACCGCCTTGCCGTGGAACTGGCTGAGCGAGACCTTCTGGCCATTTTGGTCCAGCAGCGTGAAGCCCGGGGCGGGCTTGCCGCCCAGCGGGCTGCCGGGGTCGACGGCCGGGTTCGCGGTCAGCGAGGCGTTCGACCGGCCTGCGGTGGTGGACTGGTGCGTGCCGGGAGGTGCCGCGGAGCAGCCGGCGATCGCCAGCGCCAGGGCCAGTGGCACCAGGATCAGCGCCCAGAGCGATCGGTGAGCTGGGAACCGTTCGGTGATCAAATTCATCATTCATTCCTGGCTGATGCCCAGGCGAGGACTTCCTCGGCATGCTGACCGGGCGGGAAGACGGGATAAAAGACTTTCTCGATATGGCCGGCGCGGACGACGAGCGTCAGCCGCTTGAGCAGCGTCCGGCGGCCGCCGCCCTCGTAGTCCGGGGCCAGGTCGATGTCGAAGGCCGGCAGGGTCAGCGCCGTGGTGAGGGCGAGGTCTGCGTCGCTGAGCAGCGGGAAGGGCAGGCGCAGGCGTCCGGCGGCCTCCTGCTGGTAGGCCGTGGACTGAGTGGACAGCCCGGCCACCCCGGCGCCGAGGGCGGCCAGTCCGGCCGCGTGGTCGCGGAAGCCGCAGGACTCCGGGGTGCAGCCGCGTGCGCCCGGGATCTCGTCCCAGCCGTCTGGCACCGGCACGCCGGGCAGCCCGGTCATCGGGTAGGCGTAGATGATCAGCCGGGTGAAGCCGTCCGGCACGGTGTCCACCAGGACCGGCTCGCCGCCGGTGGACGGCAGGGCGATCGGCGGCATGGCGGCGCCGGTCAGGTGGGCGGCGGCGCCGTCGTCCACCGGGACCGGCAGGCCGTCCGGAAACTGGGCCGGGTCGAATGCCATCGTCGTCTCGCCTCCCTGCTGCCGGCCGCCACGGTCACGTCACGACAATAGTTCCATGACCGGTGCAGCACAGACCGTTGAGGTCAGCGAGGGCGTCTACGCCTACATCCAGCCCGATGGGAGCTGGTACATCAACAACACGGGGTTCATCACCGGCGGCGGGGGCGTCATCAGCATCGACACCTGCTCCACCGAGCGGCGGACGCGGGCCTTCCTGGCGGCGGTCGAGGCCGTGACCAGGCAGCCGGTCCGGACCCTGGTCAACACCCACCACCACGGCGACCACACCTACGGCAACTGCCTGCTGCCGCAGGCCACGATCGTAGGCCACCGGCGCTGCCGGGAGGAGGTGCTGGCCGGCGGGCTACCGGTGAACCTCGGCGTATGGAACGACGTCGAGTGGGGCGAGCTGGAGGTGGCGCCGCCGTTCCTGACCTACGAGTCCGGGGTCACGCTGTGGGCCGGTGAGCTGCGGTGCGAGGTGGCGCATGTGGGGACGCCGGCGCACACAACCAACGACTCGATCGTGCACCTGCCGGACCGGTCGGTGCTGTTCGCGGGCGACCTGCTGTTCAACGGGGGGACGCCGTTCCTGCTGATGGGCTCCATCGAGGGGGCGATCGAGGTGCTTGAGGAGGTCGTGCGGCCACTCGGTGCCCAGGCGATCGTCCCTGGTCATGGGCCGGTGGGCGGCCCGGAGATGATCGATGAGGTGCTGGGGTACCTGCGGTTCGTGCAGGATGTGGCGCGGCGCGGGCGGGAGGCCGGGCTGGCGCCGCTGGCGGCGGCGCGGGAGAGCGAACTCGGCCGGTACGGCGAGTGGCTGGATCCGGAGCGGATCGTGGGCAACCTGCATCGCGCCTATGCGGAGCTGGACGGCGCTGAGCGGGGAGCGCGCATCGACCTCGCTGCCGCGGTCGGTGACATGATCACCTACAACGGCGGGCGGCCGCTGACCTGCCACGCCTGACCGTGCCCAGGGCGCGCGGACGGGATCCGTGCGCGCTCCAGGCGGCTGGGGCAGGATGCTGGGATGCCCACTCATATCGCCCTGCTGCGCGGGATCAACCTCGGCAGCAGCAAGCGGATCGCCATGGCCGACCTGCGGGACGCGGTCGCCTCGCTCGGCCACGACGACGTCGCGACCTACATCCAGAGCGGCAACGTGCTGTTCAGCTCGCCTGAAGCCGACACGGGGGCGCTGGCGGCCGGGCTGGAGCGGGCGGTCGCCGAGCGCCTGGGGATCCAGGCCGGGGTCGTCGTGCTCACCCGGGACGGGCTGGCCAAGGTCATCGCGGACAACCCCTACCTCAGCGAGCCGAACCCCAAGTACGTGCACGTGATCTTCCTGCCCGGGGATGCCGGGCCGGACCATGCGGCCAGGCTGGCGGAGTTCGAGCGGCAGGCGGCGGAGAAGGGCAGCCGGGACACCGTGCACCTGGCCGGGCGGGCGGTGTTCCTGCACACGCCGGACGGCTATGGGACCAGTGAGCTGGCCAAGCTGCTCGGCCGGGCTGGCGGGCCGCTGTCGGCCAAGGGGGCGGGGACGGCGCGCAACTGGTCCACGGTGACCAAGCTGCTCGCCCTGTGCGATGCCTGATCTTTAGCTTCCGGCTGGGGCCAGCCGGTAGTGGTAGCGGTGCCGCCCGGTGAACCCGCAGCGGGTATAGAGCGCACGGGCGGCGGCGTTGTCCTCCTCGACCTGGAGAAAGATGTCCTGAACGCCACGGGCTGCAGCCTGGGCGGCCAGGCCTGCGGTGATGGCGGTGCCGAGGCCGGCCCGCCGCCAGGCCGGGGCGACCTCGACGCCGGTGATCCCGGCCCACCCCCCGGCCAGCGACAGCCGCCCGGTGGCCACGGTATGGCCGTCGCGCCGCAGGCTCCCGAAGACCTGTTCGGGCGCGGACAGCAGCACCGGCAGGGCGGCCTGAGGGACTGGCTGCCCGTGGAACCGGTAGAGCGCCAGCCATTCGGCATCGGGCTCGGCGGCGTAGGCCAGCCCGGCGTCCTGGCGGTGATCCGCGATGAGTCCGGTGCGGGCCGTCATGACCACGGCCGGGCCCGCGCGCAGCCGCCAGCCGCGCTGGATCAGCAGGGTTTCCAGGGGGCCCGGGCTGGCATCGGGCCACATGGGAAGGGCGATCAGCGGCGGCAGCCCGCGCTGGGTGTACCAGGCGTGCACCTCGTCGACGGCGCGTTCCACGGGCATGCCCGGGTCGCCCAGGGGGAGGGCCGAGTTCGCCCGGCCGGTGAAGCCGCCGGCCGCCCGCAGCAGCCAGCCGCCGAGCCGCGCCCGTTCGGTCCCCTGCCAGTGCTGGGCCGCCATCCGCTCGAAGGCGGCGATCTCTGGATCCATCACGGTGCCCATCCAGTGTGCCGGGGGCTCAATGTCGTCGTTGCTGCAACGTCGACCGAAGAGTGTCTACGGTGTCACAACGACGACATAGCCCCGGGTCAGCCAGGCGGTAAGCGGCCCGCCTCCGGCTGTCAGAGCTTTCAGGCCCCACCGTGCTTTCAGGCCCTGCCGTCTCATGCACGGCGGGGCCTGGAGCACCAATTGTGGCGGGGTGCGCGGCGTAGCTGGCGGCGACACGCCGGGGTCAGTCGGTGACGTCGTAGGAGAGGGCGGAGACCTGCTCGTGGAAGGCGTCCAGTTCGGCGGCGGAGAGCAGCCGGGGCGAGCCGAACTGGCTGGAGCGGTAGTACAGCTCGGCCAGCCATTCCAGCAGCCGGGCGCGGTCGTAGGCCTGCCCGACGTCGTCCCCGACCGCCACCGCGCCATGGTTCTGCAGCAGCGCGCCGTGCCGGCCGGCCAGCGCGGCCGCCAGGCCACCGGCCAGCTCAGGCGTGCCGAACGTCGCGTATCCGGCCACCCGGATCGGGCCGCCGAGGAAGCCGATCGCGTAGTGGATCGCCGGCAGCTCGGGGCAGGCCGTGGCGACCACGGTCGCGAACGTCGAGTGGGTGTGCACCACCGCGCCTGCCGCCGTCTGCCGGTAGGCGGCCAGGTGCATGGGCAGCTCCGACGAGGGCCGCAGCGGCAGGTCGATGGGCTCGCCGTCCAGGCCGACCACGCACAGATCCGCCGGGCGGAGGGTCTGGTAGCGGCGCCCGCTCGGCGTGATGACGACCTGGTCGCCCGCACGGGCGCTCACGTTGCCCGAGGCGCCGGTGACGAGCCCGTCGCTCACCATCCGCTGGGCGCAGCCGATCACGGCGGCCCGCAGGTCATCGTCGATATGCGTGCTCATGGCCGGGACCCTACCTGCCGGGGGCTGCGGATAACCTGCTGCCCTATGGTGCGAGATCTGCGGTGGTGCGGTCATGCGTAACGGTGACGTGTCCTACTGGTGGCATGCCCGGGGCGGCTTCCCGCCGCGCCGGCCGTCCCTGCCCGGCCCGGCCGAGGCGGACGTGTGCATCGCCGGGGCCGGTTTCACCGGGCTCTGGACGGCCTGGTACCTGAAGCGCGCCGAGCCGGGCCTGCGCGTGATCGTGCTGGAGGCGGCGTTCGCCGGGTTCGGCGCGTCCGGCCGCAACGGCGGCTGGGTGACCGCGGCGCTGCCCGGATCGCGGGACCGCTACGCCCGTGGCCCGCGCGGCCGGGCCGGTGTGCTGGACATGCAGCGCCAGCTCCACCAAACGGTGGACGAGATCGGTGCCTTCTGCCAGGCCGAGGGCATCGACGCCCACTTCGTCAAGGGCGGGAGCCTGAGCGTGGCGACCACCGTCGCCCAGCGCGAGCGGCTGCGCGAGTCCGTGCGCGCCGACCGTTCCTGGGGCCTGGATGAGGCCGATGTCCGTTATCTCGATCCCAGTGAGTTTGAAAAAGAAATTTTGATACCGAACGGGCACGGCGGAACCTACACGCCACACTGTGCCAGGGTGCAGCCGGCCAGGCTGGTGACCGGACTGGCCGCAGCCGCCGAACGGGCCGGGGTGCAGATCTACGAGGCAACGCCGGTGACGGCCATCGAGCCAGGCCGGGCCTGCACGGTGTTCGGCGATGTGACGGCAAGGCATGTGCTGCGCGCCACCGAGGGCTTTACCGCACGGCTGCCGGGGCTGCGCCGTGAGCTGCTGCCGATGAACAGCTCGATGATCGTGACCGAGCCGCTCGGTGACGACGTGTGGCGGGACATCGGCTGGTCCGGCTGCGAGACGCTGGGCGACGAGGCGCACGTCTACATCTACGCGCAGCGGACCGCGGACGGGCGGATCGCGATCGGCGGGCGCGGCGTGCCGTACCGGTTCGGCTCGGGCACCGACCACCGTGGGACGACCCAGCCGGAGACGGCCGGTGCGCTCGCCAGGAGCCTGCGCACCCTGCTGCCGCAGGTTGGCCCGGCGCGGATCGAGCACGCCTGGTGTGGCGTGCTCGGCGTGCCCCGCGACTGGTGCGCGACCGTGGCACTGGACGAGACGACCGGCCTGGGCTGGGCGGGCGGCTACACCGGGCACGGGGTGGCGGCGTCCAACCTGGCCGGGCGCACCCTCGCCGACCTGGTGCTCGGCCGCGCCACCGCGCGCACCGAGCTGCCCTGGGTCAGCCACCGGACCAGGCGCTGGGAGCCCGAGCCCGCCCGCTGGCTCGGCGTGCGCGGCCTGTACAGCGCCTACCGGCTGGCCGACCGCCTGGAAGGCAGCCCTTCGGGCAAGACCTCCCTGATCGCCCGCGCCGCCGACATCATCGCCGGCACACCCTAACGGAGGAGCAATCTTGGCTGGGAAACCGCTGCTTGAGCTGACCGGGACGAACATCGACGCGCCGGATGCGGTGGCGCTGGCCGGGTTCTACGTCCGGCTGCTGGGCTGGGAGACCGAGGTCGAAGAGCCTGACTGGGTGAAGCTCAGGCCGCCGGGCGGCGGGGCATCGCTGTCGTTCCAGACCGAGGAGCGGTATGTCAGGCCGGTGTGGCCGGCCGGCCCCGGCGATCCGCAGATGATGATGCACCTGGAGATAAGGGTCGAAGACCTGGACGCGGGGGTAGCGCATGCCCAGGCGGCCGGGGCGACCCTGGCGGAGTACCAGCCGCAGGACGACGTGCGGGTGTGCCTTGACCCGGCCGGGCACCCGTTCTGTCTGTGGATCGAGACTTGATCAACCTGTCTACTGTGGCTGCCCTTACCGTGCCCTGATGTGATCCCATATGGAGGTATGTCAACCTCTCAGGGTGCTCCGGCAGCGAATGGGCGTGCAGAGCAGTTGCGCGGCGACGATGTCGTGCACAGCGTGTTCACCGGATTGCCCGCCCGATATGACCGGCTGGCCTACCTGCTGTCGTTCGGTCAGGACAGACGCTGGCGCCGCGCCGTGGTCGACCGGGTCGCCGCGGCCAGCCCGCGGCGCGTGCTCGACGTGGCCACCGGGCCGGCCGGGATCGCCCTGGCCGTGGCCGAGCGGACCGGCGCCCAGATCGCAGGGGTCGATCTCAGCGAGCCCATGCTGCGCGCGGGCGCGGCCAACATCCGCCGGGCCGGGCGGGAGCGGCAGATGGGTGTGGCGCTGGCGCACGCGGACCGGCTCCCGTTCGCCGACGGCACGTTCGACGCGGTGATCTTCTCCTACCTGCTGCGCTACGTCGCGGACCCGGCGGCCACGGTCGCGGAGCTGGCCCGCTGCCTGCGGCCCGGCGGCACCCTGGCCAACCTGGACTTCCACGTGCCGCCGAACCCCGGCTGGCGGGCCTGCTGGCAGCTCTACACCCGGGCCGCGCTGCCCGTGCTCGGCATGCTCACCGGCGGGCCTGCCTGGCTGCGGGTCGGCCAGTTCCTCGGCCCGAGCATCTCCACGCACTACCGGCGGCACCCGCTGGCCGAGCACGAGGCGGCCTGGCGGGCGGCCGGGATGGAGCAGGTGCAAATCCGGCTGATGAGCCTCGGCGGCGGGCTGGTCATGTCCGGCACCAAACGCGCGGCCGGCGGCCCGGGGGAACCCGGGTGACCGCGCCGCCACGCCGCGCCGCGGCGTTCTACGACGCGGGCGGTGGCACGGGCGGCATGGGGGACTGGCTGACGCTGCTGCACCCGCCGTACACCATGTGGCACCTGTCCTACGTGGCGATCGGCGCGGCGGTGGTTCCGCACCTGGTGCTCTGGCGGCTCGGCGTCACGCTGGGCGCCTTTTTCCTCGCGGTCGGCATCGGCGCGCACGCGCTCGACGAATTGAACGGGCGGCCGCTCAACACCGGGATCAGCAACCGGAACCTGATCATCGCCGCGGCGGTGAGCATCGGCGCCGCAATCGCGGCCGGCCTGGTCTTCGGCGGCCTGCGGCTGGTGCCGTTCATCGTCGCCGGCGGCCTGTTCGTGGTCGGCTACAACCTCGAACTGTTCGGCGGCATCATGCACAACGACCTCGGTTTCGCCGTGACCTGGGGCGCGTTCCCCGTGCTTGTTGGCGCCTACGCGCAGCACTGGAGCCTGCCACCGGCCGCGTTCGTGGCCGCGGCGGCGGCCCTGCTGCTCTCGCTCGGCCAGCGGTCGCTCAGCACCGCCGCCCGGACGCTGCGGCGCAAGACGGCACACGTGTCGGTCATGATCACCTGGCGGGACGGCAGCGAGCGCATGCTCGACCGGGGGGATCTGCTCGCCCCGCTGGAGCAGGCGCTGCGCGCCTTCGCCTGGGCGATCGGCGCGCTGGCCGTCGCGCTCGTGCTGGCCCGGTGACCGCCGCAGCGGCGGCGGCCCGCTGGGACGTCGTGGTCGTGGGGGCAGGCCCGGCCGGCAGCATAGCCGCGCTGGTGCTGGCCAGGGCCGGCGCCAGGGTCGCCCTCGTCGACAAGGCCGGCTTCCCCCGCGACAAGGCGTGTGGCGACCTGATCGGGCCGCGCGGAGTGCGGCTGCTCGATGAGCTCGGCCTGACCGCGCCGCGGGCCGGGACCGAGGCCGACGTGCTGGTGGCCGGCCCGTCGGGCCGGCGGTCCCGGCTGCCGGCCTTCAGCGGGCGTGCGTACGCGGACCACGCGCTGGTGGTGCCGCGGCGGACCTTCGACGACTCGCTGCGGGCCGCGGCCATCGCCGCCGGGGCGGTCCCGGTCAGGGCCCGGGTCGGCGCGGCGGATCTGGCCGCCGACGGTTCGGCCGCCGCGCTGGTCACCGGCGACGGGGAGCGGCTGCGGGGGGATTTCGTGATCGGCGCCGATGGCGCGCTGAGCAAGGTCGCCTGCCTGGCCGGGATGCTCGACCCGGACGATGCGCTGTGGGGATTCGCGATCCGCGGCTACCTGCCGGCCCTGGTGCCGCTGCCGCTGCTCGTGCTGCTGGACGCGCGCCCGTGGCACATCTACCCCGGCTATGGCTGGCTGTTCCCCGGCGAGGCCGGGCAGGCCAACATCGGCATCGGGGTCGGCATGGGACGGCGGCGGGCCGCGGCGCCGCTGCGGGCCGACCTCGACCGGCTGTGCGCCCAGCTACGGCGGTCGTCGGACCTCGCGCCGGACGCGTCGCCCGGGCGGATCGTGGGCGGCTGGCTGCGCTTCGGCGGGACGGGGGCGCCGCCGGCGGCACGCAACGTGCTGCTGGCCGGCGATGCGGCGGGCCTGATCAACCCGTTGCAGGGCGAGGGCATCGCACCGGCCATGGCCAGCGGGCGTGCGGCTGCGCAGGCCATCATCGCCGATCCGGCGCGGGCTGGTGCGGTCTACACCGAGGCGCTCGGGGAGCTGATGGGACCCTACATGACCGGGGCGGCCGCGCTGCAGGAGGCGATGCTGGCCAGGCCCAGGCTGGCGTCGGCGAGCATGCGCCTGCTCACCGCGCCGCCGCTGCGCAGGCTGGTGGCCGGGACCTGGTCGCTGTACTGGAACGGGCTGGCCGACGGCGCGGTCCCCCGGCCGTCCGCCAGGGCCGCCGCGGCCATCGAGTCGCTCACGTTCCGGGCGGCGGCGCGTCGGAAGCGGGCTATGGGCGGCGGCGCGGTCCGGGTGGCGGCGCGGCCCGGACCGGCCGGCCCTGGGCCTGCCGGGTCTGGGCCTGCCGGGTCTGGGGCGGCCGGCCGAAGTGATTAGCTGACCGGGCCGCGGACCTGGCTGGCGCGGTTCTCCTTGCGGACCTCGCGCACCCGGTGGGCGATGAAGACGGCGAACACGATGATCACCACGGCCACGATCGCGTAGCTGGCGATGGACAGGCCGTGCGAGATGCTGGTCCACGCGCTGGCCACGCCGTAGCCGACGGACGCGATCGCCGCCGAGTAGACGGCCGTGCCGAGCAGGCTCAGCAGCCCGAACCGCAGCGGCGGGACCTCGATGACGCCTGACACCAGCGACATGAACGTGCGCACGAACGGCAGCGCGCGGCCCACCGGGATCGCCCAGGCGCCCTTGCCCTCGGTGAACCGCTCGGCCCGGTCGATGTCGGAACGCGTGATCAGCACGTACCTGCCGAGCTTCTCGGCCAGCGGCCGTCCGCCCAGACGGCCCACGCCGTAGGAAACGTAAGACCCGGCCAGCTCGGCCAGCGTGCCCAGGACGATCACCAGGGCGAGGCTGAGGTGGCCTTGATAGGCAAGCACACCGGCGAAGCCGAAAGTGATCTCCGAGGGGATCGGGATGCAGGCTGCCTCCAGGAAGGCGAACAGAATGAGCGCTCCATAACCTGCGTGGGCGAGAAAGCTCTCCATGGCACCTGTTGTACCGCATGGCGGTCACTGCGGTGGCCGGACCGGTGAGGTCGCCACCGTGCGGGCTCTCGCGCGGCCACGCTGTGCGGGCTTACACTCGCCGCGAGGTGATTGCATGGATGACTCCGCCGAACGGTTCCTCGAACTCATCCATCAGCTCGAGGAAGTCGCGAACGCCATCACCCCAGAACAGGCGCACGCACAGTTCGACGAGACAACGCTCCAGGTGTTCTGGAAAAGATGGCCAGTAGTCTCCGCCTGGACCGGCTCGCTATGGCGAATGCTGTCTGAAGAGCTAGCCGGGCCGGCCTCGCCACACCGCGATCACGAGCTGGATGAGGTCGGGGAAAGTGGCTGACAGAGTGGCGCAGCGGGGCAAGGCCGCGATGGCCGTGCTGCGCGACCTGATGACCGAACGCGTGGTGACCACGACGCCGGAGACGCCGGTGGCCGAGGCAGCCGCGGCCATGGTCCGCAGCCGGGTGGGCTCGGCGATCGTCATGCAGGGCTCGTTCCTGGCCGGCATCCTGACCGAGCGGGACGTGATGCGGGCGGTCGCCTCCGCCGAAGACCTGCAGCAGTCCCCGGTGTCGGCCTGGATGACCCCGGACCCGCAGTCGGCCACCCCGGATACCACAGCCGAGGACGCCGCGCAGATCATGATGCTGAACGGGTTCCGGCACCTGCCGGTGGTCGAAGGCCGCCGGGTGCTGGGCGTGGTCAGCCTGCGGGAACTGTTCGGCGCCAGGATCCGCCGGCCATCGGCGGGCTGACCGGTCCGCGGGTTCGGCCACACTTGGTGCGATGAATGCTGTCCAGTGCGGGGTCGCACTCTCCGGTTACACCACGCTTGGCCTCGGCGGCCCGGCCAGCAGGTTCGTGGTGGCCGGTACCGGGGACGAGCTGGTCGCGCGGGTGCGGGCGGCCGACGAGCGTGGCGAGCCGCTGCTCGTGCTCGGCGGCGGCAGCAACCTGGTCATCTCCGACGACGGGTTCGACGGGACGGTCGTGCGGGTGGCAACCCGGGGCGTCAGCATGGCCGCGGACCAGCAGACGGTGACCGTGGCCGCCGGTGAGGACTGGGACGCGCTCGTGCACCGCTGCGTGACCGCAGGGCTGGCCGGGCTGGAATGCCTGTCCGGCATTCCGGGGCTGACCGGCGCCACACCGATCCAGAACGTCGGCGCCTACGGCCAGGAGGTCGCCGGGGTGATCACCGCGGTGCGGACCTACGACCGGGTGCGGCGCGAGGTGGCCGGGCTGACCGGTCCGCACTGCGGATTCGGCTACCGGACCAGCATGTTCAAGCGGGATCCCGGGCGGTACGTGGTGCTGAGTGTCACCTTCGCGCTCGCCAGGGAGCGGCTGTCGCGGCGGGTCGGGTATGCCGAGCTCGCCGGGCGGCTCGGTGTGGCCGTGGGGGACCGGGTCCCGCTGAGCGATGTGCGCTCGGCCGTGCTCGAACTGCGGCGGGGGAAGGGCATGGTGCTCGATGCGGGTGATCCGGATACACGGAGTGCGGGGTCTTTCTTTACCAATCCAATAATCACGGCGGAGCAGCTTGCCGGGGTGGAGCGGGTGGCACGGGAGCTTTTTGGCGACGGGACCACAGTGCCCCGGTATCCGGCTGATGACGGGCTGGTGAAGGTGCCCGCGGCGTGGCTGATCGAGCGGGCTGGGTTCGGCAAGGGGTACCGGAGCGGGGATGCGAAGATCTCTTCTAAGCACACGCTGGCGCTGGTTAATCCCGGTGGGGGGACGGCCAAGGGGCTGCTGGGGCTGGCTGCGGAGATCCGGGACGGGGTGCTTGCGGCGTTCGGCGTGGAGCTGGCGCCTGAGCCGGTACTGGTTGGTGTCACGCTCTGAGCGCTAGCCAGGTGTCTATGCCTGCCAGCAGGGATGCGCGGACTGGGGTGGGGGCCAGGGAGCCGCGGACTGACATGCGGGCTAGCTCGGCTAGTTCGGCGTCATTGAGGCCGAAGGTGGTTCTGGCTAGCTCGTATTGGTCGGTCAGGCGGGAGCCGAAGAGGAGGGGGTCGTCGGCTCCCAGGGCTACCTGGACGCCTGCATCAAGCAACTCTGGCAGGGGGACGTCGGCGGGTTTGGGGAAGATGCCCAGGGAGACGTTGGAGGAGGGGCAGACCTCTAGCGTGATCTTGCTGGTGGCCAGGCGGCGGGTGAGAGTGGGGTCTTGGGCTGAGGTTATGCCGTGGCCTATACGGCTGGCGTGGAGGTCGTCCAGGCAGGCTAGGACGTTGGAGGGGCCGCATAGCTCGCCGCCGTGGGGGTCGGACAGCAGGCCCGCCCGGGCGGCGATGCGGAAGGCGGGGGCGAAGTCGGCGGTGACGCCGCGGCGTTCGTCGTTGCTGAGGCCGAAGCCGGTGACGCCCCGGCCGGCGTACTGGGCGGCCAGGCGGGCCAGGGTGCGGGCTTCGAGGGGGTGCTTGGTGCGGTTGGCGGCGATGATGACGCCGATGCCTACGCCGGTGGCTGCCGTGGCGTCGGCGGTCGCGGCGAGGACCAGTTCGACGGTGGGGGTGAGGCCGCCGAAGCGGGTGGCGTAGCCGGAGGGGTCTACCTGGATCTCCAGCCAGGCTGAGCCGTCGGCAGCTTCGTCCTGGGCGGTCTCCAGGAGGAGCCTGCGGACGTCGTGCTCGGTGCGCAGGACGGACCTGGCGATGTCATACAGGCGCTGGAAGCGGAACCAGCCTCGCGTGCCGCTGGCCTCGGTCAGCTGCAGGGGCCAGTCGCCGGCCAGCGCTGGCGGGAGTGCGACCCGGTGCCTGGCGGCCAGCTCCACCAGGGTTGTGTGGCGCATAGAGCCGGTGAGGTGCAGGTGCAGATGTGCCTTGGGGAGCGAGCGGAGCGGCCGTGCCATCGATATATCTTGCCGTGTCTTGTGGCCATCCCGCTCAGCTCTGCGGTGGATGCGGGGCTAGGAAGCGGTGCCGGCCAGCTTGGCGAACCTGGTCAGGCCCTCTTCCAGGTCGGTATCGGCCAGGGCGCAGGACAGGCGGAAGTAGCCGGGGGTGCCGAAGGCTTCGCCGGGGACCACGGCGACCTCGGCCTCGTCCAGGAGGATGCCGGCCAGTTCTATCGAGGTGGTGGCGGTGCGGCCGCCGATCTCGCGGCCGAGCAGGCCCTTGACCGAGGGATAGCAGTAGAAGGCGCCCTCCGGCTCGGGGCAGATCACCCCTGGAATCTCGTTCAGCATCCTGGTCATCGTGGTCTTGCGCCTGCTGAACGCCTCGCGCATCATCGCGACCGCGGACAGGTCGCCGCTCACCGCGGCGAGCGCGGCCCGCTGCGCCACGTTGCAGACGTTCGAGGTCGCATGCGACTGCAGGTTCCCGGCCGCCTTGATCACGTCGGCCGGGCCGATCATCCAGCCCACCCGCCAGCCGGTCATGGCGTAGGTCTTGGCCACGCCGTTCAGCACCACGCAGCGATCGGTGATCCCGGGGGCCACCACCGGCATGGAGACGAACCTGGCGTCGCCGTAGACCAGGTGCTCGTAGATCTCGTCGGTGATCACCCACAGGCCGTTGGCGGCCGCCCAGCGGCCGATCTCAGCGACCTGACCGGGCGGGTAGACCGCGCCGGTGGGGTTGGACGGCGACACGAACAGCAGCGCCTTGGTGCGGTCGGTACGGGCGGCCTCGAGGTCGGCGGCCGACGCCAGGTAGCCGGACCGCTCGTCGGTCAGCACCGGCACCATCGTGCCGCCGGCCAGCCCGATAACCTCCGGGTAGGTCGTCCAGTACGGCGCTGGCACCAGCACCTCGTCGCCCGGGTCGATCAGCGTGGTGAACGCCTCGAAGACGGCGTGCTTGCCACCGTTGGTGACCAGCACCTGACCCGGCTTCACCTGGAAACCCGAGTCCCTGGCCGTCTTGGCGGCGATCGCTTCGCGCAGCTCGGGCAGCCCGCCGGTCGCGGAATACTTGTGGTTCTCCGGGTCGAGGCAGGCCCTGGCCGCCGCCTCGGCGATGTAACCGGGAGTGGGGAAGTCGGGCTCGCCGACGCCGAACCCGATGACGGGCCGCCCCTCGGCCCGCAGCGCTCTCGCCTTGGCGTCCACCGCCAGCGTTGCTGACTCGTTGATCGCTGACACGCGGGCGGAGATGCGAGGATGTGACGTGGACATGGTCTCTATGGTGGCATCTGCTGGCACCTCCCGCCGCCACGGTTCGACGGACGGGCCATGGGCGTCGTAGACTTTCGACGCTGGTGGCGATTCCACCCTGCCAAAGCATGCCCGTGAAGCGGGATTTGTGGTCGACTGGGTGGTGGACACTGGTTACAAAGAAGGAAGCACGGTTTTTACTCAGCAAGCACAGGGCAGTAGCTCAATTGGAAGAGTCCCGGTCTCCAAAACCGGTGGTTGGGGGTTCGAGTCCCTCCTGCCCTGCGAGTGCCGCCCGTTACTGGTGGGCGCACCCGCTGATCACCCGGTGAGACCTTCAGCGCAGTTCAGGTGAGGATATGGCGACTCAGACCGATCAGGTCCCCGCAGAGCGGCCGACCAGGCCAGGGCGTCCGGCCAAGGGCGGCCGGACGACGCCAGTCGTGTTCGTCCGGCAGGTCGTCGCCGAGCTGCGCAAGGTGATCTGGCCGACCCGGCATGAGCTGGTGACCTACACCACTGTCGCGCTGATATTCATCGTCGTCATGGTGGCGATAGTCACCGGCCTCGATGCGCTGCTCGGCAAGATCGTGCTGGAGGTGTTCGGCTAGTAGCGGGCGGGACGGGCCGGGGCGGCTGACGCTGCTCGCTGGCCTTCGGCCAGCTTCGCTGCGGCCCGCAGTATCTGCCCGGGGGGACGACCCCCCGGACCCCCCGATGCCAGGCTTCGCCTGGCGGGATCGGCCGGGGGGTGAAACAAGTGAACAGCCCGATCATCGGGGGCCGTGTGACGGGAGGGGCCTGGCAGCTGCGGCTTGCGGCTGCCCGGAGAGAAGCAAAGAGGAAGAGTTACTGTGTCCGAACTAAGCGACGCCGAGCCGGCTCTGGCCGACGAGGAGCTCCTGCCGTCCGAGGGCGAGGCGGCCGACGCCGAGGCGGCCGACCCCGAGGGTGCGGCGGCTGACGCCGAGGACAAGCTGGCGGACGAGGCAGCCGGGCCAGAGTCGGTGGATGAGCCGGAATCGGCCGCCGATGAAGCCGGAGAAGCCGGCGGCGAGCTAGCGGACGAGCCAGAGTCGGTGGATGGATCGGCGGCCGATGAGGCCGGAGAGGCCGGCGGCGAGCTAGCGGACGAGTCAGAGGCTGCGGCCAGCGAGGAGAGCCCCCAGGCGGAGGCCGAGGTCGACCCTGCCGCCGAGTTCGCCAGCAAGCTCCGGGCGCTGCCCGGCGACTGGTACGTGGTGCACTCCTACGCCGGATACGAGAACCGGGTCAAGGCGAACCTGGAGAGCCGTACCCAGTCGCTGAACATGGAAGACTTCATCTTCCAGATCGAGGTTCCGGTCCACCAGGTCACCGAGATCAAGGGCGGCAAGCGCCAGCAGGTCTCGGAGAAGGTGCTGCCCGGCTACATCCTGGTCCGGATGGACCTCACCGACCAGTCCTGGGCCGCGGTGCGCAACACCCCGGGCGTGACCGGGTTCGTCGGGCTGTCCAGCAGGCCATCGGCGCTGAGCCTGGACGAGGTCGCCTCGCTGCTCGCTCCCGAGCCTGAGGTCCAGGCGAAGGAGGCGGAGGCCAAGCGCGTGGTTGTGGAATACGCGGCTGGCGATTCCGTTACTGTCATGGATGGGCCGTTCGCCACCCTGCCAGCGACGGTGAACGAGATCAACCCCGACACCCAGAAGCTCAAGGTTCTGGTGTCGATCTTCGGCCGGGAGACGCCGGTCGAGCTCTCCTTCGATCAGGTCGCCAAGATCTGATTAGCCAGTGAGGGTTCTTCAAGACCGGCTAACGAGGGCAGGCCCTTGGGTCTGCCCGAGCGCCGGTGCAGGTGACGAGCACAGTAACCAGGGTGGGTCTCTTGAAGAGCCCGAACTTTGAATATGACAGAGCGTACGAAACATCAAGGTAAGGAAACGTAAGAACATGCCGCCCAGGAAGAAGAAGATCGCCGCGGTAGTGAAGGTCCAGCTCCAGGCGGGTGCGGCCACCCCGGCACCGCCGGTCGGCACCGCGCTGGGCCCGCACGGCGTCAACATCATGGACTTCTGCAAGATGTACAACGCGGCGACCGAGTCGCAGCGTGGGAACGTCGTGCCCGCGGAGATCACGATCTACGAGGACAGGTCGTTCTCGTTCATCACCAAGACGCCGCCCGCCCCCGAGCTGATCAAGAAGGCCGCCGGGGTGGAGAAGGGCAGCGGCGAGCCGCACACGACCAAGGTCGGCAAGATCACCGCAGCGCAGGTACGGGACATCGCGAACGTCAAGATGCCCGACCTGAACGCGACCACCATCGAGGCCGCCGCGAAGATCATTGCAGGCACCGCCCGCTCGATGGGCATAACGGTCGAGGGCTAGTGCGGAAGGTCGGTGGCCGGGGCGGCTGACGCTTGCTCGCTGGCCTTCGGCCAGCTTCGCCACGGCCCGCAGTATCTGCCCGGGGGGACGACCCCCACCGGAGCCCCCGGTGCCAGGTTTCGCCTGGCGTGAGCTGGGGTGAACAACTGAAGCAGGGCTCCACCGGAGCCCAACGTGGCAGGGCCGGGCGCGGTCCGCTGACCACGACCTCCACGCAAGGGAGTACGCAATGCAGCGCAGTAAGGCATATCGTCAGGCGGCCGAGCAGATCGACCGGAGCCGGGTGTACAGCCCGGTCGAGGCGGCCCAGCTGGCCAAGAAGACATCGGTCAGCAAGTTCGACGCGACCGTCGAGGTGGCCCTCCGGCTCGGGGTCGACCCGCGCAAGGCCGACCAGATGGTCCGCGGCACGGTCAACCTGCCGAACGGCACCGGCAAGACCGCCAGGGTCCTGGTCTTCGCCACCGGTGACCGGGCCGAGGAGGCCCGCGCGGCCGGTGCCGAGTTCGTCGGCTCCGACGACCTGATCGAGCGAATCCAGGGCGGCTTCCTCGACTTCGACGCCGTCGTGGCCACCCCGGACCTGATGGGCAAGGTGGGCCGGATCGGGCGGGTGCTCGGCCCGCGTGGCCTGATGCCCAACCCGAAGACCGGCACCGTCACCCCGGACGTCGGCAAGGCCGTGACCGACATCAAGGGCGGCAAGATCGAGTTCCGGGTGGACAAGAACGGGAACCTGCACTTCGTGATCGGCAAGGTGTCCTTCACCGACCAGGCGCTCACCGAGAACTACGCCGCCGCGCTGGATGAGGTGCTCAGGCTCAAGCCGGCCGCGGCGAAGGGCCGCTACCTGAGGCGGATCACGATGACCACGTCCATGGGCCCGGGTATCCCCGTTGACCCGAACAAGACCCACGGCGTGCTCGACGAGTTCGAGGAAGCCGTCGCAAGCTGACGGCCCGAAGCGTTATGCAAACCGATCGGGCCAGGTCAGCGGTACAGCCACCGGGCAAGTAATCTGCATTGCGCGGCTTTTGCATAAGACCTTGGCGTCAAGGACCGCGAAGAGCGCTACAGCTTTTCGCGGGCCTTGCCGTTGCAGCTGAGGTCCGCGGTCAGGTAGCGCTGCAGGTTCGGGCCGATCGCCGCCACGAGTTCGTCGATGCTGGCCGCGACCAGCGGCTCCAGCTTGAGCAGGTACCTGGTGAAGCCCAGCCCGACGACCTGGCTGGCGACCAGCCCGGCCCGGTAGCGCCGCTCGGCCGCATCGGGGCTGGTGGCGCTCTTGCCGAGGATCTCGCTGAACGCCGCCATGATCGTATTGGTGACGAACTCGCGCAGCATCGTCAGCGCCTGGTCGTTGGTGGGTGCGGACCGCAGCAGCCCGAGCAGGGCCGAGCCCATATAGCCGGTCTCCCACACGGTCAGCATGTTCCGCACCAGGATCTCCCCGGCGTGCTTGCTGAACTCGTCACCCAGCCGGAGGCGCTCACCGTCAAGGGCGGTGATGATCGCCTCGCTCGGCACCGCGGGCAGCCGCATGGCGGCCACGAACAAGCGCTCCTTCGTGCCGTAGAAATGATGCACGAGCGCGGGATCCACCTCGGCATCGGCAGCGATACCGCGGATGGTCGCGCCGTCATACCCGTACAGCCCGAACCGGTTTCTGGCCGCTTCCAGGATGCTCTCCCGCGTCCGGCTCTCCCCGGCCCGCCGTCCGCTACGCCCCACAGTCACAGCAGCATCATCCGGCATCGTCCACTCCGCCTCAGCTAACCCAGGAATCTCCCAGCGACCGGCGGCGAGCGGGCTACACCGATATGTTCCAATCTAACTGCTTTGGTGCCAGATCGACCGAATCATTTCTCGGCCTGGTTGCCCGGAGTGGACCAAACCAGTCGATGTGGCATCGCCCGGATAGGGACACGGTCGGTGTGCCATTGATGGGGTTGGGGCTGTGGGCTGGTGGTGCGGATTACCAGGAGGTGGCCCAGGACGTGTACTCTCATTTCTGCCAAAGACCGTCGGCCGTTGCCGGGCAGTCCGTTGCCTGGTGACCGAAGGTCCCGCGAGAGCGGGCGGCCCCGCGCAGGCGAACCGAGCAGATCCGCTGTGATCCACGCGCCACCCGGTGGTGTGGGCGGCGGCTAGGCCCCGGAGCGTCCGCGCCCGGGGCGTTCGTGTTTCTGCGGGCCTTCCAGACCCGTGAGGATTATTCAAAACCGGCCAGCGAGGGCAGGCCGTTGGGCCTGTCCGAGTGCCGGTGCGCAGGACGACGGCAGTACCGAAGCAAGATCTTTGAATAATCCGAACTTCTGAACTAACACAGAGAGGAGGCCCATGGCGAAGGCGGAAAAGGTGGCTGCGGTCGCCGAGCTCACCGAGCGATTCCAGAACTCGGCGGGTGCAGTGCTGACCGAATACCGCGGGCTCACCGTGGCACAGTTGCGCGAACTGCGCGGCTCGCTGGGTGAGGGAGCCACATTCGCCGTGGTGAAGAACACGCTGACCAAGATCGCGGTTGAGCGGGCGGGGCTGGAGAAGGAACTCTCCTCGCTGCTCAGCGGCCCATCAGCGGTCGCATTCGTGACCGGTGACGTGGTCGAGACCGCCAAGGGCCTGCGTGACTTCGCCAAGACGAACCCGCTTCTGGTGATCAAGGGCGGTGTTCTCGACGGCAAGGCCCTGACCCCCGGCGAGATCGCCAGGCTGGCCGATCTCGAGCCGCGCGAGGTGCTGCTTGCCAAGCTCGCGGGCGCGATGAAGGCATCCCAGGCCAAGGCGGCCGGCACGTTCGCCGCGCTGCCCGTCCAGATGGCACGGCTCGCCGATGCCCTGCGGCTCAAGCTGGAGGAGGCGGGCGGCGAAGCGGCGGCCCCGGCCAGCGAGCCAGAAGCGCCGGCTGACGCGCCGGCCGGCGACTGACCCACCAGCAGACGTAAATAAGTAAGTACGACGGAGGAAACCACCACCATGGCGAAGCTCAGCACCGCCGACCTGCTCGACGCGTTCAAGGAAATGACTCTGCTCGAGCTGTCGGAGTTCGTGAAGGAGTTCGAGGATACGTTTGACGTCAAGGCCGCCGCCCCGGTGGCCGCCGCCGCCGCGGCCGGTGCCGGCGGTGCGGCCGAGGAGGCCGTCGAGGAGCAGGACGAGTTCGACGTCATCCTCGAGGCCGCGGGCGACAAGAAGATCCAGGTCATCAAGGAGGTCCGCACCCTCACCAGCCTCGGCCTCAAGGAGGCCAAGGACCTGGTCGACGGCGCGCCCAAGACCGTCCTGGAGAAGGTCAACAAGGAGAGCGCCGAGAAGGCCCGGACCGCCCTGGAGGGCGCCGGTGCCACGGTTACGGTCAAGTAAGAGTGTTGTTCAAACGTCGCGAGTGTGTACTGTCACCGCAGGTCAGACACCTGGTAGCAAGATCACTTAGGGTTGGGTGACACCCTCAGAACTCGCGCGCCGCGTCGAGATCAACTCAGCGGGCGGCCCGGATGACCGGGCCGCCCGCTGCTGCTTTCCGCTGCCAGGGTGAGGTAAAAGCTGCTCCGGGGAATACTTTTGCGGACCCGGAACTTATCCATATACCCAGCCGGAAGGAACTCACACACCTGGCATGATGTGGCATCTCTCACGGGTCGAGACCAGCAGGACCAGGCGGGTCAGACTTGACGTTTCGCCGCGTAAGAGCGATGCTGCGGACAACTGTGAATCTCATAGAAGCGTACAGTTGACCAGCGGTGTGCCGTTCGGCTACACTGCTATTTTGCGCTGCACTCTGACGCCCTCGGCAACCTCGAATCTCCTACGCGGTGTGCCCGCAGGGCGTTTGGCGTGCGTGCGGTGAACGTCCGCCACAAGCTTGGAAGGACCCCTGTTGGCAGCATCGCGCAGCGCCTCAGCTAACGCTCTCGGCCCTCGTCGCGTCTCCTTTGCGCGTATCAGTGAACCACTCGAAGTACCCGGTCTGCTAGCCCTGCAGACCGAGTCGTTCGACTGGCTGCTCGGCAACGAGCGCTGGAAGGAACGGGTGGACGCCGCCGCTCAGGCAGGCCGCGAAGACGTGCCCGAACAGTCTGGTCTTGAGGAGATCTTCGAGGAGATCAGCCCGATCGAGGACTTCACGGGCACCATGTCCCTCTCGTTCCGGGATCATAGGTTCGAGCCGCCCAAGTACTCCGTCGAGGAGTGCAAGGACAAGGACATGACGTTCTCCGCCCCCATGTTCGTCACGGCGGAGTTCATCAACAACAGCACCGGTGAGATCAAGAGCCAGACGGTGTTCATGGGTGACTTCCCGCTCATGTCCGCCAAGGGCACCTTCATCATCAACGGGACTGAGCGCGTCGTCGTCTCCCAGCTCGTCCGCTCGCCTGGCGTCTACTTCGACCGTCAGGTGGACAAGACGTCCGACAAGGACATCTACAGCTGCAAGGTCATCCCGTCCCGTGGGGCCTGGCTGGAGTTCGAGATCGACAAGCGCGACAGCGTCGGCGTGCGTATCGACCGCAAGCGCAAGCAGAGCGTGACCGTCCTGCTCAAGGCCCTCGGCTGGGACGAGGCCAAGATCCTCGACCGGTTCGGCGCCTACGAGTCCATGCGGGCCACCCTGGAGAAGGACCACACCAGCGGCCAGGACGACGCGCTGCTCGACATCTACCGCAAGCTCCGCCCCGGCGAGCCGCCGACGCGCGAGGCCGCGCAGTTGCTGCTCGAGAACCTGTACTTCAACCCGAAGCGGTACGACCTGGCCAAGGTGGGCCGGTACAAGATCGACAAGAAGCTCGGTCTCAGCCTGCCGATCCGCCAGGGCACCCTCACCGAGGACGACATCGTCGGCACCATCGAGTACCTGGTCCGGCTGCACGCCGGCGAGGAGGAGATGAAGCCGGCCGACGGCGGCGCCATCCCGGTCGAGGTGGACGACATCGACCACTTCGGCAACCGGCGGCTGCGCACCGTCGGCGAGCTGATCCAGAACCAGGTGCGGCTCGGCCTGGCCCGGATGGAGCGGGTGGTCAGGGAGCGGATGACCACGCAGGACGTCGAGGCCATCACCCCGCAGACACTGATCAACATCAGGCCGGTCGTCGCGTCCATCAAGGAGTTCTTCGGCACCAGCCAGCTCTCCCAGTTCATGGACCAGACCAACCCGCTGGCCGGGCTGACCCACAAGCGCAGGCTGTCCGCGCTCGGTCCCGGTGGCCTGTCCCGTGAGCGGGCCGGCTTCGAGGTGCGCGACGTGCACCCCTCGCACTACGGCCGGATGTGCCCGATCGAGACGCCAGAAGGCCCGAACATCGGCCTGATCGGGTCGCTGTCCTCCTACGGGCGGGTGAACGCGTTCGGTTTCGTCGAGACCCCGTACCGCAAGGTCCGGGCTGGCAAGGTCACCGACCAGATCGACTACCTGACCGCCGACGAGGAAGACCGGCACGTGATCGCCCAGGCGAACACGCCGATCGGCTCGGACGGCGCGTTCGCCGAGGACCGGGTGCTGGTCCGCCGCAAGGGCGGCGAGATCGACTACATCCCGCCGGACGAGGTGGACTACATGGACGTCTCGCCGCGGCAGATGGTGTCCGTGGCCACGGCCATGATCCCGTTCCTCGAGCATGACGATGCCAACCGTGCGCTGATGGGGTCCAACATGCAGCGCCAGTCGGTGCCGCTGCTGCGCAGCGAGGCGCCGCTGGTCGGCACCGGCATGGAATACCGCGCCGCCACCGACGCGGGCGACGTGATCGTGGCCGAGAAGGCCGGTGTGGTGGAGGAGGTCTGCGCCGACTACATCACCCTGCTGCACGACGACGGCACCAGGACCACCACCCAGATCGCCAAGTTCCGCCGGTCCAACCAGGGCACCTGCTTCAACCAGAAGCCGATCGTGAACGAGGGCCAGCGGGTCGAGGTGACCCAGGTCATCGCCGACGGGCCGTGCACCGACGACGGTGAGATGGCGCTCGGCAAGAACCTGCTGGTCGCGTTCATGTCCTGGGAGGGGCACAACTACGAGGACGCGATCATCCTGTCCCAGCGGCTCGTCCAGGGCGACGTGCTCTCCTCGATCCACATCGAGGAGCACGAGGTCGACGCGCGCGACACCAAGCTGGGCCCGGAGGAGATCACCCGGGACATCCCCAACGTCTCCGAGGAGGTCCTCGCGGACCTCGACGAGCGGGGCATCATCCGGATCGGTGCCGAGGTCGTCACCGGCGACATCCTGGTCGGCAAGGTCACGCCCAAGGGTGAGACCGAGCTGACCCCGGAGGAGCGGCTGCTGCGGGCGATCTTCGGTGAGAAGGCCCGCGAGGTCCGTGACACCTCGCTGAAGGTGCCGCACGGCGAAGAGGGCAAGGTCATCGGCGTCCGGGTGTTCACCCGGGAGGACGGCGACGAGCTGCCGCCCGGCGTGAACGAGCTGGTCCGGGTCTACGTAGCGGCCAAGCGCAAGATCACCGATGGTGACAAGCTGGCCGGACGGCACGGGAACAAGGGCGTCATCTCCAAGATCCTCCCGGTCGAGGACATGCCGTTCCTCGAGGACGGCACCCCGGTGGACATCGTGCTCAACCCGCTGGGCGTGCCGAGCCGGATGAACGTCGGGCAGGTGCTCGAAACCCATCTGGGCTGGGTGGCCAAGACCGGCTGGAAGGTCGACGGCGACGACGGCGACTGGCAGGACAGGCTGCGTTCCATCGGCGCTGACGCCGCTCCGCCGGCCACCCAGGTGGCCACGCCGGTCTTCGACGGCGCCAAGGAGGAGGAGATCACCGGACTGCTCGGCAGCGTCCTGCCGAACAGGGACGGCGAGCGCCTGGTCGGCCCGGGTGGCAAGGCCCACCTGTACGACGGCCGCACCGGCGAGCCGTTCAAGGACCCGGTATCCGTCGGTTACGTCTACATCCTCAAGCTGCTGCACCTGGTGGACGACAAGATCCACGCGCGTTCGACCGGCCCGTACTCCATGATCACCCAGCAGCCGCTCGGTGGTAAGGCCCAGTTCGGTGGCCAGCGGTTCGGTGAGATGGAGGTCTGGGCGCTCGAGGCTTACGGCGCCGCGTACGCGCTCCAGGAGCTGCTGACAATCAAGTCCGACGACGTCCTTGGCCGGGTCAAGGTCTACGAAGCGATCGTCAAGGGCGAGAACATCCCCGAGCCTGGCATCCCTGAGTCCTTCAAGGTGCTGATCAAAGAGATGCAGTCGCTCTGCCTGAACGTCGAGGTGCTGTCCAGCGACGGAGCCGCGATCGAGATGCGCGACACGGACGAAGACGTGTTCCGCGCGGCCGAGGAACTCGGCATCGATCTGTCGCGCCGAGAGCCGAGCAGCGTAGAGGAAGTCTGATCATCCTCGGGTGTTATTCAAACCGACGAGCGAGGTGAGGTGCCGGCAGACCATGAACACTCACTTCAAGATCAATCGCAAGTTTGAATAACACCCGTCCAACCCCAGGGGATAACAAGTGCTCGACGTCAACTTCTTTGACGATCTGCGTATAGGCCTCGCGACCGCGGATGACATCAGGCAGTGGTCGCACGGAGAGGTGAAGAAGCCGGAGACCATCAACTACCGCACGCTCAAGCCGGAAAAGGACGGGC
>DASXMU010000024.1:0-11628 GCA_036495485.1 Streptosporangiaceae bacterium
GGCGCGAGCGTGAAGCCGAACACCAGCGTGGCCGCGCTCATCAGCCCCAGACCCAGCAGCACCACCGGCCGGTTCCCCAGCCGCGCGGCCAGAACGCCCCCCGGAAGCGCCCCGATCAGCGTGCCCAGCGGGTAGGCGGCGGCCAGGATCCCTATCTCGGACTTCGTCAGCCGGCGACGTGCATGTAGTGCGGCACCTGACTCAGAGCTGCATTGATGGCGAATACTGGATGCGGGCTATGATCGTGCCGTGGGACTGCTGACCGATCGTTTCCAGCGAGCTAAGGCCATCTACCCGGGACCTACCGAAATGCAGCGAAGCTATGGCAACTAGTGGAAGCGTGGATCCATACGGAGAAACACAATCTCCCGTCGTGTTGCAGTGGCGCATACTTGCTGAACCTGAATGGTGGCTGCTGCGGAAAACTCGGTTAATTGCATTGAGAGAGTCCCCGCTATGCTTCCTGTCCAGCTACGAGAAAGAAGTAGCATACGATGAAACTCAATGGCGAGAGGAATTCATTCGTGGTGACTGGATCACCTTAGGCGAAACGGATGCCACCATGGATGGGTTAATAGGTGTAACCCACGGCGACGATATATCTCCGAACGAACGGTATCTAGAGTACCTGTGGATATCACCCAAATCACGTCGATCTGGTATCGCGACAAATTTGATGCGCACTGTCCTTGAAATGCTGAGAACGACCGGCATCGTCACCGCTTGGTTGTGGATTCTTGATGGGAACAAACCCGCTCGAGAGCTGTATGAAAAACTTGGCTTTATAAGTACAAATGAACGTCAGCCTTTGGCAGCTAACCCCCTACGCTACGAAGAGCGTATGAGACTGCGTTTGAACTAGCATCAGGACAATGGGCGGAAGGCAATAATGTCTGGTGTGAGCGGTCGGTCGTCGAAAATCCTGACCCTGAATATACACTCCAGCGGGGACCATCGTTGATCAATATCCTTGCCGTTTAGGATCGCCATAACCCGGTCCAACCCTAGCGGCATGAAATTCATCCTGCCAGTTAACGTAGTGGCACGGAGTGCATCAAGCTTCCTACATTCTTCGAGAAAGAGACCTTGTTGTATTAGGTGTATTCCACCCCATGTCCCATAGCCATACGCACCCGCGACAATTATTACTGCCCTCTTCGGGTTGAACGGATTGCGTGCGCGAATAATTATGCCATAATCGACTTCCGTGCTGGCTCGATAGATTCTTCTAGGGATCGCACCGGTATCATCACTGGCAACTTCTCTCTCCGGAGCTAAATCATGCACCTCCATTCTAATCCCCGGGCCTGGGTCGAATATTGTTAAATTCGGCTTAATTAGACCCATCGCATCCATAGTCACTTGATTAGTGTCCATGCCGCCGAGAAGTACAAGATTCCTCTCCCTGTTCAAATGTCGTTCGTCAACGTATACCGCATCGAAACGTTTGAATCCTATTTTCCCAAGAAAGGTTGCAAGCTCTCGAAGAGCTAGGGCATCTCCACCGCCTACCACGCCATCCGGGAAGGCGGCCATCTTGAATCTGCTTGTAACTATTTGGGCGCCACCTTGCATAACGGGCCCAAGGAAAAGTCTGGCCTGACGGTATGGCAACCAGTCAACCAAACGCTGCCAAACTCGACCAACCGCGTATCCAATTAAGGCCGTTGATAGCCCTACGGCAATATTTAAGAATTGCTCCATACGATCCCCGCTAGTTTGCCATACCCGAAGGTCCATAGTGATCTTAGATCATCCGGGACGTAACCGGAAGACGAGCGTACATCAGGACTTCGTGTCGGCCGCCCCGTTCCTCTCGATGATTACTGAGAGTCGTCGATGATGTCTCGGTCATGCTTACTGAGCGTCAGCCTTACGAACCAGACAGGGCATCGTACGCCCGCTAATTGATAGACGCTCAGATTTGATGTAGTTACGCTGACTCTACTTAACGACACTTGACTCTACTTCTCTCTACCAAACTTAGGTAAGGATCACTATAGATGACTTGAAATTACATGAGACTTGGTAACCAGGTGAGGAGGTGTCGTAGACGTTGCATAACGCCAGGGCGAGCCAAGCAGCCACGCGGCCCGTAAGACGGAACTGGGCCGATAGTGATTGAGCGCCTGGACCGCCTCGTTTGTCCAGGAGCACGAGCCGGCTCATGCCGCCGGAAGGGCTCGCGCCTCAGCCCACAGCAGCACATCGTCGGCGGAGGCAGCCGGATGCCTCTCGACGATCTCGGCGGCTGCCCGGTGCAGCCGTTCGGGCTCGGCTGCGAACGGATGACCATCGAGCTCCGCCGCTGCCACGGCAAGGTCGCCGAGGCTCGGGCGCACGTCTGGATGCTGCTCGTAATGCTCGTCGAGGACGGCCTGCATGACCACAGCTTAGAGAAACCCCCGAACGGTGCCCGCCTTAGACACCGGTTAGGGCATCACCAGACGGGAAGGAAACGGGATCATTACGGCAACGGCAGGTAACGCCGGCCTCCTTGGCTGGCAAAATCGACCACGTTGGATCCCGGCATGAGAAACCCCGGCGTGAGAGGCGGTATGTGCCGCTGACGGACCCTGCCGGGTGCAGGAGGTTGCATGCCGAGGGGAAGGCCTGACGACCCGGTGCTGCCGCGCCGGGTGGCGATCGTGGCCGGGCTGTGCGTGCTCACCGCCATCGGCTTGCAGGCACGTGGCGCCCTGGCCGGGGGTGGCAGCGCCTCGGCGGCCGCGGTGAGCGGGCAGGTTCTCTATGACATCATCGGCGCGGCTGACGGAGCTGCCGCGATAGCCGCGATCGTCCTGCTGGTGCTGGTGTTCCGGGCCAGGCGGGAGAAGCGTAACGCCGACCGGGCCGCGGACGAGCAAACCCCCCGATGGGTACGCACCCTGTCGATCCTCCTCTCCCTTGCGGCGGTCGGCGTTCCTCTGTGGCTGATCGGCTATGAACTGCGCCGCAGGCATTCCCACGGGCTGAATACGCTGTTCGGAGGCGCTGGCACCGGTCATGGGCACGCCCATCCGGTCATCGGCAGCGGCTGGTCGGTGCTGGCCGGGATGGCGATCGCCGCGGCGGCGCTGATCACCGCAGCGGTGATCACGTTCCGGCACCGGGCCGCTCGTGACCGGCTGACCGCGTTCCCCGATCTCGACGATGCGGCACCCGGGCTGGGAGATGCCCTGTCGGCCGGCGCAGCCGCGATCCGGGAGATAGACGACCCTAGAGCCGCGATCATCGCCTGCTACGCGGCCATGGAACAGAACCTGGCCGGCGCGGGAGCCGCACCCGCCGCCGCGGACACCCCGGATGAAGTGCTATCCCGCGCCACCGCCACCGGGCTGATCCGCTCGGCCGCCGCGGACGAGCTGACCGGCCTGTTCCGGCGGGCCCGCTATGGCGGCCTGGATATGACCGAGGCCGACCGGGCCGCCGCACAGGAGGCCCTGGCCCAGCTACGGGCGGAGCTGGGCAGCCAGTCCAACGGCGCGGGCCACCGGTCAGAGCTGGACGGCGCCAGGTGAGGGGCCGGCCAACGGCGACGACCACCCGCCCAGGACAGGACAGCGGCCGGCCAGGCCGCCACTCCAACGGCGCGGGCCACCGGCAAGAGCTGGACGGCGCCAGGTGAGGGGCCGGCCACGGACGACGGCCATACACCCAGAACAGGACAGCGGCCGGCCAGGAAGCCCCGGTATGGCTGCGGGCGGAGCTGGGCAGCCAGTTCAGCGGGGCGAGGTGACCGGCCGGCCAGGGAAGACGGCCAGGCGGCCTGGCCTGCGGGTGGGCGGCTGGATCGTGGTGGGCTTCATGACGGTGGCCCTGCTCGACGCCGGCTACGCGGCCGGCAAAGTGGCTGGGCTCGCCCTCGCTGGCACCGCGCTCGCCCTGGTCGGGATCCTGACCGCACGCACCGCGATCCCGTCCGGCCGGAAGAAGGCCCGCGCCGAAGCGGAAAAGCGCCGCGCAGACGCGGCGGCCAGCCAGGCCGACTTCCCCGCCTTCCTGGAGATCTCCTCCGACGTCACCTGGGCCACCGTTTCGCAGCGGCACTTCGACCACGGCATCCGTCCCCGGCTGGCCCGGCTGCTCGACGCGAGGCTGGCCGAGCGGCACGGCATAACGGTCGCGGGCCAGCCAGAACGCGCCCGCGAACTGGCCGGCGAAGACCTGTGGCCCCTCATCGACCCAGCCCGGCCACTCTCCGAGAACAGCAATTCCCCCGGGGTTAGCCTGGTCAAGCTCGCCCGCATCGTTACCCGGCTGGAGGAACTGTGACTGGCGACCGGCAGCGCCCTAGTGGCACCGCGGACCTGTGCGGGCGGATCCTGGCCGAGGTGGAGCAGGTCATCGTGGGCAAGCGTGAGCCGGTCCGAATGGTGCTGATCGGCATCCTGGCGGCCGGGCACATTCTGATCGAGGATCTTCCCGGGCTGGGCAAGACGCTGCTCGCCCGGACCTTTGCCAGCGCTCTCGGATTGCGCTTCACCCGGGTCCAGTTCACGCCGGACATGCTGCCTGCCGACCTGACCGGGGCGCCCGTCCTCGATCCGCGGACCGGTGAGTTCAGCTTCCGGCCCGGCCCAGTGTTCACCAACCTGCTGCTTGCCGATGAGATCAACCGGACCCCGCCGAAGACCCAGGCCGCCCTGCTCGAGGCGATGGCGGAGAGCCAGGTCAGCGTGGACGGGATCACGCACCCGCTGGAACCGCCGTTCGTCGTGCTCGCCACCGACAACCCCATCGAATACGAAGGAACGTACCCGCTGCCCGAGGCTCAGCTCGACCGGTTCACCGCCCGGATCAAGCTCGGCTACCTGGACCGCGACGGCGAGGCGGAGATGGTGCGGCGGCGGCTCGACCGCGGCTCGGCCCAGCCTGCGGCGAGACAGGTCACCGACGCCGCCGGGCTGCTCGCCATGCGGGAGTCGCTGGAAGGCGTGCACCTCGATCGTGACGTGCTCGGCTACATCGTGGACCTGGTCGCGGCCACCCGCGACCACCCGAAGGTGACGGTCGGCGCCAGCCCGCGCGGGACGCTCGCCATTGTCCAGCTTTCCAGGGGCCACGCGGTGCTGGCTGGCCGCGAGTTCGTGGCGCCCGAGGACGTCAAGGCGGTGGCGGTCGCCGCGCTCGCCCACCGGCTCGTGCTGCGCCCGGAGATGTGGGTGCGTCAGCTTACCGGCGACGATATCGTGGCCGAGCTCCTCGGCCAGCTTCCCGTGCCGCGCACACAGCCGCAGGCACAGGTGCCGCGGGCACAGGCGGCCGGTGAGCTGACCCGGTGAAGCACCCGGCCCGCTGGCTTCCCTCGCGCGGCACCAGGCGCCTGGCGACAGTGGGCCTGCTCGCGCTGGCGGCCGCGCTGATCTCTGGGCACGCGGCGCTGATGCTGCTCGCCGCCCCCGTCCTGGCCGCTCTCGCCGCGGCTCCGCGCGGTGGCGGCGCGGCAGAGGTAGAGGTCGGCGGCGCGGTGTCGGCGGCTCGCTGCTTCGAGCGCGAAGAGGTCGGGTTCACCGTTACGGTAACGGCTGCCGAGCCGCTGGAGGAGATCGCCTTCCTGATCGACCTGCCCGCACAGATCGAGCTGGTGTCGGGCCAGGTCCGCCAGGTCGCCGTGGACACCGCCCATGGCGAGGCGCACTGGGTGGTGCGGCCGGTGGCCTGGGGACGCCGGCCGCTCGGCCAGGTGCGGATCGTCTGCCGCAGCCACAGCGGCGCCTGGGAAACCTCGCTCGACGCGCGGGCCAGCGTGGTGGAGGTCTTCCCCCGGCCGCCCAGCGTCCAGGCCAGGCTGGTCCCTCCCGACCTGCTCCGCAGGATCGGCGAGCACACCAGCCGGGCCACCGGTGACGGCATCGAGTTCAGCGCCGTCCGGCCCTACCTGCCCGGCGACCGCATCAGGGACGTGAACTGGCTGGTCACCGGCCGTCGCGGCGAGCTGCATATCAACCAGCGCGCCACGCAGCGGGCCGCCGACCTGGTTGTCATGATCGACGCGTTCAGCGAGGCCGGGCCGCCCGGCGCCACCACGATCGACACGTCCGCGCATGGCGCGACCGCGCTGGCCACCGCATACCTGCGCACCGGGGACCGGGCTGGGCTGGTGGTGCTCGGCGGGATGCTGCGCTGGCTCGGGCCCGCCCCGGGCGAGCGGCACTTCTACCAGATTGCCGAGATGCTGCTGCGCGTGCGCTACGAAAGCGAGGTCGTCCCCGACCTCGACCGCATCCCGCGCACCGCCTTGCCGCCGGGTGCCCTGGTGATCCTGTTCTCGCCGCTGCTCGACAAGCGTGTCTTCGGCGCCATCGCCGACCTGCGAGAGCGCGGCTTCTCGCTGGTCGTGATCGACGTGCTGAACTCCGAACCCGAGGTCCTGGCCAGGTCCAGGTCCTCGGAGCTGGCGCTGCGGCTGTGGCGGCTGGACCGGACCGCGCTGCGCTCCAGCCTGGCAGGCAACGGCATCCCCATCGTCAGCTGGGACGGCGACGCCGACCTCGACGCTGCCATGAGCCCGGTCAGACGGGTACCCGCCTCGACGGGACGACGATCATGACCCCGGCGAAGGCACCTGACGTGACCGGGACGTCCTCGGTACCCGCCGTAGCCGGGACGCCCTCGGCACCGGCCGAACCGGTTCGCCCGGTATCGCGGGCGGCTGTCCTGCTGACCGGCTTGCTGCTGCTCGCGGTCCCCGTGCCAGCCGAGCCTGTCTGGGCCTCTCTCATCGGTGCGGCCGGGCTGACCGCCGCGTTCGTCCCGCACCTGACCGCGCTGATCAGGCGGATGGTGACGAGCCGGCGGCCGGCGCTGAGCAGGCGGTTCCGGCCGGCCGAGTGGGCCGGCCCGGGCACGTTCATCGCGGCCGCGGCCATCGCCGAGTGCGCGGTGTCCCGGCTGAACGCCGCCGCGCTCGCCGCCGAGGGCCTGCTGCTGCTGGGCTACCTGCTGCTCCTGGACACGCCCACCGGAGTGCGCTGGAGCGCGACGGCCCGGTGGCTGCGATCCCGGATCCGTGCCGTCCTGGCCGGGGTGACCGCGACCGGCCTGGTTCTGGCCGGCCTGGCCGCGGCACCGTCGGTCGCGCCGTGGATCCTGCTGGCCGGGCTGGCCGCCGCCATAACCGCCTACCTGGTCGCGATTCCCCGCCACCCTGATCACGCCGGGGAGGCGGGGGACTCAGCCGCCGGGGATAGCAGTTAACCAGCGGCCGGGATGCCGCTGAGCGCCTCGGCGAGCGCTTGCTCGGGTAGCTCGAAGTCGATCACCTGACCGGCCTGGTAGCTGCCGTAGGCGGCCAGGTCGAGCAGGCCGTGGCCGCACAGGGCGGTCAGGATGACCTTCTCCTCGCCGGTCTCCTTGCAGCGCAGCGCCTCCTCGATGCAGGCGGCGAGCGCGTGCGCCGGTTCGGGCGCCGGCAGGATCCCCTCGGTCCTGGCGAACCGCAGGCCGGCCTCGAAGCACTCGGACTGCGGCTTGGCCACCGCCTCGATGAAGCCAAGCTCGTAGATGTGCGACAGCAGCGGCGACATACCGTGGTAGCGCAGCCCGCCGGCGTGGATCGGGTCGGGCACGAACTCGTGGCCGAGCGTGTGCATCTTCAGCAGCGGGGTCAGGCCGGCCGTGTCGCCGAAGTCGTAGGCGTACACGCCGCGGGTGAACGAGGGACAGGCGGCGGGCTCCACCGCGCGGATCACCGGGTTCATCCGGCCGGCCAGCTTCTCCCGCAGGAACGGGAAGGTCAGCCCGGCGAAGTTGGACCCACCGCCGGTGCAGCCCACGATCAGGTCGGGCGTGTCCCCGGCCAGGGCCATCTGCTTGATCGCTTCCTCGCCGATGACCGTCTGGTGCATCAGCACGTGGTTCAGCACGCTGCCGAGCGCGTACCTGGTGCCGCCGTCACCGGCTGCGCTCTCCACCGCCTCGCTGATCGCGATGCCCAGGCTGCCGGTCGAGTCCGGGTGCTCAGCCAGCACCGCGCGGCCCGAACTTGTCTCCTCCGACGGGCTGGGGTGCACGATCGCCCCGTAGGCCTCCATCAGCAGCTTGCGGTAGGGCTTCTGGTCGTAGGAGGCGCGCACCATCCACACCTCGAGATCCAGGCCGAACTGCGCCGACGCGAACGCCAGCGCGCTGCCCCACTGGCCGGCCCCGGTCTCGGTGGTGATCCGCCGGACGCCCTCGGCGGCGTTGTAGTAAGCCTGCGGGACCGCGGTGTTGGGCTTGTGCGACCCGGCCGGGCTGCCACCCTCGTACTTGTAGTAGATCCGGGCCGGGGTGCCGAGGTCGCGTTCGAGCCGCCTGGCCCGCATCAGCGGCGTAGGCCGCCACAGCCGGTAGACGTCCAGAACCTCGTCCGGAATCGCGATGTGCCGCTCGCCGGACACCTCCTGGCCGATCAGCGCCATCGGGAACAGCGGCGCCAGGTCATCGGGGCCGACCGGCTGACCGGTGCCGGGATGCAGCGGCGGCGGGGGCGGGGCCGGCAGATCCGGCACGATGTTGTACCACTGCCTGGGCAGATCGGACTCGGTGAGCGTGTACTTGACCTGACGGTCCATAACTGCCTCCCCTGATCACCGAAGTCTCGACCATAGCAAGCCGAACCTCGTCATGATCAGGGGTGTACCGGAAAGCTGCCGCAGTCCTCTGAGCTGAAGTTGACCCATAAACCCTCAGCTCAGCACCGTGGGGTCCCGGGGGCTCGGCCCCCGGACAGATACTGCGGCCCCATGGGGAAGCTGATCGAAGATCGGCGACCATGCAAGGCCGGCTCGGTGGGGTCAGGGCAGCCGGACGACGGCGCGGGCCTTGCTGAGCACCTTCTGGTCAGCCGACGTGGCGGTGAGCCCGAGGACCACCCGGTTCCCGTCCTGCTTCTCCTCGACCGTGCCGCTGACCTCGATGGCCGCGCCGTGGTCGTCGTCGGGCACCACGACCGGCGCGGTGAACCTGACCCCGAACTCCAGCACCGTCGCCGCGTCCCCGGCCCAGTCGGTCACGAACCGGCCGGCCTGGGCCATGGTGAACATGCCGTGCGCGATGACGTTCGGCAGCCCGACCGAGCGGGCGATCCGCTCGTTCCAGTGGATCACGTTGAAGTCGCCGGACGCGCCCGCGTACTTGACCAGGCTCAGCCTGGTGGCCGGATAGCTCACGGCCGCGATCTCGGTTCCCACGGTCACGTCCACATAGCTGAGACCCACCGCTGCCTCCCGGATCCGTTTAAGCGCCGCGCTCGACCAGTATCGAGTGGGCGGTGCACACCTGCTCACCCGACTCGGTCTTGATGTCGGTCGTGGTGTTGATCATGGCCAGCTTCCCGGTCTCCCGGATGTTGGCGATCGTGGACGTCGCGATCAGCACGTCCCCGGCCTGGATCGGCCTGGTGTATTCGAACCGCTGCTCCCCGTGCACGACCATGGCGTAGTTGAGGCCAAGGCCCGGGTCGCCGACCGCCCTGGCGCTGCTGGCCATGCTGATCACGATGGCGAACGTGGGCGGCGCGATCACATCGGGATGGCCAGCAGCCTGCGCGGCCACCCGGCTGCGATACACCGGGCTCGGATCCCCGATCGCGTCGGCGAACTCGGCGATCTTGACCCGGCTCACCTCATACGGCTCCCCCGACGGGAACGTCCGCCCGATGTACTCCTTGTTAATGGCCACCGCAGGCCACCAGCTAGCGAGTCTCGCGGTGCGGCCGGTGGCACCGGCAGTTGGGGCAATACTTCTTCAGTTCCATCCGGTCCGGGTCATTGCGCCGGTTCTTCCGGGTGATGTAGTTCCGGTGCTTGCACTCCTGGCATGCCAAGGTGATCTTCGGCCTGACGTCAGTAGCCGCCACCTGGAGCTCCCCTTCTTTCGAAATACCAGAGGATCCCCCAAGTTTGCGGGCGAACCCGCCCCTGGGGCCGGTTACGGACAACGCCCGCATCCGGGGGCCCGGCTTACGGACAACGCCCGCATCCGGAGATCCGGCTTACGGACAACGCCCGCATCCGGAGGCCCGGCTTACGGACAACGCCCGCGACCGGAGGCCCGGCTTACGGACAACGCCCGCATCCGGGGGTCCGATTTGCGGGCAACGCCCGCATCGGGGGGTCCGGGGGGTCGCCCCCCCGGGATAAATCGAGGGTGCGGCGAAGGTGGGAACACCAAGCAGCACTCTCGTAGCGGAGGCCGGACTTGAACCGGCGACACAGCGATTATGAGCCGCTTGCTCTGCCTGGCTGAGCTACTCCGCCACGTGAGACGAGACAAGAGTACCCGATGCGCGAGGCTCGCCGCGTCGCAAGGGGTTGTCCACAGCGCCGGGCGTGTTGTCCACTCCGGGATCCCCTAAGGCGACTGCCGTATCCACATCCTCGCAACAAGTTGCACACAGGTTATCCACAGGGATCAACCGATCGGTTGATCCCGGTGCGCCGTTCGGCCCACGGCGTGAATCCGCCCGATTGCGTGGGATCCCGGCCGGATGCCGGTTGCCGGGTCGCGACGGCGCGGACGACGCTTGAGGCATGGCAACGTTGGCAACCGCGCAGGCGGCGCAGGCCGTGAACCTGCAGAAGACATACGGGGCGGGGCAGGCGGCGGTGCGCGCCCTGGCCGACGTCAGCGTGACATTCGAGCGCGGCCGGTTCACGGCCGTGATGGGTCCTTCCGGCTCCGGCAAGTCGACGCTCATGCACTGCATGGCGGGGCTGGACCGGCCGACCTCGGGCCATGCCTACGTGGGCGGCGAGGACATCGGGCAGCTCGATGACGCCCGGCTGACCCGGCTGCGGCGCGACCGCATCGGCTTCATCTTCCAGTACTTCAACCTAGTGCCGACGCTGACCGCGGCCGAGAACATCACGCTGCCGGCGGACCTCGCGGGCCGGAACGCGGATCGCGAATGGCTCGATTTCCTGGTCAAGAAGCTAGGGGTCGCGGACCGGCTCACGCACCGGCCCGCTGAGCTGTCCGGCGGGGAGCAACAGCGCGTCGCCTGCGCCCGTGCGCTCATCAACAAGCCGGACCTGGTCTTCGCGGACGAGCCGACCGGGAACCTGGACTCCAACGCCTCGGCCGATCTGCTCGCCTTCCTCCGGTGGTCGGTGACCGCGTCCGGCCAGTCGATCGTCATGGTGACACATGATCCGAGGGCGGCCGCCTACGCGGACCGGGTCGTCTTCCTCGCCGACGGGACGGTGGTCGGCGAGCTCAGCCAGCCGACCGCCGATTCGGTCCTCGAGCTGATGCGGACGCTGGAGGCCTGAGATGCGCAAGGTAACGCTCAGGGGGCTGCTCGCCCACAAGCTCCGGCTGGCGCTGACGGCGCTGGCGATCGTGCTCGGCGTCACGTTCATCTCCGGCACGTTCGTGCTCACCGACACCATTAACAGCACCTTTTCCGCGCTCTTCAGCAGCGTTTACCACAAGATCGACTTCCAGGTTCGCGGCGTCGCGCAATTCGGCAGCGGCGAGGGCGCGACCCGCAACCCGCTGCCGGACTCCGTCCTCGCGCGCGTTCAGGGCGTGCCCGGTGTCGCCGGGACATACGGGGAGGTCGAGGGGTACGCCCAGTTCATCGCGCACGACGGCACGCCGATCTCGTCGACCGTGGGCACCGTCGGCGTCGGCTGGGAC
>DASXMU010000025.1:0-17420 GCA_036495485.1 Streptosporangiaceae bacterium
GGTTACGGTATTGGGATGCAACCTGATCAGGCGCCTCGCAGGAGGCGGCAGGGCCCTGTCACACTACGCGGCAAGGCCATCCCCTCGACCACCACCGACCAGCGGCTGCTCGATTCCCGAGAGCCGTCGGACTGGGTGCACACCGACCCCTGGCGCGTGCTGCGCATCCAGGCGGAGTTCGTCGAGGGTTTCGGGCTGCTGGCCGATGTGCCGCATGCGGTGAGCATCTTCGGCTCCGCGCGTACCAAGCCGGACACCGAGGAGTACGCCCTCGCGGAGCGGATCGGCGCCGCGCTGGCCGGTGCCGGATACCCGGTGATCACGGGTGGCGGTCCAGGGATCATGGAGGCGGCGAACCGCGGTGCCGTGTCGGCCGGTGGCGTCTCGATCGGCCTGGGCATCGAGCTGCCGTTCGAGCAGAGCCTGAACGACTACGTCGACATCGGCATCGAGTTCCGTTACTTCTTCGTCCGCAAGACCATCTTCATCAAGTATTCGCAGGCGTTCGTCGTGCTGCCCGGTGGGTTCGGCACGCTGGACGAGCTCTTCGAGGCCGTGACCCTGGTGCAGACCGGGAAGATCACGAAGTTCCCCATCGTGCTCGTCGGCAGCGGCTACTGGGCCGGCCTGCTCTCCTGGATCAAGGAGTCGCTGCTCGCCGAGGAGAAGATCTCCCCATCGGACCCGGAGCTGCTGCGGGTGGCAGACGACCCGGCCGAGGTCGCGGAGATCATCAGGGAGGCCCACAACCACGTGGGACCGGCCGCGTTCCCCTGATCGAGGCGGTCATGTCGATGGCCCGCCGCACCGCGGTCACGTACTGGGTGCGCACCGCCGTGGCGCCGAGCCAGCAGGCGATCGCTCCGGCCGCCGCCGCTGCCTGCGGGTCCGCCGCCCCGGTTCCGTCCGCTTCAACGACCACCGGCCACCCGGCGGCCAGCAGCCCGGCAACACCAGCGGGCGGCGCCTGGACCAGCAGGCTGCCCCGGCCGATGCCGGCCGCCTCCGCCTGCTCGGCCCCGGCGGCATCGCCACAGATCAGGATCGCCCCGGTGCGCAGCGCCAGGGCCCGGTCGCGCACCAAGGCGGCCCAGTCCGCCCGCGCGCAGGCAGGTACGCCCGGATGGTCAGCCCGGAATGCCGCCACCGTCTCCGGGCCGGCGTCCCACAGGTCGATCAGCCCGGCCCCCGCGGCGATCGCCGCTGCCGCTGCCGGCGGCCCGGCGGCGACCGCCAGCACGGCCGTGCCGGGTGGCAGCCAGTCGTTCGCTAGCGACTTCACTCGCTGTACTTTAGAACTCGCCTGGACCCCGCAGGGGCCCGCATTCGCGATGCGGTTTTGCATAGCGCCCGTCCGGGCCCGCATTCGCGATGCGGTTTTGAATGCTCTCCGGGCGTGACACGATTGGTCACATGCCCGTGGTCATGCTGGTCGCCGCCGGAGCGGTGCTGATCGGAGTGATCGTGGTCGCGCTCGGCCGCGGCGGCGAGCTGGCCGACTTCCAGGCCGACTACTTCCCGCTCAAGCTGGAGCAGATATCGGCCACGGATGTCGCCCTGTTCCGGCCGCCGGTGGCGCTGTGGGGATACAACGCGCAGGCGACCGACGAGGCGCTCAACCGCATCGCCACTGCGCTCACCGAGCGGGACATCGAGCTCTCCGCCCTGCAGCAGCAGGTGGCCGACCTGGAGGCGTCGGCCGATCGGCGCACCCGGGCCGCCAGCGATGAATTCCCGCTGAACCAGCCGGTCACCTTCGTCGATGACGCTCCGCCGGCCCGCCCGCAGGTCTCGCCCCGCACCTTCACCCCCCAGCCGCCACCCGGCGCCCGGCGCCCGGCCCGGCGGCCCGACCCACCGTTCACCCGCAGCGCCCGGCCGGATGCCCGATCCAGGTTCGGCCTGCCCGCCGCCAGCGAGGACGAGGATGACTGACGGTGCCGTCGTCGCCGGCCCGGACGGGAAGCTACGCTGCCCGTGGGGGCTGAGCAGCCCGGACTACGTCGGTTACCACGACGACGAGTGGGGCAGGCCGGTCCGCGACGACACCGGCATGTTCGAGCGGCTGTGCCTCGAGGCTTTCCAGTCCGGGTTGTCCTGGCTCACGATCCTGCGCAAGCGGGACAACTTCCGTGCGGCCTTCGCCGGGTTCGAGCTGGAAACGGTGGCCGCCTACGGCCCGGACGACGTGAACCGGCTGCTGGCCGACGCCGGGATCGTCCGCAACCGGGCGAAGATCGAGGCCGCCATCCGCAACGCCAGGGCCGCTCTCGAGCTGCCCTCCGGTCTGGCGGCCCTGGTCTGGGAGTACGCGGAGCTGGCCCGCAACGGCAGGCCGACCCCGCAGACGCTGTCCGACCTGCCCGCGGCCACGGCGGAGTCCAAGGCGCTCTCGCGCGAACTCAAGCGCCACGGGTTCGCCTTCACCGGCCCGGTGACCGTCTACTCCACCATGCAAGCCTGTGGCATCGTGGACGATCACCTGGCCGGCTGCTTCCGCCGCGGCGCCTGCGTCTGACCCGCGTCAGCAGCTAGTGCTGGTCGAATCGTTCGTGTAGTTGTTGAGTGCCTGCTCGAAGCCGATGGCGTCGGCTCGCTGGGAGGCGCTGACCGGGTAGCTGCCCGGTCCCGCGTATCCCACCTTGGTCAGCAGCTTGTTCGCCTGGAAGATCACGCCGGTGATACAGATACTCGAGCCGTTCGCTACGTCGAGTTCGGCGGCCAGCAGGTGCCCGGCCAGGCAGTTGACCGCATCGCTGCACTTCATGGCGTCGAATATCGCCGATGCCTGGGCGAAGGTGGAGACGGTGTAGCCACCAAGCGATTGGGGCAGCAACGCGGTGGTGGCGTCCTGATGCGTCTTCCAGTACCCAGGAGTGAAGCGCTGGCCTGTCCCACTCTGCCCGCAGCCGGGGACCACCATCTTGTCCCCGGAGTAAAAGACGAATGGCCCCCCGCCGATCGACACTCTGACGTCTGCCTGGATGGCGCAGGCAGGCGTCTGCGGCACCGGGAGGGTGAGTGTCCCCGACGTCTCGCGCGGCGTTTCGCCCAGGTGCTGCTCGGGCGGCGGGAAGGTGGTCAGGGTCATCTGCCATATCCCGGCGGGGCTGGCGGGTATGACGAACGTCGCCTGGGAGGCCGTGATCATCGGTTTGACGTGAGTCCCGGCAGAGGCGGCTCCGGCCGAACTCAGCACTGTGCCGGCCACCAGGACCGCGGCTAGCGGCAACGTAAATCCTCGCATGAAGATCCCCCTCAGGGCAGGATCGCCCTCTTGAGTTGAAGAGTCCGGGCACCGCGAGCTGGCCGCAGAGCGCAGACATGTCAGTACAACTCACCATATATCCCATTAGCCCGTATTGAGAGGCGTCAGGCTAGCTAACGGCCCTGGTAGATGGGCTGTTGCTTGCTGACGAAGGCTTCGGTGGCGGCGCGGTGGTCGGCTGTCTTGCCCAGCCAGGCCTGCAGCTCCGCCTCCTTCTCCAGCGATTCGGCCAGCGTGTGCATGGCGGCGAAGGACAGTGCCTCCTTGATGCCCGCGTAGGCGGCGGTCGGGCCCGCCGCGAGGCGGGCCGCCAGTGCGGCTGCATCGGCGGCCAGCTCCTCGTCGGCGACCACCTTGCTGAACAGCCCGTACTCAGCCGCCGTGGCGGCGTCGATGGGCTCGGCGAGCATCAGCAGCTCGGCCGCTCTGGCGGGCCCGGCGAGCCGCTGCAGGGTCCAGGACGACCCGGAGTCGGGGCCGAGGCCGACCCTGGCGAACGCCATCAGCAGGCTGGCGCCGCGTGCCGCCAGCCGGAAGTCACACGCGAGCGCGAGCGACGCGCCCGCGCCGGCCGCGACCCCGTTCACCGCGGCCACGACCGGCTTGGGCATGGTCGTGATCGCGCTGATGAGCGGGTTGTAGTGTTCCCGCACGGTGTTGAGCGGATCGCCGCCCGACGCCAGCCCCGCCGCGTGCTCGCGCAGGTCCTGGCCGGAGCAGAAGGCACGCCCCTCCCCGGTCAGGATGACGGCGCGGATCTGCTCGTCGTCCGCGGCCCGCCTGACCGCGGCGAGCAGTTCCGTCTTCGCCGCCACGTTCAGCGAGTTCCGCGACTCGGGGCGGTTCAGCGTGATGCTGGCTACCGAGCCGTCGACGGTGTACCGCACGGTGTCGGGCAACTCCGGCCTCCTCAGGTCAGATGCGCGGCCCTGCTGTCGCCTGCATTCAGGCAGCAATCGACGAACCGTGATGCCGCGGGCAGCAGGCGGGCCGATTCTACGTGGAAGAATTCCGCGGCCTCGAAGCCCGGCCACCGCTGCGGCAGCAGCTCAGCGGGCAGGCCAGGGTCGCGGAAGAGGAACTTCCGCCATTCGTGCACGAGCTTGCTGCGCGCGGCGAAGATCACCTCGTCGGCAGCGTCGTCCCCGACGGGCGCGATCAGCTCGTGTGCCTCGGCGAGCCAGCCCTGGTAGGCGCGGGACAGGCTGTCCAGATCCCACGTCCTGGCCAGCAGGCCACGGGAGTCGCCGTCATAGTGGGCGTTGAAGGGCTCCAGCCGGACCCGTTCCGCCTCACGCAGCGCCTGCAGCTCGGGTGACGGCCGCGGGCTGAGCCAGGTCGTCTCGTCGAGCTGGGCGTAGCCGAGATATCTCAGGCTCGCCTGCACCCGCTCCCGGCGGGTACGTTCGCGCACCCGTTCCACCACGACCAGGTGCCAGCCGCCGTCCCAGTCGTGGCTGCCGCGCGAGTAGATCCGCTCGGCTGCCTCGTCCAGCCTGCGGACGGCCCGGGTGGTCAGCCCGTATCCGGCCCCGGCCGGTACCCGCACCGGTACCAGCCAGCCTTGCCGGACCATCCTGGAGATCGCGGTACGCACCGCGGGCGCGGTGATGCCGATGCTCGCGAGCAGCCGGACCAGCGCCGCGACCGGTGCCTCCGCGCCACGCGAACGCAGATGATCACCGTAGAGGTCGAACAGAGCCGAGCGAGCGTCCACCCCTCAAGTCTTGCCGGATCCCGGCTGTTTTGGGGACTGACCCGCCAGGAGTTATGGCCGAACACGCCAATGCAGAGCTGATCGTTACCATTCGGCGGCCGAACACGGGATAATGGACGCCACTGATCGACGCGGTTGTGGCGAGCCGGTCCCGTGGCCCATCCAGGGCTGTCGCGGTCCGCGCTGGAACCCCCCGTTGCCGCGGGCGTTTGGTTCCGCGCGGCGCCAGGCAGGAAGGGGATGAAGGATGGCGGCGATGAAGCCGCGGACGGGCGATGGCCCGCTCGAGGTCACTAAGGAGGGCCGCGGCATTGTCATGCGCGTTCCCCTCGAGGGTGGCGGGCGGCTGGTAGTCGAGCTGTCGGCCGACGAAGCCGCCAAACTCGGCGACGCGCTGAAAACCGTGGTGAGCTAGCGCGCGCGGGAGAGCCGGGCCTGCCCTGCTCATCGGCCTCCGGCCGATTTCGCCACAGGCCCGCGCGCAATCCCTTCCGGAGTGGCTAACCCTGCTCGCTGGCCTATGGCCATCTTCACCGTGCCCCGCAGTATTGACCCCGGGGGACGGCCCCGGACCCCCCGCTGTGGCGGCGTAGCCGCCACAGCCGCACGTCCGCTGGCCGGCCGGTTCACTCCGGGCGCTTTACGCCGGCTAGGAGGCCGTCGCCGACGGGGAGCAGGAGGGGGATGACGTGCTCATCGGCTCTGAGCCGTTCGCATACCTCCCTGATCGCAGCCGTGTCGTCGTCCTGGCAACCGGGGTCGGCGACCCGGTTGCCCCATAGCGCGTTGTCGAAGGCCACGATGCCGCCGGGGCGCAGCAGCCGGAGCGCGGCCGAGAGGTACTCGGGGTACTCCTGCTTGTCGGCGTCGCAGAACACCATGTCGTAGCCGCCATCGGTCAGCCGTGGCAGCACGTCGAGCGCCCGGCCGCCGATCAGCCGGTAGCGGTTGGTGGCGAACCCCGCGTCGGCAAACGCCTGCCGGGCCAGCCGCTGATGCTCGGGTTCGACGTCGACGCTGGTGAGGACCGCATCTGGCAGCATCCCGCGGAGCAGCCAGATGCCGGAGACACCGCAGCCGGTGCCGATCTCCACGACTGCCTTCGCCCCGATCGCCGCCGCGAGGAAACGCAGCGTCGCGCCGCTGGCCGGTCCCAGCGGCGACGCGCCGCCCACCTCGACGGCGTTCCGCCTGGCCATCAGCAGCGGCTCGTCCTCTGCGACATATTCTTCTACGTAGGCCAGGCTGGCCTCTGTGCTGGCGATGACTGCCTCCCGACCGAACCGCCCACCGAATGTGCTGCCCCAGGCGCAGCCTAACGCCGCCGGGAACCAGGCTGCGGGGTATGTGCGTTAGTTGAGCAGGGTAGCGGTGGAAGAGAAGTCCGGGCACGATGGTTGTCAGGGGCATGTAGCCGACCGGAAGGGGGAGACCCAAGGCCGTGGACGAGGTCATGCAGACCGATCCTGCTTCCCCTCGGTGGACGCCACCGAGCTGGGAAGAGGTCGTCCGCACCCATTCGGCGCGGGTCTACCGCCTGGCCTACCGGCTCACCGGCAACAAGCACGACGCGGAGGATCTGACCCAGGAGGTCTTCGTCCGCGTTTTCCGGTCGCTGTCCAGCTACACCCCGGGGACCTTCGAGGGCTGGCTGCACCGGATCACCACCAACCTGTTCCTCGACATGGCGCGGCGGCGGCAGCGGATCCGGTTCGAGGGTCTGGGCGACGAGACCGTGCAGCGGCTGCACAGCGGTCCCACCCCAGCCCAGGCGTTCGACGAACGCCACCTGGACAGCGACATCGCCGCGGCGCTCGAAGCGCTCGCCCCCGAGTACCGGGCCGCCGTGGTGCTCTGCGACATCGAGGGCCTGTCTTACGAGGAGATCGCGGTCACCCTCGGCGTGAAGCTCGGTACCGTGCGGAGCCGCATTCACCGGGGCCGTGCTCAGCTCCGGGCGGCCCTTGACCACCGCAGGCCACGCAGGCTGAGCGATGCCAGCGCCCCGGCGGCAGCATCGCAGCCGGGCCGCGAGGTAGAGCGGAGCCGGGCCACATGAGCCACCTTGGGCGACGCCTATCGGCACTCATCGACGGCGAGCTCGGCGACGCGGAACGCGACCAGGCGCATTCTCACCTGGTGAGCTGCGAAGCCTGCCGGGCGGAAGCAGCCGCGCTCAGGACGCTGAAGCGCCGGGTGCACAGTCTTGGCGAGACGTCCGCCGACAGCGCGCTGACCCGCCGGCTGATGGCCCTCGAGGACCTGGCGCAGGCCGCCCGGCCGCCGGCCCGGACGCCAGCGGCCACCCGGGCACGGTCCCCCTTTGCCGCCTTCTCCGGCCCGGGTGCGACCACCAGGCCACCGGCCTGGGACAGCGTCTTTGACTGGCCGGCCGATCCGGCCGCCATGACCGCGAGCCCGTTCGGCGGGCCCGGGCCGGCGGCCAGCCGTGGCCGCGGGCATACCCGCTACGTGGTAGCGGGCGCGGTCGCCGCCCTAGCCGTCGGGCTCGGCGCCGCCTCGTTCGCCGCGGGTGGCGAGCGGCTGCCCGGCCCGACCGTCACCCCCGAGGTCGACGTCTACAACGCCCAGCATGCAGCGACGACGGGTGAGTTCCCGCTGTTCCTGCCGCGCTCCGCCGCACAGGCGAGGCGATCTCCGTCGCCGGCCCGGCCTGCCGCTCCCCGGGCAAGGCAGACCGTTCTCTTGCGACCGTGAACCTCGCTCCACGCCACCAGTACGGTCCGATGGCCCGGTGGGCAGCCATCGCGGCCGGTGTGCTAGTCCTGCTCACCTCCGGCGTAGCTGCCGCGGACAGCGGTGTTGCGCGCACCCCCCGCCCGGACCAGCGGCGGGCCATACCGTCGGCGGACAACCAGGCAGACACCACGGCAGGCCTGAGTGCGGCAGGCCTGAGCGGCGCCGGCGGTGCGGCCCTGGCGACCGGGATGCAACTGCTCGATCAGGCGGCTACGGCCACCCACCAAACCTCCTATCAGGGAGTGCAGGTCATCTCCTGGCTGCTGCCCGGTGGCAGCGGCGCCTGGCTGGGCTCGGGCGACAGCGCGACGAAGGTCGCCGTCTGGCATCCCAGCGGTCTCGGCACGCTCACCCGCATGACCGAGACCGCCACCGGCGAGTCCTACCTCACCGACGACCCGGACGGCCAGCCGTCCGATGGCGTGCTCGGGCTCACCCCGGCCCTGCTCAGCCTGCTCGCCGCGCATTACGCGATCGTCTACACCGGCCGGGGCTCGGCGGACGGACGGCCAGCCAGCGTCGTCGAGGTGCTCCGGGCCGATGGCACCGTGGCCGCCAGGTTCTGGCTGGACAGGGCGACGAAGCTGCCGCTCTGCCGCGAGATATTCGATTCCCATGCGCATCTGATCAGCAAGGACGACCTGGCCACCCTCACCGTCGGCACACCCTCCGGCATGCCGTCGGTCACCGGTGGCGAGCCGGTCAGCCGGCTACGCGAATCGATCGCCGCCCCGGCCATCAGTGGCCCGGTCACCGCCGGGGCGGCGGCCTTCCGGCCATGGGCCGATCAGCTCGATATGGCGGAGCTGACTGCGCTGCGCGGCGCGGGCTGGCCGGTGCCCGGCGGCAAGCCGGGCGGGCTCACCCTGTTCGACGCCAGCGAGTCCACCACCACGACCGGCAAGGTCGTCGACCTCGGGTACTCCGACGGCCTGTCAGACGTGTCGCTGTTCGTGCAGCGCGGTCAGTTTCCCGCCGCCCTGCCCGGCTGGACGAAGACCGGCCTCGACGGCCACCTGCTGTTCGTCCGCAACCCCGGTGAGCCGGACGTGGCCTGGTCGGCCGGGGGGTTCGCGTTCACCCTGGTGGCCGACGCACCAGCACCGGTCGTGGCCGGCGTGGTGAACGCGCTGCCGCACCAGGCTCGGCCCGGATTCTGGCGGCGGATGGGCCACGGCGTCCGGCGGCTGCTGTCCTGGGCCGACCCATTCCGCTGATCTCCGGCCCTGGCGGCCGCAGCGCGAGCAGCCATCCCGGCCAGTCTGAGCCCGGCGACGCTGAGATGTTCCAGAATCGGGGGAGGGCGCTAGTTAAAATCCGGGCGGCCTCGATTACAGTGGGGGTGTCGGGCAGTTTCCGCCCGGCGGGTTCCGCGCGGCTCCTGGAGATCCTTAAGTGTTCGACCTGTCTATCACCAAGCTGCTGGTGCTTGCCGTCCTCGGGCTGGTGATATTCGGGCCTGATCAGCTCCCGAAGATGGCCCGCCAGCTCGGTCAGGGCCTGCGTGACCTGCGCCGCATGGCCGACAAGGCGCGCACTGACCTCCAGGAAGGACTCGGGCCGGAGTTCGCCGACTTCGATATCAACGACCTGAACCCGCGTTCCTTTGTCCGTAAGCACCTGATGGAAGAGCCCGACGACACGGACCCCACGATGTCCGGTCAGCGGCGACGGCATCCGATGGACTCCGGCCAGATGCCGCCGTTCGATATCGAGGCCACGTAGCCAAGGTCAGCCGATTCGGTCCGATGCCGCCGTCCGGCGATTTTCTTTCTTTCCAAAAAGAAATTTAACCTCACCGGCGTAAGGCCGGCCCCGGACGCCAGCCACGGGTTACACGGGGGTCAGGCCGAGCTGACGGCCAGCCAGGCCACGGCCGCCGGTGAGGCCTTCCGCGATCGTGATGAGCTGCTGCGCCGCGGCGGATTCCGGCTCGCTGAGGACCAGGGGCATCCCCTGGTCGCCGCCTTCGCGCAGCCGGAGCTCCAAGGGCACCTGGCCGAGCAGCGGCACCGGCGCGCCGGTGATGCGGGTCAGCGCCTCGGCCACCGCCGAACCGCCGCCGGAGCCGAAGATCTCCACCTTCTCGCCGCAGTGCGGGCAGGGCAGGTAGGACATGTTTTCGATGACACCGGCGATGCGCTGGTGGGTTTGCATGGCGATCGCGCCGGCCCGCTCCGCAACCTCCGCGGCGGCCAGCTGTGGCGTGGTGACCACGAGCAGTTCCGCGCCCGGCAGGAGCTGGGCGACCGAGATGGCGATGTCACCGGTGCCCGGCGGGAGGTCCATGAGCAGGACGTCGAGGTCGCCCCAGTACACATCCGCGAGAAACTGCTGGAGCGCGCGGTGCAGCATAGGCCCGCGCCAGACGACCGGGGTGTTGCCCTTGGTGAACATGCCGATGGAGATGACCGCCACACCGTGTGCCGACGGCGGCATGATCATCTGCTCCACCTGAGTCGGCCGGCCGGTCACGCCCAGCATGCGGGGGACCGAGTGACCATAGATGTCCGCGTCCACCACGCCGACCTTGCGGCCGGTGGCGGCCAGCGCCACGGCCAGGTTCACTGTGACCGATGACTTGCCGACGCCGCCCTTCCCGCTGGCGACGGCGAAGACCCTGGTGAGCGAGCTGGGCTTGGCGAACGGGATCTCCGGCTCGGGCCTGCCGCCGCGGAGCTTGCCCTGCAGGGCCTTGCGCTGTTCGTCGCTCATCACGTCGAGCTGGACCTGCACCCGGGAGACGCCGTCGATCTTGCTGACGGCCGCGGTGACCTCGCGGGTAATGGTGTCGCGCATCGGGCACCCCGCCACGGTCAGCCAGACGTCCACTCTGACCCCGCCGTCCGGCTCGACCTCGACGTTCTTGACCATGCCAAGATCGGTGATTGGCCGGTGGATCTCGGGATCCTGCACGCCGTCCAGGGCGCGCATGATCTGTTCTGTGCTGGGCGGCGAGAAGCCGACGGAAGTGATGCTCATGTCCATCATGTTATGGACGCTGCGGGTGCCTGGTCGAACGACGGCCTGTTGTGCTGGCCCATTGTGCGTGGGCGTTGTGCTTGAACATTGGGCTTGGGCACTGTGTTTGCGGCCTATTGTGCTTGCGGCAGGATGCCAAGCCTGGAGGTGCTGATCGATGACCCGCGCATACCGCCCCCGGCGCTCCTGCCTGGCCGTACCCGGCAGTTCCAGGCGGTTCCTCGCCAAGGCGGCAGGCCTCGGGGCGGAGGGAGTGGGCTGCGACGAGGTGTTCCTGGACCTCGAGGATGCCGTCGCACCGGCGGCGAAGGCGGACGCCAGGGCCAATGTGATCGAGGCGCTCAACTCGCTGGAGTGGGGCCCGAAGCTGCGCGCGGTCCGGGTCAACGACGTCACTACGGCCTGGGCCCACCGTGACGTGATAAGTGTGGTCGAAGGCGCGGGCGCGAACATCGATGTGATCGTGCTGCCCAAGGTCACCGGTCCTCGGGATGTTTCCTGGCTCGATCTGCTGCTCACTCAGGTGGAGCAGGAGATGGGTTTGCCGGTGGGCAAGATCGGTATCGAGGCACAGATCGAGGACGCCGCCGGCCTCGCGGCTGTGGCGGAGATCGCGGCGGCGTCGCTCCGGCTGGAGGCACTGGTTTTTGGCCCGGCCGACTTCATGGCCAGCCTCGGCATGCGGTCGCTCGAGGTCGGCGCGCAGCCGGCCGGATACGCGGGCGACGCGTTTCACTACCCGCTGATGCGGATCCTGGTCGCGGCGCGCGCTCACGGCCTGCAGGCCATCGACGGACCGTACGCGCGGATCGCGGACACGGCAGGCCTGGCCCAGGTGGCGTCCGGCGTCGCTGCCCTTGGTTACGACGGAAAATGGGTCGTGCACCCCGGCCAGATCGAGACCGTCAACGAGGCCTTCACGCCGACCCCCGGCGAGTACGAACGCGCCGAGCTGATCCTGGCCGCCTACCAGCACCACACCACAGCCGAACACCGTGGCGCGGCCCTCCTGGACGGCGAGATGATCGACGAGGCAACCCGCAAACTAGCTCTCGCAACCGCGTTGAAAGGCCGGGCCGCAGGCCTGTCCGGCTCGAACCTCGGCCCGGACAAGCCCAGCTAGGCCTGGCGTATTGGGCCAGTTCGGCTGGGCTTGGTGCACTGGCTCGGCTCGGCTGGGCGTATTGGGCTAGTTCGGCTGGGCCTGGCGAATCCTCCGGGCCGTCACGGCTGGGCCTGGCGTATTGGGCCAGTTCGGCCAGGCCTACTCTCCGGGGCCGCTCAGCACTCCCCAGCTGGTGAGGGCGTCCACTAGGCCGCTGGTCAGCGGTAGCTCGGCCAGTTCCGCCTGGTCAACCCACCGGGCGTCCTCGGCGTCGTCGCCCGCTGCCAGCATGCCGCCGGTCACTGTCGCGGCATAGTCGCGGATGTCAAGCACGGACCCATCCGGTCCGGGGCGCCGCACGGCCCCGGCAAGCCGGCCTGCTTCCACCGCCAGGCCGGTCTCCTCACGAACCTCCCTGACCACGGCCTCCTCGTCGGTCTCGCCCGTCTCCACTCTGCCGCCAGGCAACGACCAGAGCCCCTTCCCTGGTTCGTGTCCCCGCTTGATCAGCAGCAGCCGCCCGGACGCGTCGCTGATGATGGCCCCGGCGCAGGAAATCACGTTTGCCCCGGGATGCTGCTGGTCCATGGTCATCCCTCACGGTACAAGGATCAAACGCTGCCTGAGCAGTGGCCGATCATGAGCCTCTGCCGTGGCCACCAAGATCAACCTAAGAAACCTCCTAACCGGCCTCAGCCGGAATTGCCGCCAGCTCGAGGTCCACTTCGCGTGCTAGGGGATCAAACGGGGTAGGTGTCGGGGCGGATGATGTAGCGTCGGCCGTGCGGTAGTTCCCAGGCAAAGACGCCGGGCGAGAGCTGAACCAGATGCCAGCCCTGCACCTGCTTGGCCTGATGATGGATTCTGCAAAGCGGCCCAAGATTGCATTCGCATGATCGTCCCCCCTTGTGATGCGGACGTGTATGGTCGTCGTCGCAGCGAACTGCGGGCCGGACACAGGTGGGGAAGGTGCAGGTCCGCTGCCGGACCTTCACGATGTGATGCAGCGAATCCGGAATCCGGTAGCCGGGTACTTCGCGGGCATGGCTGCACGTCCCAACCTCGATCGGCCCCATCTTCAGCTCCGCCAGCCACTCGGCCATCCTTTCCAGCAATCCAGCCGTCTCCTCCGGCCACCCAGCCGTGCTGTCTGGCGATCTTGTTCTTCGCTGCTCATCCATGTCGCCCGGAGGCTGTCTGGGCGGAGGCTGTCCAGGCGGAGGCTGTCCGCCCGGAGGCTGTCCGCCCGGAGGCTGTCCAGGCCGAGACTCCCGGGCACTAACGGGTGGTGGACGGCGGGCGCAGCCGTGACCGACCGCCCGGCCATCGTTGTCGGTGACGGTCAGGCACCAGCGGGAACCTGCGCTCTCGGCGATCAGGTCGGCGAGCTCCCGGCAGGTCTCGGCAGACGCTGGCCCAAACCCGGTGATCTCTCCCGGCGACTGGCAGAACCCAAGCCACGCCGTCAGCGGGATGGTCAAGTGCACCGATCCCCGAGTTACCAGTGGGCCGGTACCGGCAGTGCCCGGCATACTCTCCGGCTCGCCGCCCCGTCCAGCCTTCCCCGAGCTGGCCGTCTGTGCGGCTTTGCCAGCGGGTTCTCGTGGGTTGGGTGGCCTGGCATTGTCCGAGCCTCGGCCATGTGGGCTGGCCGTCTGTGCGGCTTCCGGGCAGGTGGCGTTGGCGGTGTGGAGGTCAGGGTCGGCCTGGGCTGGTTCGAGCCCGGATTCGGGCCTGGGGAGGAAGCTGAGCGGGTCGTGGCCGGTGAGCAGCCCCAGGAACACAGCGGCGCGCAGCTGTGTCAACGTGGCTACTGCGCCAGCCTTCTTCAGTGCCCGGGCGGTGGCGTCGATTCGCTGGTCGGCGACGAGCGCGCCAGCAACCGGCAGATCCCGCCCGGCTAGCCCGGCGGTCCCTGATCTTTCGTCGAACAGCTCTACCCTGGCCTCCTGAGCTGCCTTCTCCTTGCGGCGGCGGGCAGCCTCGGGGTCGGCGGCCAGTACTGCACGGCGCACCCGCGCCTGCAACCGGGTCGTCGTCAGAGATGGCGCATCCTCGATCACCAGCTGCTCCACGGCTGCAGCCAGGCTCGCGTCTAGGTGGGCGGTCTCAAAGGCGATCACATCCGCCCTGGCCTTGTCGATCTGCCCGCATGCCAGCGCCGCCAGGGTGGCCGGCAACCTGGCGAGGCTCTCTGCGAACCCCAGCATGCGCTGGGCCGAGCGGCGGGTCAGCGTCAGCAATGCTGACAGCTCGTCGTCGGCATGCTCGAATACCCGCCGGTCTCCGTGTGCCTCCCGGCGGCGCGACAGCTCCCCCACGGCGGTCAGCAGTCCGGCCGCAGCCCGGGATTCACACCGCCGGAAGGCCAGAATCACCCCGGCCAGCTCATCGTCATCGAGGGTGGCCAGACCGCCGGCCCAGGTGTCATCCAGCATCCCGGCCAGCACTGGGCCAGGAGGCAGTTCATCGAGCACTGAGCCCGAAGTGAAGCCAGAGCTCCCCGTCTCCCGCCCGCCCCGGGCGAGAAGCCCGGCTGGGAACGGCTCCCGCGCACCAGAGGTGACCTGAGCTTGATCACGGGCATCCAACAGCGCGTCCAGGACAGGGGAGGGCAGCTCGCCAAGCCAGGCATCCTCCCAATCCGGCGGCCCGGTGTCCGGATCGTGCACGAACATAGCCGGCTCATCCGGCGGTTCCGATTCCTCCGGCCCGGGCCACTCTCCAGCTAGAGGCGCCTCCAGCTCGGCAACCTCGTGGTCCGCCCCGGCGGATAGCGATGGTCGCTCGTGCATTCGGCTCACCTCCCTCGCTGACTGAGCTGCCCAATCGCTACTCTTCGAGTATCTTATCGAAGAGCAGTGACAGTACGAGCATAGTTTCGATAGAATCTTCAATTAGGAGGTGACTTTCTAGCACTGAGTTGGATGCTCCCGGGCTTCGCCCAGGTGTGGCCGGCAGCTGAGGTACTAAACCCTGCACGCCACCGCCGCCGCTACCACCACCAGGCGTGGGGCGCTCCACCTGTGATCTTCCGGATGCCAGGCCTTGACTACTGGCCGGTAAAGGATCACTGTCTGTAGTCATGAAGGTAGTACCCACCTGTCCGCGATGTGGGGCGCCCGTGCGGGAGCCGAGTGCATGGTCCAGTGCCTGGCACTGTGAACTTCATGGCGAGGTAGACCCGGTGGGCGGCGTGTTCAGCCCGTCGCGCGAAGGCCTGGACGGGCTGCTGCGCACCGGCGGAGTCCCAGTCTGGCTGCCCTGGCCATTGCCGATGAGCTGGCTCGTGACCGGGTTCGCTGCCGCAGGCGATGAGCGTACCGGGATGCGTGGCTGCGCCGTTGCCCTGTCCGGGCCCAATCCGGTTGGCGGGCCCGGTGAGCTCCTGCTGGTTTCCGAGGAACCGGGGGTGGGCCTGGGCGCCGGGTTCGCCGGGCTCGACGGGCCTGATCCTGGGCTCGGCTTCGCTACTGCCCAGCCGGATGCATCGGTCCAGGTCGGCAACCACGATTTCCCGCTCTGGCATGTGGACGCGCCCGGCCGGGCCGCGTTCGCCGGTGAGGTGATGGGGCACTGGCTGTGGACCGTGCTCTGGCCCGACACCGCCGGAGTCCTGCTGCTCGAGCCGATCACACTTCGTGATCTCCGTGATCCCGGGCAGGATCTGGATCTGCCTTTTGGTGCCTTGTCGCCTCAGTTGCCTGGCTGAGTTCGGATGCCGGCCGATCCAGGGTCAGGATCCGGCCATCCGCACAACCCCCAGGCCCGGCCCGAGTGAGCCTCGGCCCACGCGAGCAGTGAGCCCGGCCCACGCGAGCAGTGAGCCCCGGCCCACGCGAGCAGTGAGCCGGCCCACCCGATCGAGCCGGTCCTGGCCAGCGTTCTGGCACTTCACGGCACTTAGGATCTTCCCCTCACATACCATTAGTGATCGTGCGCATCGATCTGCACACTCACAGCAGCGTCTCCGACGGTACTGATCCGCCCGCAGACGTGATGCGCCAGGCGAGGGCAGCCGGCCTCGACGTAGTCGCGCTGACCGATCATGACACGGTCGGCGGGCACCGGGCTGCGCTCGGCGAACTGCCCGGCGGCCTGACCTTCGTCCCCGGCATGGAGATGTCCTGCCGCCTGGACGGCCACAGTGTGCACATGCTCGCCTACCTCTTCGACCCGCTGCACCCGGATCTGGCCGGGGAGTGCGACCGGATCCGCAACGACCGGGTGCGCCGCGCCGAGGCGATGGTGACCAAGCTTGCCGAGCTTGGCACGGGGATCACCTGGGCGCAGGTGAGCGATATCGCCGATGGCGCGGTGGTCGGCAGGCCGCACATCGCCCGCGCTCTGGCCAGCGATGGGGTGGTCGACGAGCCGGCCGGTGCGTTCACCAAGGAATGGATAGGCCTGGGCGGCCGGGCCTACGTGGGCAAGTACGCTCCCGACCCGGCCCGGGCCATCGCGCTCATCCGCGCGGCGGGCGGCGTGTCGGTGCTCGCCCACCCGCGGTCGGGCCGGGATAGCTGGATGGTGCCCGATGATGTTCTCGCCGGGCTTGCAGAAGCCGGTCTCACCGGCGTCGAAGTGCGTCATCCGGAACAAGAAAATTCCGAACGGCTGCGCCTCCAGCACGTCGCGGATGAGCTTGGCCTGGTCGCGTCTGGCGGAAGCGACGACCACGGAGCCTTTACCGGGCACAGGATCGGCTGCGAGACAATCCCCCCCGAGCAGTACGAGCAACTCGTCCAGCGGTCCACCGGCGCGGTGCCTGTCCGGGGGTAAGAAATCAAGCGGGCAAATGGGTAAACACCCGATCGGCCTGCCTGAACCCGTGACGGCATCGCCCGCCTGCCCAAGCAGATGATCACGACGGCAGTTGGCGCGGCGGGTCATTCGGGAAACGGCCGCCCAGTTCCGCGAACCTGGCTGCTATCGCCAGGTTGAGCTCAGCCTGGATGTTGTCGAGTTGCAACTGCATCTGCTTGAGCTTCGGGCCGATGTCGGCCGTCACCTCCCGGCGGAGATACCGGACGCACAGCGCGCCGCCCATGATTATGCCGAGGAGTGCCCCCACAAGGAAGATCAACATTTCCGACACCACTCGCCTCCATCCGAGCCCGGCCCCCGCGGCTGACCGCGAAGATTCTCACCCGTCCCGTTGGCGTACCAGCCATTCGTACTAATTCCCGTGGTTTAGTGTCAAGGATTGCGGAAAACGAGAAATCACTAGAACCAGGGAAATGAGTGAGCCTAGCGGATTGAATGGGCAGAGCGAACTCAATGGAAGCAGTGGCCTGAATGGCGGTGGCCGAATGAATGTGGACACTGAGCTGAGCCGAGTCATTAGAATGATTCGGACCACTGGCCAGCACCGGGCAACCGGTAGGGCGCAGGACCCGGCCGAGCACTAACGCTACCCTAGTGCACCACAGATGCCGGAAGGCAACCCTTCAGAGTGCCTCCGGTCCGCCGGCCGCCAGTTCGTCGCTTACCGGGACATCGCCCACGTTGATAACGAACCGGTTCCGGTCCGCCGGGTAGACCGTGATGGTGAGCCGGACCCGCCGCTGCTCCTGGTCGAAGGCGAC
>DASXMU010000026.1:0-11965 GCA_036495485.1 Streptosporangiaceae bacterium
GGGAATCATGACGAACGCGATCGAGGCGGACGGCCTGGTCAAGCGGTTCGGCAAGACGACCGCGCTGGCTGGGGTGGACCTTGTCGCGCGGGCCGGCACGGTGCTCGGGGTGCTCGGGCCGAACGGCGCGGGGAAGACCACGGCGGTCCGGATCCTGGCGACGCTGCTGCTGACCAACGCCGAGATAGCCGCCGACCTGGTGGTCAGCGAGGCAACCGTCAAGTCACACGTCGGCAACCTGCTGGCCAAGCTCGGCCTGCGCGACCGCGTGCAGGCCGTGATCCTGGCCTACGAATCCGGCATCGTCCGCCCCGGCGAACCAGACCAGCCCGGCTGAGCTTCCGCGCGCTTGCGGTCAGGCTCCCGCACGCCTGAGTACCTTGCGGTACTGGCGTGCCGTCAGGCCGAACCAGCGTCCGGTCACGCCGTCGTCCTGCATGCCCAGCCGCGCAGCCACCCGCTGCGAGGCGGTGTTGTCCAGGTCGGTCAGGGCCAGCACCTCCTCGATCCCAGCTTCCGCCGCCAGGGCGAGGACGGCACTGGCCGCCTCGCTGGCAAGCCCTTGCCCCTGGTGCCCGGGGTGCAGGTGCCAGCCCACCTCCACCAGGCCCGTAGGTTCACCGGCGTCGATCAGCGGCAGCAGCGGAAGGGTGCCCACTGGCGGCCCCGGCGGCACGCCCGCCACGCCCGGGACAACCGCCCACCGGCCAAGCGGAGGGTCAAGCCCGCTCTCGTGCGCACGCCAGCGGCCCATGCGCTCCCGCGCTTCCGCCAGGGTGGCCACCGGCCGCCGGGGATGCCCGCCGAGCCAGCGCACCACGTCCTCCCGCGAGTACAGATCAAAGAACGCCGCCAGATCAGACTCATCCCAGCGACGCAGCAGCAGCCGCCCTGTCCTGACCAGTTCCACCGGGTCGAGATTAATCCTGACCAGGACACGCACCCCCAGGGCGGTAACAAGACCATGGCTGCGCAATGCCATCCGGCGGCCGGGCTGACAGAACGGTCACCTCACCTGGATCCTCCGCAGCTTGCCCGACGAGCCGCACAGGTCACCATCGGCCGGAAGTGGCTGGGCCGCTGGCTTGGGGTGGGTGGCGGCGGGGAAGCAATTGGAGCATTAGCGGCACAGATTAATGGGCAGCCACGGACCCGGCAGGGAGTTAGGAAGCTGAACCAGCCATGTCCCCGTCAGGAGACTGGCAGCGCATCCCGGCCGCTACCCAGCCTGAACGGACATGTGCCATGGCGGATCTCGTCCTGAACGCGGGACCGCACCCGGCGCAGCCTGAGCCCGCCGGTCGCGCCGCGTCGCGGACAGCGCCATCTCCACGGCGAACAAGACGGCACCGACCGCGAAGACCCACCGGTTCACGGAAGCGACGCCAGAGGCCGGGACCGCAACGGCCTCCGCCTCGTGTCCGGTGGCGCCGTTCGTTTTGCCGAGAATCGGGATGGCTCCCAGCGAGGTTTCTGTGAGAGGTGTGGTGAAAGATGGCTATGTCGGCGCTGTCATCAGATGTGAATATGGCGCAGTCTTGATTGCGTCTGTGCTTTGTGCTGCGCAGTGGTGCATTTAGCTGGCATTTAAATGCCTGCTGGGTAGCTGTCTGGACAGTGCGGCGTTACTGCGAGGGGATGGCAGAGGAGCTATGCGGCCAGTTCGCGCTTTGCTCTGCCAGTGAAACTATGTCCGAGTCCCATCGGCGAACCACGGCAAGTGGCTCACCGGTATTTCGTTTAGGCTCGTCGGAGGTGGCACGTGACAGTAATGGATATCGAGCTGGCTGAGCGGACGGCGGAGCAATGGCGGACCATCGCGGAGCCCGGTAACCCAGCCGGGCCGATGTATGCATCTGGCCTGTTCGCGGAGTCGGACATCATAGCTGCAGAGGCGAGTTACTCGCACGCTGGCTGCAGTTTGTGCACGGCCTCACGCACGATTGCGTGCTGCTGAATCAGCCCGTGAGCGCGTGTGGTGAGAGCTGGCGGTGAGCACTGCTGGCGGTGACTTCACGCGGTCACTGAGGTGCCTGGCTGAGCCGCTGCTGGACGGGCTGTCGGAACAGTTGCAGTCGGTACCAGGGCTAGCCGGGCCCGAACAGGCAGCGATCCGGGCTGGGGCGTCGCAGGCGCTTTATGAGTCGGCGCACCGTAAGGTCAGCCGGGTCTTGCTGCTGGAGTTGAACGCAGCGCGGATCGCCGGCCGTCTGACGGCCGGCGATCCGGTGGCGCGCTGGGCGGAATTCGTGGAGATGGCGTCATCTCCGCAGTTCTGGGAGTCGCTGACCCGGCATTACCCGCCGTTGTTGTCCCGGCTGAGCACAATGTTGTCCGGGCGCTGTGCGGCGGCCTTGGCGCTGGGCTGCCGGCTGGCTGCCGACCGGGACGCGCTCGCGGAATTGCCCGGCGGTAGCCCTGGCCAGGTGTCACGGGTCAGTTTCGGTGCCGGGGACAGCCACCGGGGCGGGCATACGGTGGCCCTGCTGGAGTTCGCCGGTGGCTCGGTCGCATATAAGCCGCGGCCAGTGAGCGTGGATGCGGTACTCGGGGAAATGCTGGCTGAGGTGTTCAGCGACATCCCGGAGGGAACACGGATCCGGGTGCCGCGGGTCGTGCCGCGACAGGGGTATGGCTGGGCCGAGTTCGTCACCCACCGGTACTGCGTGGGTGCGGCGGAACTGGCCTGTTTCTATCGGGGTATCGGGCACTGGCTGGGTATTATGCGGCTGCTTGGTGGCAGCGACCTGCACGCTGAGAATGTGATCGCCTGCGGTCCGGTGCCGGTCGTGGTGGACTGCGAGACGCTGTTCACCCCGGTACACCGGGCTCCCCCGTCCGGGCTCGGGCTCGCGCCCGACTGGGCGCGTGAACTGGTCGGCGTGACCGTGATGCGGACCGGAATGCTACCCAGCCGGGGGACAGGCCTGGGCTGGCGGGGCGTGGACATCTCCGCTGCGGGATCGCTGCCGGGCGAGCAGCCGGTCGTCGAACTGCCGGTCATCGTGGATGCCGGCACCGACCAGGCGCGAATCGGCACCCGGCTGACCGAGCTGGCGATCGGTGTCAGTCACCCCAGCCCGGAACCGGTGCTGGCTGATCACTGGGAACGCGTCCTGGACGGCTTCGCCGAGGCAACGGCCGCGTTGCAGGCGGTGGACCAGGCTGGCTCGCTGGGGCAGCAGCTCAGGCGGTTCGCTGACTGCCCGGTCCGCGTAGTCCTGCGCTCCACCGAGGCCTACGCCGAGCTAGCGCGGATGTTGTGGCATCCGGTGTCGTTGCATGACCCTGGCGCTGGCGCCGGCCGGGCGGCCGAACTCCTGGCCGCGATGGCCGGGCATGTTCCCGGCGCGCCCGACGACCCGCAGGTCATCGCCGCGGAGGTGACCGACCTGCTGCAGGGGGATGTGCCGTACTTCTCCACTACCCCCCGCCGGGGGCGGCTGGATGGCCCGGGTGGCACTTCATGGCTGCCCAAGCAGGATTTGACAGCGACCGCGCTAGATCGGTGGCGGGCCGCCGGCTTCGAGATGGACAGCCAGGTCATCCGGGCTGCGCTGGTCAGCGCCTACCTCAACGACGGCTGGCTGCCGGGCCAGCGGCGGATGGCGGCGGGCCGGCCACGCAGTGACGACCTGGACTGCAGGCGGCGCCGGCTCGCCGCCGCGTTGCTCCGGCAGCTTCGCGACGCCGCCATCCGCGGCCAGGACGGGACGGCCACCTGGATCGCGCCAGTGCTCGGCCCGGCTGGCTGGGCCGTTGAGCCGCTAGCCCAGGACACCTACGGTGGCCTGCCGGGAGTGGCCGTACTGCTCGCCGCATACAGCACAGAAATGGCAGCAGGCCGGGCGGACGACGTGGACGGCCTAGCCGGGCTGCTGGACGCCGTGCTGCGGACCATCCGCGCCGCCGAGGACAAGTACGCCGCCGTCCGCCAGGCAGAGGCACGGCTGCGCCCGCCACCGGCCGGCGGGTACATCGGGCTCGGGGCGCAGGTCTGGGCCTGGCTGACGCTGCACGCCTGGGGCGCGGACGGCTCAGACGGCCTCGATCGCGCCCGCGCGCAGGCCCTGCTGCTGCCCGCGGCCGTCGCGGCTGAAGACAGATTCGACCTGCTGACCGGGATGGCCGGGGCGGTCGTGCCGCTGCTGCAACTGTCTGCCGCGACCGGTGAACCCCACTGGGCTGTCCAGGCCGCTGGCATCGGCGAGCAGCTCATCGCCGCCGCCCGGCCCGAAGCGGGAACCCTGCGCTGGCCTTCCCAGCACTGGCCGCATGGCATCGGCGGGTTCGCCCACGGCGCGACCGGTATCGGATGGGCGCTGGCCCGTCTCGCCCTGACCACCGGCGATACCCGGTTCGCCGATGCCGCCCAGGCCGCGTTCTCCTTCGAGGAGACGCTCTACGACCAGGCCGCCGACGGCTGGCTCGACCTGCGCGAGCCCGGGGAGCCGGCGTTCCCGGCCGCCTGGTGCAACGGGGCCGCCGGCATCGGGATCAGCGCCGCCGACCTGGCCCGGCGCGGCTGGGCCGGAGCCACCGTTCTCACGGCACGAGCGGCCGGGGTGGCTGCCAGGAATGGCTTCGGCTGGAACCACACCCTGTGCCACGGGGACCTGGGCTGCTGGGAACTCCTCCACGAGGCCCTCAAACTCGGCCACGCCCCAGCCGGGCTGGACCAGCGCAGGCTCGACGCCCAGGTCATCACCAGCCTGGAGACCAACGGGCCGGTCAGCGGGCTAGCCCGGGACGCCTACTCCCCCGGCATGATGGCCGGCCAGGGCGGCATCGCCTACCAGCTGCTGCGACTGCACCCGCACAGCGACCTGCCCTCCATCCTGACCCTAGGCTCAGCCGCGCCAAGCAACGAGCCGCCAGCCGCGGCCAGGCATATCCATGCTGTGGCCCGTCCCAGCGGGCCGCCTGCGGCCAACGGCCAGGACCACCAGGGCAACCTCAGCCCGGCCGGGTGAGCCCGCCGGGTCCTGTGCCACCAGGCGCCGTACTGCCGGGGGCATGCAGCCAGGCCAGCAGGTCTGGTGCTGCCATCCACGCGATGCGGGCACGGTAGCCGGCGATCTCCTCGCCGGTGAGGATCTCCCGGGCAGCGCCGGGCCGTCCCCGCCGGAAGAACGCGGTGCTGCTCTTAAGGATCCCACCGGCGGGGACGAACTGGCCCGCGCTGGCCCGCATCCGCTCGAAGGCCGCTGCCTCTACCAGCCCAGGCCACACGGGCCCGGGGACCGCGATTCCCAGCCGCCGGGCGAGCCTGCGCATCTGGCCCGCCAGGTCACCAGCCAGCTCGCCATAGTGGACCAGCACCACGTTGGGGTCACCACGCCTGGCCCAGGCATCGCTCAGGTGCCACATGACACCAGGCAGGGAATCCAGGTTCGCGCGCGGGTCCGCATCACGGCCGATCCAGGCCAGCAGCCAGTCCCGCAGCGGCTTCCACACCGCGGGCTCGGCAGGCCCCGGCTCGCCAGTAAGCTCCTGCATCCGGGCGCGGTCGATGTTCATCCTGTGGTAATAAAACGACACAGCCGTATCCAGTGGATCCCGGGCCGTCACGATATAGGTCGCGCGGGGATCAAGAGGGATGCCATCCAGCGGCGTATGAGTCTTGATGAACCGGCGATGCTGCTGCGCCGCCAGCAGCGCATACACCTGCTCGCGCCGCGCGGTCAGATGATCCAGCCACGGTGACAGCTGCCCCAGTGGGGCAGGCAGGCCCGGCGCCTGAAAGATCAGCAGCGCGCAGATCAGCTGCGTCCAGGTGGTCCCGCTCCTGGACCGGGCGCTGATCACGATATCCCCGTCCCGGAACGGGAACCCAGCCCAGCGGCCACTGTCCTCATCGCCCGTCAGGTAGCGAAAAGGGACACCAGGCACCCAGAAAGAATAGGCGCGGTCAATGGAACCCGCAGTCATCGCGTGTGCGCGGAACACCGCCGTCTTTTCACCGGAAGGGCCGTGGTGCTCCGGTGCCGATGTTAGCGATCTTCACGCGGAGCCGGCTGGCATCCGGGTGATCCAGGTCATCCAGGATGGCCAGCGCGTCCCGCCAGGCGTGGCGTGCGTTCGGGAGGTCTCCTGCGATGTGATAGGCATCCCCGAGATCGGTCAGCACCTTGGATTCGTAGTACCTGTCCATGAGCTGGCGGTAGATGCCGAGAGCCCGCTTGTAGCAGGTGATGGCCTGTGCTGACTGGCTTATCTGCCGATGGATAAAGCCAAGGCTGTGCCAGGCATGGCCTTCGGCAATCTTGTAGCCGAGTTCCTGGCAGAGCTCCAGCGCCCGGCCGCAGCAGCGAAGCGCCTCCGGATAGTCCCGCCGCAGGGCGAGGTACCAGCCCACGGAGTCCAAGGCGTGCGCCTCGCCGATCCGGTGCCGCGCTGACCGGTACAGGCTAAGAGCGTGCTGCGCGGACCGCAGCGCCCGGTCGCAGTCGCCGCGCTGCTCATGCACGAGGCAGAGGTCCAGGCTTATGCCCGCCTCATCGGCAGGCCCACCGAGCCGACGCCGCAGCTCCAGTGCCTGGGTCAGATGGTCAAACGCGCGGTCGAAATCCTGAAGCTGGAAACAGGCCCGTCCAATGTAGCGGTGCCCGCGGGACTGCGCGTCGACATCACCGAGCCGCCACGCCGCGGCGAGTGCTATCTGCTGGCTGGCGGCGAAGTCAGACCAGCTGCCGCCCCGATGAAGAAAATCCGTTAAAGCCCAGGGCAACTGCCAGGCGTGCACGTCGAAGCCATTGTCGGCTGCATAGGCGACGGCCCGCATCAGCGCCTGATGCTCAACTTCCAGCCAGGCAAACGCCTGACCGGAATCGGCAATGACTTCCGGGGAAGCGCCCAGAGCGGCAGGCTCGAGGTTCGCCAGGTTCCTGGTCGGGGTAATCGCCGCCGCGGCGGCCCAGGCCGTGTGCAGGTAGTGGTCCAGCATCCGCTGGCCGACCGCGCGGCGCTCGGCGACGGACTGGCGTGTGCCGAGCATCTCGGTGGCATAGAGCCGGAGCAGGTCGTGAAGGTCGAACCGGCCATTGGTGTACTCGTTTACCAAGCCCACATCGGCGAGTTCGGCGAGCGCTTCACCGGCCCGGGCTGGCGGCAGCCCGGCCAGGCTGGCGGCTGCGGCGGCGGAGACATCAGGCCCGGGGTGCTCCGCAAGCAGGCGGAACATCCTGGCTGCCTCCGCAGTTAACGTCTGGTACGACCAGTGGAAGACGGCCCGCAGGTTGGTCGTCGCTTCTCCGGTGTTCAGGACATCCAGCCGGTTTCCGGCCTGCCTCAGATTGGCCACCACTGCGTTCGGCGACTGCCCGGGATGGATGGCCACCAGCGCGGTGGCGATGGCCAGCGCAAGCGGCAGCCGCGCGCAGCCGTCAATCAGCTGGTCCATGGCCGTCAGGTCGGCCGCTGCCGCCCCTAGCCGCTGAGCGACCATCTGCTGCGCCTCGGTCTTGGTCAGCATGCCGAGGACGATCGAGCGGGCACCTTCCAGAGCGACCAGGCCGGTCAGCGGAGAGCGGCTTGTGACAAGCACCAGGCTTCCGGTTCCGCCGGGCAGCAGCGGCCGGACCTGCTCAGCGTCCTTGGCGTTGTCGAGCACGATCAAGGGGCGGAGTCCGGACAGCAGGGTGCGGTACAGCCCGACCCTGCCCTCGAGGCTGGCCGGGATCCGCGCCGGCGCCACCTGCATGGCCTCCAGGACTCTGCTGACGGCTTCGGTCTGGGTTACCGGCGAGCCTGCCGGGCCGAAGCCGTTCAGGTTGAGATAGAGCTGCCCGTCAGGGAAAGAGCTGACGGCCCGGTGAGCCCAGTGCACCGCCAGCGCGGTCTTTCCCACCCCCGCTGTGCCGCTGATGACGACGATCAGGGTTGGGCCGCGTGCGGCCAGCCACGCGTCCATCAGATCGGTCAGTTCGGTGAGTTCTGCCGCACGTCCGGCGAAGTCCGGGACCGGCGGCGGCAGTTGCCGCGGCGAGGGCCGCAGCCCGGCCGGCACCACCTTCCCCGGTGCTGCTGCCGGTTCGGGATCACCCGCCAGGATGCGCTGGTGCAGCAGTTGCAGATCCAGTCCGGGTTCGATGCCGAGCTCACCGGCCAGCACGCCGCGTGCCTGGCGGTACGCGGCTAGGGCCTCCGCCCGGCGGCCGCAGTGATACAGGGCGTCCATCAACTGGTGGTGGAACAGCTCGCTCAGCGGGTGCTGCGCGGTGAGCGCCTGCAGTTCCGGCACCACCTTGCTGGAGCGTCCCAGGTGCAGTTCAGCTTCGATGCGCCAGCCGGCCGCCTGTACCCTGAGCTGCTCCAGCCTCAGCACCTCAGTGATCTGCAGCTCCTGGCATGAAACGTCCGCGAGCGGGCGACCGCGCCACAGGCTCTCTGCCCGGGTGAGCAGCTCCGCCGCCCGCTCCCACTCGCGTGCGCGCAGGGCGGTCTCGCCCTTTCCGCACAACCCCGCGTAGCACGATATATCGATCTCATCCTCGGCCGCCTCGATCAGGTATCCGTGACCCGAACTGACGACCCTGGAGCCGCCCGCCGGCCTGAGGATCTGCCGCAGCCGCATAACGTAGCTGCGCAGCGTCACCTTAGATTTGGCCGACGGATTACCGTCCCAGATCAGCTCGCACAGCCGCGCGACCGACACCGCCTGCCCGGGCGTCAGCAGCAGGGCCGCCAGAAGGACACGCTGTCTGGCTGCGCGAACCTGCACGTCCCCGTCCTCGGTCCGCACCTGCAGCGGGCCGAGCATCCCGAACCACATGCCCGCCCTTATCGGTAAGGCCCTTTTGCATGATGGCACGCCGGATCGCGGGGGCGCCACCGCCAGGGCACGCCACCGCCACGCCACTGGCAAGCCACGCCGACGCCACCATCGCCGAGCACACTGCGAATTGGAAGCAAGCAGATCGCCGAAGGGAGGCATCATGACCGTTTTGCTGAACCTGGAACCGCGGATGATCGGTACCGAGGTAGTCGAGCCCGAAGCCGAGTTCGGCGCGGCGCAGTGGGTCGACCTGCACGACCGCGCCCGCTGCCTGGTCAGCGTGCATACCACGACCCGCCCCTGCGCGGACAACCTGTAAGTCATCCGCGAACGCGCGAGGTCGGTGATGTTCGGCGCTACGGCCGACGGCCAGCCGGAGCGGGGAGCCGCTCGATCCGATCCAGGCGACCGGATCGAGCGGCTCGTCACGGCGAGAGCAGCCGCCGGCTCGACCGTGCTCCGCGGACCCGTCTGGCTCACGGTGCTGCCAGCCGGGCCGGGCCGGCGCCTCGCGCACGGATGGAAGCTGCACATTTCCTCCCGCGCCGCCACGTTCCCCGCACTCGTGGATCGTGTGCTGCCGGTCCTGGCGGCCGAGGGATGTGTGTTCAAGCTGGCCCGCTCGCCGCGTGTGCTCGCCGAACTCAACGACGGCATCACCTCGCCGGCCTCCGTTGGCAAGGCTTTCACTGTCTACCCCGATCAGGACCGGGTCCGTGAGCTTGGCACGATGCTGGCCGGCCTGCTGGCCGGGCACGAGGGCCCCCGGGTTCTCAGCGACCGGCGGGTGAGTGAATCAGCGCCGGTGTACTACCGGTACGGCCCGTTCGCGGCCAGCCCGGTGGCCAATGCACGCGGAGACCTGGGGAGCTGGCTGCACGGGCCCGGCGGGCAGCAGTTCGAGGCCATGGCCACACTCGCCTACCGGCAGCCGCCGTGGACCGTCGACCCGTTCACTGGCGAGGGCCAGGGCGAACCCTGCCAGGCGCCGCAACCGCTGGCCGGCGGACGCTATCAAGTCATCGCCGGCATCCGGGAGTCCGCCCGGGGCAACGTCTACCGCGCCGTAGACCAGCGCGACGGCGTCACGGTCATCGTCAAGCAGGCCCGGGCCCTGGTGTTCGAGGACGGCGACCATGTCGACGCCAGGCTGCACCTACGCAACGAGCGGCGGATCTGCCAGGTCCTTTCTGGCGTTCCCGGCGTCCCGCGCTTCATCGACCACTTCCGGCACCGTGACGACGAATTCCTGGTCACAAGCGACTGTGGTACCTGCTCGCTGACCGAGGACGTGGTCCGCAACGGGCCGTACCCGTTAGGCGGGGCCCGCGGGCTCGGCCAGCTGGCCAGCCAGCTGGCCCGAATCGTGCGTGACGTGCACGAGCGCGGGGTGATCGTGCGTGACCTCAATCCGGCCAACATCGTGCTCCAGGGGACTCAGGCCAGCCTGGTCGATTTCGGCCTGGCGGGTCATGATGGCCTTCACCTGAGCGGGGGCACCCCCGGCTATGCGCCTGCCAGGCAGATGCACGACGAGACACCGCTCGAGGACGACGACCTGTATGCGCTCGGCATGACGCTGCTGTTCGCAGCCACCAGGCTGCACCCGGTCGTTCTCAGGGACGACCACGAACTGCCGATGCTGCGGGCGCTGCAGACCATCCGCGCCGGTTACGGTCCCGAACCGCCCGGGGTCATCCGGGCGGTCGCCGATCTGCTGGCAGGCGGTGACCGGGCCACACCCGCCCTGCTGGAGCTGGCCTCGGGAAAGACGCGCCGCCGCCCTGTTTCTGCGCTGCCGTCGGCCGCGCCCGTCACTGCGGACCTCGTCGAGGAGATCACGGGCTGCGTCCGTGCAGAACTGCTGCGGCAGGTCGACCAGATCCTCACCGCCCCTGATGACGCACAGGCTGCCTACGACGGCTGCCTGTACACGGGAAGCGCCGGCATCGGCCTCGAACTGCTGCATCAGGCGGAAACCGGCGCGGTCGCCGACCGCCTCGAAGACCTGGCGGCGCTGAGCGCCGGGGCTGCGCGCAGGGTACGCCTCCCGCACGGCTTGTATACCGGCCGGACCGGCGTGGACATCTTCCTGCAGCAGGCACTCGATCACGGCATCACGTCCGCCGCCAGCCTGCGTGGCCCCCTGCCGCCGCCTGGCTTCGCGCCCGAAGGTGATGACCTGATCATCGGCGCCGCCGGGATCGGCCTTGGCCATCTCCTCCTGTACCGGGCGAATGGCGACTCCCGGCACCTGGACGTGACCCGGCGGTATGCGTCCATGCTGATGGGCCCGGCCGCCCCCGAGTCAAGCTTCGGACCCAACCCCCGGCCGGAGTACGCGGTCGAGCCATCCGCCAGCCGGGCCCACGGCCTGGCGGGCGTCACGGAGTTGCTGGTCAGCTTCGCCGAACAGACCGGCGAGCCCGCAGCGGCCGAGGCTGCGGCAGTGCGCGCACGCGTACTGGCCGGCCAAGCCCGGGATCTGCTTCGCAGGTCCCGGGAAGCTGCGGCGTCGCCGCTCGCCGCGTCCTGGTGCCAGGGCCTGACCGGGATCGGCCAGACACTGGCGCACGCCGGCGAGGTTCTGCACGATCCCGTCCTCACCAGCCTCGCCCGGCACGCGGCAGACGCGTGCGTCGCCCTGCTCCCGCGGCTCAGCGGGCTCGGAGCCTGCTGCGGCGCCGCCGGCGTGGGCAACTTCCTCGTCGACCTGGCCGCGGCGGACGAACGCTACCTGGAGGCTGCCTACGACGTGGCGGCACACATGCTCCGCCGCAGCGCCGGACCGCCTGGGCGGCCCGTCTTCACCGAATCGGATCCGGATAGCTTCAGCGCCTCCTGGGCCGCAGGACTGGCCGGGATGCTCACCTTCTTCCGCCGGCTGTCCTGCCGAGGCGGAGCGGACATCTTGCCGATCCGCCTGTGAGCAGAGCGATTATCACTGACCTGCGGAAATGTGGACGAGAACACTGCCAGCTGTCAAAGGTGGTCATTGACACGCCAAAAAGAACAGGCGCGGTCAGCGGCTGACAGGGGGCTGACAGTGGGTGGTGCGGCTTCTGTCAGTGGTGTGCCCGACCATGAGCATGACCACGAACGGGAGAGGGGAATCATGACGAACGCGATCGAGGCGGACGGCCTGGTCAAGCGGTTCGGCAAGACGACCGCGCTGGCTGGGGTGGACCT
>DASXMU010000027.1:0-2015 GCA_036495485.1 Streptosporangiaceae bacterium
CCGCCGCCTCGGCCAAGAGAAAGACGGGAGGGCCGCCGCCAACCGGACCTGATCACGGTGGCGCCGCACACCAAAAAGGACAACCCCGCAGGGCTGCCCTTCAGCCATCCTCACCATCAGCGGCGCCAGGCTGCCGCTACATCCTCATTCCCGGGGTCGCGGGACACGTCTCAGCAGGCCAGCACAAAGGCCAGATCACCCAAGATATATATGAAAGGAAAGCCTGGCGCTGGCGGGCGGTCTGGCCAGGTCTCCAGGTTGTGCCGTGGGAGCTGTGACCGGTGTGGGTCAGACCGGCCAGCGTTCCTGGCGGTAGCCCATGTCCCAGAACATCCATTCGTAGCGGCTCGAGGTGCGGAAGTGCTGGTGAGCACGAGCACGCTCATCAGCGGTCAGGCCGTCGCCGAGTCCGTCGGTGACGGCGAGCACCTCCCGGACAACGGTGCCGAAGTCCTCGCCGCCGTAGGTGTCGATCCAGCGCTGGTAGCGAGCATCCGGAGAGCCGCGCCGCAGCAGCTCCTTCCCGACCTCCCAGTAGATCCAGTAGCACGGCAGCACCGCGCAGACCCCGGCTGAGTACGATCCGCCGCTCACGGTGGCGAGCAGATAACTGGTGTAGGCCAGCGTCGTGGGAGCAGGCTCGGCCGTCCGCGCCGTGGCGGGGTCGATGCCGAGATCGGCCAGCAGCGAACCGTGCAGCGACTGCTCGACGGTGATCGCGTCCGCCGCGTGGCGCGCGAACATGTCCCGCCCGGCCTCGTCGGGCGCGCGGCGGGATACCGCCGCCAGCGCCTCGGCGTAGCTCTTCAGGTAGAGCGCATCCTGCAGGACGTAGAACGCGAAGGCGTCGCGGGCCAGGCTGCCGTCGGTCAGCCCGGTGAGAAACGGGTGGGCCAGGATGGCGTCGTAGACCGTGGTGATGTCCTGCCACAGCCGGCTGGTGAAGGTGCCGCTCATGGCGTCGTTCATCGCTCCGTTCCCCGGCGTGAGATTCCCTGGTGCAAGACGTGGACCGGGCCGTCTCCCGCGCCGAGCGCGGCCAGCCCGTGGGCCACCGCGTCGCCCGCCACGCTCGCGGCCTGCCGGGCCGCATCGGCCAGCGGCAGCCCGGCGGCCAGGCCTGCTGCCAGCGCCGCCGAGTGCGTGCAGCCGGCTCCGTGAGTGGCGGCGACCGGATGCCGGGTCACCGGGATGGGCACGTGGTGTCTGCCGTCGAAGAGGTGATCCACCGCCTCGGCACCGTGTCCGCCGGTGACCACGGCGGCCGGGGCGCCCATCGCGACCAGGCGCCCGGCAAGTTCGGCGCGATCCTCGGTGGCGGCCCCGGTCAGGGCCTGCGCCTCCATCAGGTTGGGCGTGATCACCACGGCCAGCGGGAAGAGCCGCTTGACCAGGGTGCCGGCCGCGTCCTCGCGCAGCAGGCGGCTCCCGGAGCTGGCCACCATGACCGGATCGACCACCAGCGGCAGCCGGCGCGGTGCCAGTGCCTGCGCGACCACCTCGATCAGCTCCGCCGAGAAGAGCATGCCCGTCTTCACGGCGTCGGCCCCGATGTCATCGAGCACCGCGTCGATCTGGGCCCGCACGAAGCCTGGCGGCAGTTCCTCGATGGCCGTGACACCCAGCGTGTTCTGCGCGGTCAGCGCCACGATCGCGGACATCCCATGAGCGCCGCAGCGGGCGAAGGCCTTGAGATCGGCCTGGATACCGGCCCCGCCGCCAGAGTCGGAGGACGCGACGGTGAGCACACGTGGCACGCTCACTCCGGTGCTCCTGGGACCTCGGGCATCCCGGCCACGGGGCTGGAGGCGCGGGCATGCCAGCGCCGGGGGATGCGCCCGGCCGTCGCGGCGGCGTGCCCGGCGGCCACGGCTAGCCGCATGGCGTGCGCCATGCGCTCCGGATCGGCGGCCCGGGTGATGGCGGAGGCCACCAGCACGGCGTCGCAGCCGAGCTCCATGGCGAACGCGGCGTCGCTGGCCGTGCCGATCCCGGCGTCGAGGATGACCGGCACG
>DASXMU010000028.1:0-14172 GCA_036495485.1 Streptosporangiaceae bacterium
ACGACACAGTGCTCGAACGCATCGCCAAGGCGTTCACCACCAAATGGGGCGGGCGGTGGCAGTTCAAGGCTCAGGGCGGCGCCTTCCGCGACGCCGGGGATGGCACCGGCGAGGCCATGGTGTTCTCGGTCACGCCCACCAGGGTCTTCGCCCACGCCAAGGGCGACCCGTTCGGCGCCACCACGCACCGGTTCTGACCGGAGGCGCGCGTGCAGTCTCGGTGAGCCGGTTGCCCGCGACCGTAAGGTTGGTCCGTGGCCGATGCGACCTTCGAGGACCCCCGGCTCGCGGAGATCTACGATCCGCTGGACCCCGACCGTAGCGATCTGGATGCCTACCTGGCCATGGCCGCCGAGTTCGGCGCGGCGAGCGTGCTGGATGTCGGCTGCGGCACCGGAACGCTCGCCTGCCTGCTGGCCGGACGTGGCCTGACCGTCACCGGGGCCGACCCGGCGGCCGCCTCGCTGGCGGTAGCCAGGCGCAAACCGGGCGCCGGCCGGGTCCGCTGGCTGCACACCGACGCCGCCGGGGTGCCCCCGCTCCAGGCCGACCTGGTCACCATGACCGGGAACGTGGCGCAGGTCTTCGTCACCGGCGAACAGTGGGCGGCGGCGCTGCGGGCCATCCATGCGGCCCTGCGGCCGGGCGGGCGGCTGGTGTTCGAGAGCCGCGATCCCGCCAGGAAAGCCTGGCTGGAATGGACCCGGGACCAGAGCCACCGCCACACCACCCTTCCAGACGGCAGGAACGTCGAAAGCTGGTGCGACCTGATCCGGGTCGACGGCGACCTGGTCACCTTCCGTGGCACGTGTGTGTTCGGCGATGGCATGACGCTGACCTCGGACTCCACCCTGCGGTTCCGCAGCCGCGACGAGCTGGCCGATTCGCTGGCCACCGCCGGCCTGGCCGTCGAGGGGGTCAGGGACGCCCCCGACCGGCCGGGCCGTGAGTTCGTCTTCATCGCCAGGCGCCCGGCGTGACGGGTGCCGGCGCCTGGACGGAGGAGCCCATAGCGGAGCTATAGGCGACGACAACGCGGCCAGCGGCGTGCCTGGGCGACGCAAGCCCAGCAGTCCTAATCCGCGCGAGCTCTTAATAACGATTTCAGGTCGCCCGGCCCGCTGCTGGCTCCCGTCGTGCTGACCGCGCGGCCGCTGGCCTGCGCCGTCGCCGCTCTCGCCGTCCGCAGGATGGTTTAACGCGCCGGACACCTCCGGTTGACCCGTACCTAACATGAGTGTATAACACGTATGCATAGCTGCGTTTAAGCAGGTGGGACCGTTAAGGAGGTGGCCACCATGGCGTGGCCGTACAAATCAAGGGCGATCGCGGCCGTGGCCGCCGTGGCCGCCACTGCGCTAGCCGCCGGATGCAGCTCGGGCGGCTCGGGCAGCCCGGTGTCAGCGAATGCCAAGCAGACGATCGTGTTCGCCGAGTCGGGCCTTGGCCCTGAGGGAGCGCAGACCCAGAAGGCGGTCACCGCGTTCGAGAAGGCGAACCCCAACATCAAGGTCAGCATCGACGTGCTGTCGTCGGACTCGACGACCTACCTGTCCCAGCTCGAACAGTCCTTCACGGCAGGCTCGGCAACCCCCGACGTGTTCGAGTCCGACGTGACCTACCCGGCGAAGTTCGCCCAGGCCGGCTGGATCCTGCCGCTGACCAAGTTCCACCCGAACATGAGCCAGTACTTCGCGCTCGGCGCGGCAGCCGGCACCTTCAACGGCACGTCCTATGGGATCCCGTGGTTCGACAACCCGGAAGGGCTCTTCTACCGCACCGACCTGATCAAGACCCCGCCCACCAGCCCGGCCCAGGTCGTCTCCGACGCGCAGATGGCCATGAAGAAGGACCACGCGCTGAAGGAGGGCCTGGCCTTCGAGGCGGCGAAGTATGAGGGTGCGATCACCTCGTTCCTCACCGTGGACTCCGCGTTCGGCGGCAAGCTCAACCCCTCGAACGTGAACACCCCGGGCAACGTGGCCGCGCTGAACTGGCTGCACGACGCCATCTATGTGAACCACATCGCCCCGACCGCGGTCACCGGATGGCAGGAAGGCCAGGTGGAGCAGGAGTTCGTGGCCGGGCATGCGGCCTTCGCCATCAACTACCCGTTCGTCGAGTCGCTGGCCACCGCGCCGCCGGTCAAGGGCAACGTCGGCTACATCCCGTTCCCGGCCGGCCCGGGCGGCACGCCGGGTGCGGCGCTCGGTGGCGAGATGCTGGCCATCAACGCCAAGACCGCGCATTCGGCCGCGGCCTGGAAGCTGATCCAGTACCTGACCAGCGCGCCAGTGGAGACCACCCGCGCCGAGGTCACCGGCGACCCGCCATCGCTGCCGTCGGCCTACACCTCCGCGCTGTATGCCAAGGCGCCTTACTTCCAGAACGTCAAGACGCTGAACGGCTTCGCCGCGCCCCGGCCGGTGAACCCGAACTACCTCACCGTCTCCACCGACCTGCAGACCCTGTTCTCCTCGGTGTACGCCGCTTCCAGCGGTTCGGCGGCCGCCCAGGCGTTCAAGGCAGGGCAGTCGGCTATCAGCAAGGCAGCCAGCGCCACTCCCGGCACCTGACCCCCGCCATGATCCAGAGCCCGGGAATGACGGCCTGATGGCAACCGAAACGTCCGTGCGCGAGCGGCTGGCCCTGCCGGGCCGGCCGCCCCGCCGGGCGGGCTCCCGCGTGGCGGCCGACCGCCGCTTCGGCTACCTGCTGGTGGCACCGACCGTGGCCCTGCTGCTCGCGGTCACCGCCTACCCGCTGGTCGCCAACCTGTGGAACTCGTTCCACTTCGACAACCTCAGCTATGGCGGCCTGCCGCACAAGTTCGTCGGCGGCAAGAACTACACGAACCTGTTCAGCTCCGGTTCCGACTGGGTGGCCGCGCTGGAACGCACGCTGGCCTTCACCGCCGTCACGATCGTGTTCGACGTGGTGGTGGGCCTGGCCCTGGCGATGATGATGCACCGCAAGTTCCGCGGCCGGGGGCTCCTGCGCGCCTCGATCCTGATCCCCTGGGCGGTCCCCACCGTGGTGTCCGCGATGCTGTGGAAGACCATGTTCGACCCGCGGGCCGGCTTCGTGGACTACTTCCTGGGCGCGATCCACCCGGCCTGGTCCAGCCTCACCTGGCTGAACGCCAGCGTCTGGCGGTCCTGGGCAGCCATCTTCGTGGCCGACTCGTGGAAGAACATCCCGTTCGTGGCGATCATCCTGCTAGCCGGCCTGCAGATCATCCCGAACGAGGTCTACGAGGCCGCCCGGATCGATGGCGCCACTGGCTGGCAGGCCTTCCGCCGGGTGACGCTGCCGATGCTGCGGCCCGCGCTCGTGGTGGCGCTCATCTTCCGCACCCTGCAGGCCCTGCTGGTCTTCGACGTCATCTACATCATGACCGGCGGCGGCCCCGGCACCTCGACCCAGACCCTGTCCTTCCTCAACTACCAGACGTTCATCATCAACACCGACTTCGGCGCCGGCGGCGCGATCTCCATGCTCCTCGTCGTGATCGCCCTGGTCATCTCCGCCGGATACGTGCGCTTCCTGAGGCCTCAGACATGACTAGCACAGCCATGACCGCTATCGCCAGACGTCGCCGCGCAGCGGCGGCCCCCCGCCGCTCCGGCCGCAAAGCCATCCGGGAAACGCTGTTCTACCTGGCCGTCCTCGTCGTCGTGCTGATCGCGCTGTTCCCGTTCTACTGGATCCTGCGGACCTCGCTGGAGTCCAACAGCCAGGTCGCCGCCGGGGTGGGCGGCAGCAACGGGATCATCCCCTCGCACCTGTCGGCCAGCGCCTACCCCGACGTGTTCAGCCAGCAGCACTTCCTCACTCCGCTGGTCAACAGCCTGATCGTGGCGCTGGGCACGACGGTCGTGACGATCATCGTCGGCTCGCTGGCCGGCTACGCCCTCGCCCGGCTGCACCTGCGCGGCGCCGGGGCGATCCTCGGCTTCATCCTGCTGGCCGGCTTCTTCCCGGTGCTGGCCATGATCGGGCCGCTCTATCTGCTCCTCAATGACCTGCACATCCTCGACAACATCTTCCCGCTGATCATCGTCTACCTGGTCTACACGCTGCCGCTGACCACCTGGCTGCTGAAGAACTTCTTCGAGCAGATCCCCGCCGAACTGGAGGAAGCCGCCCTCATGGACGGCGCGACCCGGCTGCAGACCCTGCGCCGGGTGGTCGTCCCCGTCGCCATCCCGGGCGTGTTCACCGCCGCGATCCTGTCGTTCATCCTGGCCTGGAACGACTTTGCCTTCGCCGTCTCGTTCCTGCGCACCACCGGCCACTTCACCGCGCCGCTGGCCATCGTCACCTTCGGCGAAAGCCAGTTCCAGGTGTTCTACAACCTGATCGACGCCGCGGTGGTGATCGTCTCCATCCCCATCGCCCTGCTCGTCCTGTTCGCCCAGCGCCGCATCGTGTCCGGGCTCACCGCGGGTTCGTTCCGCTGACGGGCCATTCGACCCATGATCCAGGTTCGGCCTGGTGACCTGCGGGCTATTCGACCCATGATCCAGGTTCGGCCTGGTGACCCGGTGGACGGGGCTAAGAGGCCCGCCCGCTGGCGGCTTGGTGACCCGGCAGACGGGCCGGGAGGAGGGCGGCCCGCCCACCGGGTTGCTCATGGTGCTGCCAGCCGTCCGCATTCCGCGCGTCCGGCGCCGGCCCGAAGCTCCGTCGCCCGGTTCGCACATCGTCGGCTTGGCTTGTTTTATTTTCTTACATATCTATTATGCATTTCAAGTATGTAAAAGAAATATTTTCCACGGAACCGCCGCAGCGCACGTAGCGGGGTCAACCGTTGCGCAGGACCGTGCTGAGCTGGCTGGACAGGGCGGAGATGGTGGGGCCGACCGGGCGGCCCGCCGCCAGTGCCTGGTGGACGGTGCTGGAGATGACCAGGCTGAGCTGGTTATAGTTCGGGATCTCGGGGCGTGGCCTGGCCGAGAGGATCGCCCGTTCCAGCACCGGCAGGTAGGGGAAGCGCCGGATCAGCGACGGATCGGTGTAGAGCTGGGTCCAGACCGGCGGGAGGGACGCGTCGATCAGGATCTGGCGTTCGCTGGCCTCGCTGGTCAGGAACTTGATGAAGTTCAGCGCGGTGATCTGGTGCCGGGAGTAGGCGCTGATCGCGAGGTTGGCACCGCCGAGCGAGCTGGATCCCGGGCCGGTGGGCCCGGGCAGCGCGGTCACGCCGAACTTGCCGGCCACGGTGTTGCCAGGCCCCGGGATGCTGGCCTGGCCGTAGACGTAGGGCCAGTTGTTCAGGAAGAGCAGCTTCCCGGTCTCGAACGCCGTCTGGGAGGCAGCCTCGTCGTAGTTCAGCGCCGCCCTGGGGATCCAGCCCTGGCTCAGCCCGGCCGCCAGGAAGCTCAGCCCGGCCCTGGCCTGCGGGGTGTTCAGGGTGACCCTGGTGCCGTCGGGCGACACGATGCTCCCGCCTGCCGACTGCACGGCCTCGGCGAAGTTGACGGTCAGGCCCTCGTAGGCGGCGAGCTGCCCGGCGTAGCCGGCCATGCCATGCTCCGGGGCCAGCGTCCTGGCCAGCTCGGCTAGCTGCACCCAGGTCGACGGCGGCTTGTGCCCGGCCAGGATGTCCTTGCGGTAGTAGAGCAGCTCGGCGTTGCTGGTGAACGGGACCGCGTACAGCCCGCCGGCATACCTGGCGGTGGCTACGGCCGGGGCCAGCATGTGGGTCAGCGGGAAGGACCTGGGGTTCAGCGGGACGGTCCAGCCGTTGGCCGCGAACTCGGCCGTCCAGATGACGTCAAGGCTCATCACGTCGTACAGGCTGCTCTTGGTCTGCAGGTTGGCCACGAGCTGGGCGAGCTGGTCATCCGACTCGTCGGGCAGCGGGATGAGGGTGACCCGCTGCCCGGGGTGGGCCGCGTTCCACTGCCGGATCAGGCCGGGCAGGTAGCTGCTGGTGTCCAGCTTGCCGGTCGCGAACGTGATCGGCCCGATCCCGCTGAGCGAGGTCACGGTGGCAGGAGTGGCGGATGTGCATCCGGCTGCTGCTGCGGTGGCGGCAACCAGCGCTGCCGCTATCGCCAGCTTGATGAATCGTGTCCTCATCGACTTCGCTCCAGCCGAGGTCGTGCAAACGTGTTATACACTCCCGTTAGGTATCGGTCAATCTCGATGAGGTGGACGGGTCATGCGCTTGCCTCTGCTGGCGCTGCTGGCCAAGGAGCCTGCCCACGGATATGAGCTGAAGGCCAGGCTGGAGCAGACGTTCGGGGACGCCTATCCCTCGCCCAACATCGGCCAGATCTACCTGACCCTGCAGCGCCTCGAGCGCACCGGGCTCGTCCAGAGCCAGGACGTCGTGCAGTCCGACCGGCCAAACAAGCGGGTCTACGAGCTCACCCCGGCCGGCCGGGAAGCGGTCGTGACCTGGGCCGAGGAGCCGAGCGACGAGCCGAGGATACGCGACGACTTCTTCATGAAGCTGGCCCTTGGCCCGATGGCCGGGATTGCCGACGAGCTGAGCCTGATCAACCGGCAGCGCCGTCACTACCTGGGTCTGTTGCGCAGCCTGTCCAGGCTCGCGGAGGATGCCCCTGAGAGCAATAAGATCGGACGGTTGCTCATCGACGGGGCGATGCTGCATCTGCAGGCCGATCTGGACTGGCTGGAGCGCTGCCAGGGGGAACTGCTATGACCCGGACCCACGCGCTCAGCCTGCGGCGGCCGTCGGCTCAGCTCCTGCGGCCACCGGCCCAGCTCCTTGAGCCGGGGCCGGATCCAGAGCCAGGGCCTGACCGGGAGCCGCCGCTGCTGCGCAGTGTGGGCCTCACCAAGGTCTTCCAGACCGATGGGGGACCGGTGCACGCGGTCCGCGGCGTCGACCTGTGGGTGCGCCGGGGCGAGTTCGTCGCCGTCATGGGCCCGTCCGGCTCCGGGAAGTCCACCCTGCTGCACCTGCTCGGCGGCTTGGAGCCCGCCACCGGCGGCGAGATCTGGCTGGACGGCAAGCGGGCCGACGGGTTAACGCAAGCCAAGTGGGCGAGGCTGCGCCGGCGTCACATCGGGTTCGTCTTCCAGTTCTTCAACCTTGTCTCCAGCATGAGCGTGGCCGACAACGTCGAGGTGGCGGCCCTGGTCGGCGGCGCGAACCACCGCCAGGCCAGGGAGCGCAGGGAAGAGCTCCTGGAGGATCTCGGCCTGACCGCCAAGGCCCAGGCGGTGCCGTCCCAGCTCTCCGGCGGTGAGCAGCAGCGGGTGGCGGTCGCCAGGGCCCTCGCGCACCGGCCCAGCCTGCTGCTCACCGACGAGCCAACCGGCAACCTGGACAGCGCCAACACCGCGGCGGTCCTGCGGCTGCTGCGCCGCAGCCACACCAGGGGCCAGGCCATCCTCCTGGTCACGCACGACGCCAGGGCGGCCAGCATGGCGGACCGGGTGATCAACCTGTTCGACGGCATGATCGTCGACGACGCGGCCGTCCAGCCGGCGACGTTGCGCGGGGTCGCCGCCAGCAGCGTCCTCGAACTTCGCGGCTGAGCACACCATGCGGGCCGTGGTGCGCTGGATCCGGGCCGACCTGCGCACGCGGCCCGGCCAGGCCGTCGCCATGGTGCTGGTCGTGGCCGGCGTGGTGACGGCGCTGCTGCTGTCCGCCACCCTGTTCGAGGGCGCGGCCAACCCGTGGCGGGCGCTGTTCGCACAGACCAACGGGGCCGACATCTGGCTGCGCCTGCAGCCCGGCACCAATACCAGGCCGCTGCACCGGCTGACCGGTGTCGACCAGGTCGCAGGCCCCTATCAGGCCACCGCCGCGACGATCGTGCGCGGCCCGCAGCGAGCCCCGGTCCAGCTCTGGGCCATGAGCCCCGCCCTCCCGGCGACCGGCCGCCCGCTCGTCCGCGAGGGCCGCTGGCTGACCACGGCAGACCCGCTGGGTGTCGTCCTCGAAGCCTCGTTCGCGCAGGCCATCCACGTCAGCACCGGCGCCACGATGGACATCGACGGCCTGGACGGCAACGAGGTTCACGCCGTCGTGATCGGCATCGCCTACACCTCGGACCAGGGTTCCTATCCCGACCAGACGCCAGGCCTCATGTGGGGCCTGCCGGGCCTCGTGCACGCGGTCGAGCCGGTGTCCAGGCACACGGTCGAGATGGCCGGCCTGCGCCTCACCGATCCGTCGGCCACCGGGTTCGCGGTCCAGCAGGCGGTGACCCAGCTCGGCAGTGGCGCGGTGATCAGCGTGTCCACCTGGCAGGACGTGGAGCGTTCGGTGGATGGCGGCGACCCGCTGCTCGGGCTGCTGCTGGCGCTGTTCGGGCTCGTCGCCCTCGGCGGCGCACTGCTGGCGATCGGCAACGCGGCCGGCGGCCGGGTCCTGGTGCAGGTGCAGGACCTTGCCATGCTCAAAACACTCGGCTTCACCCCCGGGCAGCTGGTGGGCATGGTCGTCGCCGAACACGCCGCGCTCGGCCTGGCCGGTGAGGCGGCCGGGATCGCCGTGGCCCGGCTCATTACCGAGCCGCTGATGCGCCAGGTTCCCGCGGGCACCCTGGCCGCGGTGGCGCCGCTGCAGGCCGGCTGGGTGGCGGCGGTGGCCGGGGGAGTAGCGGTCGCGCTGCTGCTGGCCACCGTGGTGCCGGGCTGGCGGGCCGGCCGGATCTGGCCGGTTGTGGCGGTCCGCCCGCCCATGCCGGGCAAACGCCTGTCCCGGCTGGCCAGGGCGGCGCTGCTGACCCACCTGCCGCCCGCCGTCGTGCTGGGCGCCCGTGCGGCCTTCACCCGCAGGCTGCCCGCCGTGCTGACGATCGCCGGCCTGGCGCTGCCCACCATGATGATCACGATCGGCATCGGCTTCTGGGCAACGCTCGACAACGTGCAGCGCCATCCCGGCGAGCTGGGCCTCGCCGCCGCTCTGACCGTGGGGCCAGGCGAACTGGACCGGCCCCAAGCGGTGCAGCTCATCGACGCCGACCAGCAGGTGGCCGCCGTCTACCCGGTGGCGACGGTCAGCGCCCTGCTCCCCGGAGAGACCTCCACCATCACCACGCTCGGCGCCGGCACCTCGTCCCAGCCGTTCCCGTTCCACGTGGCCGGCGGACGTCTCTACCGCGCTCCCGGCGAGGCGGTGGCCAGCCAGGGCCTGCTCGACGCGGTACACAGCGGAGTCGGCAAGTACCTGCGCATGCCGGTCGGCGGGGTCCCGGTGATCTTCCACGTCGTCGGCCGCATCATCGAGCCGGAATACGGTGGCCAGGTGCTCGCCTACGGTCTCGACACGCTGACCCAGGCGGGCGCGGCGGCCCCGCCGGTCTCCTACAGCCTGGTGCTGCGCCCCGGTGTCAGCGCCCCGGCCGCCGCAGCGTACCTGCTGAACGTCTCCCATGGCAGGCTGGACGTGGTGCAGACCGTGGACCCGGCGGCGAACCTGAGCATCGTCCGCCCCATGCTGGCCGGCCTGTTCGCCGTCCTCGGCCTCATCGGCCTGACCAGCCTGGTCACGGCGTCGGCGGTCGGCCTGCGCGACCACCTCCGCGACGTTGCGGCGCTGCGCGCGATGGGCCTGACCCCCGGCCAGGTCACCGCCTCCCTGCTCACCAGAATGGCGGTGCTCGCGCTCATCGCCACCGCCCTCGGCACCGCCGCCGGCGTCGCCCTCTCCACCCGCCTGATCAACCTCGGCGGCCAGGTCTACGGCCTCGGCTCCGGCCTCGGCAGCCCACCCTCAGCAGCAGCAGTCCTGCTGACCGCAGCAGCCGCGATCGCCGCCGCAGCCGCAGCCGCCCTCCTCCCAGCCCGCCGCGCCGCCCAAACCCCGATCGCCGCCACCCTCGGCCCCTGATGGTACATGGCCTGGAGCGGAATGTTGGTGACATGTATAATCTTGTACATGACCAACATCTGGGAGGGGAGCGTCCGATGACGGTGACCCAGATCGACATCGACCAGGACGCGCTTGACCGTGTCGTGGCTTTGTCCAACGTCAAGACGAAGAAGGAAGCCGTCAATCTCGCCTTGCGGTACTACGCCGAGAAGCAGGAACGAGCCGCGCGCATCGCCCAGCACTTCGAGCGGGCACGTGACTGGGGGGCGGTTGAGGACGCCGAGCGACTGCATCAGGCCGAAAAGGAACTCAGGTGATCTACCTGCTCGACACCTCTGGTCTCGTCCGGCTACTTAGCAACCCTGGCTTGCAGAAGGTCTGGTACGAGGCAGTGGACGCCGAGGCGATCGGTTCCTGTTACCCGCAGCGAGCCGAGTTTCTCTACAGCGCCAGGAGCGCATCCGAATACGACGAGATTACGGAGATGTTCGGTGAGCTGTACCCGGACGTATCCGTGCCAAAGAACGCAGGACGCTGGATCGCCACTGTGCAGCACAACATGGCCCGGGCGGGCGAGCACCGCAGCGCCTCAGCAGTGGATCTCATCATCGCCGCCACGGCAGCGCACCACGGCCTGACGGTCCTCCACGACGATGCCGACTATCGCACGGTCGCCCGGCACGCACCCGACCTGACCGAGCACAGCATCCACGACCTCAATTAGTCGCCAACGTGCTCCAAGCCAGCGCTGAATCTTTGACGTCCGCCTGCCAGCCGTGAGAATCGCTCCGTTGGCGGCTGGCCCTGACCTCGGCGTTCAGCCGCTCACGGAACGTGCTGAGCTGCCCGTCGTCACGCTGGTCGTTGAACCGGATAGCTCATGAACGCCGCAGGCGTAATCGGCATCGACCTCCCCTTCCCCGATGATTCGCTAGTCGTCGAGCTTATGTGACCCACATCACTCCTGCGATTCCACCTGCACCGACGGATTTTCCGGTGCTGCCTGGTCTTGATGCCAACCGAATCCACCCACCATGGGGAGAGTGTGATGTCCGATTCCTTCCAGACCGCCGTTGTCACCGGGGCCAGCCGTGGCTTCGGCCGCGCGATCGCTGCCGCCCTGGTCGCCAGCGGCACCAGCGTCGTCGGCATCGCCCGTGGTGAGCAGGATCTGCGCACCGTGCGCGACGAGCTCGGCGCGGGCTTCACGCCGATCGCCGCCGATGCCACCAGCGAAACGCTTGCCGAAGAGGTCATCCGCCAGCACCGGCCCGGCTTGCTCGTGCTCAACGCTGGCGTCACCCCGCACATGGCGCCGGTTCACGAGCAGACCTGGGAAACCTTCAGCCGCAACTGGCACACCGACACCCGTCACGTGTTCGCCTGGACCAGGGCGGCGCTGCGGGAGCCGCTGGCGCCGGGCAGCGTGGTCGTGGCGATGTCCAGTGGGGCGGCACTGGGCGGGTCTCCGCTCAGCGGTGGATACGCCAGCGCCAAGGCTGCTATCAGGTACATGCGTGGCTATGCGGCTGATGAGTCCAAGCGGGCCGGGCTGGACATCAGGTTCGTTGCCCTGCTGCCGCAGCTGACCCCGGCCACCGGCCTCGGCTCGGCCGGGGTCGCTGGCTACGCCGCGCGGCAGGGTGTCGACCGGGACGCCTTCGTCGAAAGGTTGCAGCCGATCCTCACTCCGGACCAGGTTGCCAAGGCCGTCCTGGAACTCGCCACCAACCCGGACAGCGCACCGGAGTACCAGGTCAGCGGTGCCGGGCTGCGCCCATTGACCTAAGCCGCTCTACAGTGGACCGCACCGCACTGGAGGAGAAGCCCGCGATGCCGTCGGACACCGAGTTCGCCACTCTGGCCGAGCCGTTCCGGCCGGAGCTGCTCGCGCACTGCTACCGGATCCTTGGCTCGATCCATGATGCCGAAGACCTTGTGCAGGAGACCTATCTGCGGGCCTGGCGTGGGTTCGGCAGGTTCGAGGGCCGCTCCTCGCTGCGGCGGTGGCTGTACAAGATCGCTACCATGGCCTGCCTGACGGCGCTGGAAACGCGCTCCAGGCGGCCGCTCCCGTCGGGACTCGGTGCGCCTTCGGACGATCACCAGGTGAGCATCGCCGCCCGCGAGCCGTCGGTGGCCTGGCTCGAGCCGGTGCCCGACGCGCTGATCGGGGCGGACGACCCGGCGGCGATCGTGACCCGGCGGACTGGAGTGCGGCTGGCCTTCATCGCCGCGCTCCAGCTGCTGCCCGCCCGGCAGCGGGCCGTCCTGACGCTGCGCGACGTGCTGGCCTTCAGGACGGCCGAGGTCGCCGAGATACTGGGCACCACGACTGCGGCCGTGGACAGTGCGCTCCGCCGCGCCCGTGCGCACCTGGCCGAGGCCGGACCGGTGGAGGACGACCTGGCCGAACCGGATGAGGAAACCCTGCGGGCCATCATCGACAGCTACGTCGACGCGTTCACCCGGGCCGACGCGGGGGCGCTGGTGAACCTGCTGCGGGCCGACGTCGAGATGGAGATGCCGCCGACCCCGACCTGGTTCACCGGCCAGCGGGCCGTCCTGGGGTTCCTGGCCAGCCATGTTCTTGCCAGCGCCGTGTGGCGGATGGTGCCCACTCGCGCCAACGGCCAGCCCGCCCTCGTCGTCTACCGGCGCGCGGACGACGGCAGCTACCAGGCTTACGGCGTGCAAGTGCTCACGCTGATCGGCGACCGGATCGCCCGCATCACGGCGTTTAACGACCCGAGCCTGGTGACGACCTTCGGGCTCGCCCCCGCGCTTCACTGTTTGAGCTGACGGGAGTCATCGTCTGGTCGGCGGTCAACCCGGGCGGTTACGGCAGATCGAAAGCGGGCTGCATAGCGGTCACGCTGCCCAGCAGCACCGGTGGTGCGCTGCTGTACCAGTGCGGCACCGCCGCGAAGACGACCTGCCGCAGCCCACGCACCGCGCGTCGGCCGGGATCTACAGCGGGTCGATGTCGCTGAGGCCGGCGCCGAGGCGCAGCCACCGGGTGAGCCCGAGCTCCCGCAGAAACGGGAGGTCGTGGCTGGCCACCAGCAGCGCGCCACGATAGCAGTGCAAGGCCTCGGTCAGGCAGCGGACGCTGGCCAGGTCGAGGTTGCTGGTCGGCTCGTCCAGCATGAGCAACCTGGGCGCCGGGTCGGCCAGCAGCAGGGCGGCGAGCGCGGCGCGGAACAGCTCGCCTCCCGACAGCGTGGCGACCACCTGGTCGGCCCGGCTGCCGGGGAACAGCATCCGCGCCAGGTTGGCGCGGATGGCGTTGACGGAGGCCTGTGGCGCGAAACGGGCGACGTTGTCCGCGATGGTCGCCGCGCCGTCCAGGATGTCAAGGCGTTGCGGCAGCAGCCGGGCGGGCACCGAGAGCCGTACCTCCCCGGACTGCACGGGGAACTCGCCGGTGATGGTGTGCAGCAGGGTGCTCTTGCCCGCGCCGTTCGGGCCGGTCAGCGCCACCCGCTCCGGTCCCTGCAACTGGAGCGTCGCTTCTGGGCCGAACCGGGGCTGCACCGCGACCAGCTCCAGGACCGCCTGGCGTGAATGGACGGTCGTGGCTGGGAGGCCGATGCGGATCTCGTCATCCTCGCGCACCGCGTCCGCCGCCGCCGTGAGCCGCTCTTCGGCCTGCTTGACCCGGTCGAGATGCAGGTTGCGGTGCTTGCCGGCGGACACCTGCGCCTGCCGTTTGCGCGCTCCCATTATGATCTTCGGTTCCCGCTTGTTCTCCTGCATTTTCCGGCCGTACCGTTCCCTGCGGTCGAGCTTGATGCGGGCATCGGCCAACCCACGCTGCTGCTTGCGCAGATCCGACCCGGCCGTCGCGACGGCCCGCCGGGCTGCGTCCTGCTCCGCCGCTATGGCCGCCTCGTAGTCGCTGATGGTTCCGCCGAAGGTGCGGGCGTGGCCCTGGTACAGCTCGATCGTGGTGTCCACCCGCTCGAGCAGCTCCCGGTCGTGGCTGACGATGACAAGCACGCCGCGCCAGGCGGCGACGGCATCACAGAGAAGCTGCCGGGCATTCAGGTCGAGGTTGTTGGTCGGCTCGTCCAGCAGCAGCACCCCGGGCCGCCGGGTCAGCAACGCTGCCAGGGCGAGCAGCACCGATTCACCGCCGGACAGTTCACCCACCCGGCGGTCCAGCGGGACGTGTCCCAGCCCCAGCCGGTCCAACGTCGCGACGGCCCGTTCCTCCACGTCCCAGTCGTCGCCCAGGACGCTGAACTGCTCGGCAGCAGTGTCCCCCGCCTCGATCGCGGCCAGCGCAGCCCGGGCCGGGCCGATACCGAGGACATCCTCGACTCTCAGGTCCGCCTGCAGCATGATGTCCTGCGGCAGATACC
>DASXMU010000029.1:0-19289 GCA_036495485.1 Streptosporangiaceae bacterium
TGACTGAAGCAGCGGCAGGTCGCGCGGTGCGATGACGGTGGAAAGCACGATCGCCGACGTCGAGCGGGCGACCGAAGGGGACGAGTCGATGCGCAGCAGCACCTGCTGCAGGTCGGCGTGCGACGTCGCCGCGACCTTGCAGACCACGTCGGCCGACCCGGTGATGGCGTAGGCCTCGAGCACGGCGGGGATCGCGGCCAGGTCGGCCTGCACCGCCGACAGCGCCCCCTGGGCGATCGACAGCGTGACGAACGCGAGCACGGTGAAGCCGGCGGCGGCCACGTCGACGTCGGGGCCGTACCCGGTGATCACCCCGGCCTGCTCCATGCGGCGCAGCCGGGACTCCACGGTGGCCCGCGCCACCTTCGTCACCCGCGACAGCTCAAGCGCGCCGGCTCGCGGGTTGCCCCGCAGCGCGGTCACCAGCGCGAGGTCGAGCGCGTCGAGTTGCGCCATCCACGCCCCCATTCAGAGGAGCTAGTCAATGTGACTAGCTTACTAGCCTGAAAACTCTGCAGAATGCTCAACCCGGCTAGCGGAAGATGGGTTGGTTGACCAGAGTAACCTGCAGCCGTTCTGATGACGGAAAGACCTTGCACTGCTACGGCGCCGGAGGCCCCGAATGACAGCGACCCAGGAGCACCTCGACACCGACACCCTGACCGGCGTGGTCGCCCACGACATCAGCAACGACCCGTTCCCGGTCAGCGGCTGGGACGCGCTCGTCTGGGCGTCGGGCAACGCGACCCAGTCGGCGCAGTACTTCCAGCTGGCGTTCGGCATGCGGCTCGAGGCGTACTCGGGGCCGGAAACCGGCAACCGCGACCACCACGCCTACGTGCTGCGGGCCGGCAGCGTCCGGTTCGTCCTCAAGGGCGCGGTCACCGCGGGCAGCCCGGTCGCCGACCACCACCGCCGGCACGGCGACGGCGTCATGGACGTCGCGCTCGAGGTGCCCGACGTCGACAAGTGCGTCGCGCACGCCCGCGCGACCGGCGCCCGGATCGTGGCCGAGCCGCACGACGTCAGCGACGAGTTCGGCACCGTGCGCACCGCGACGATCGCCGCCTACGGTGACACCGTGCACAGCCTGGTCGACCGGTCCAAGTATCACGGCCCTTACCTGCCCGGCTACGTTGCCCGCACGAGCGAGCTGCCAAGCCAGGCGCCGGCCTTCGTCGCGTTGGACCACGCGGTCGGCAACGTAGAGCTCGGCGAGATGGACGAGTGGGTGGCGTTCTACAACCGGGTGATGGGCTTCACCAACCTGGCCGAGTTCATCGGCGACGACATCGCCACCGAGTACTCGGCGCTGATGTCCAAGGTCGTCGCCAACGGCAACCACCGGGTGAAGTTCCCGCTGAACGAGCCGGCCGCCGGCAAGCGCAAGTCCCAGATCGACGAGTTCCTGGAGTTCTACGGCGGCGCCGGTGTCCAGCACATCGCGCTGGCCACCAACGACATCCTGGCCACGGTGGACACGCTGCGGGCCCGTGGCGTGCCGTTCCTGGACACGCCTGACACCTACTACACCGACCCCGAGCTGCGGGCCAGGATCGGCCAGGTCCGGGTCCCGGTCGAGGAGCTGCGGTCCCGTGGGATCCTGGTCGACCGGGACGAGGACGGTTACCTGCTGCAGATCTTCACCTCGCCGCTCGGCGACCGGCCCACGGTGTTCTTCGAGCTGATCGAGCGGCACGGCTCGCTGGGCTTCGGCAAGGGCAACTTCAAGGCCCTGTTCGAGTCCATCGAGCGCGAGCAGGAGCGCCGCGGCAACCTCTGATCCCGTCCCGTTCCCCGCCCAGCCCCGTCCGCCCGTCCCGCCTGTCCCGCCCGCCTCGCCCCAACCCGGTCGATGTGATATCGCAGGGGTTGGAGAGGGCCCCGGGCGCAGCAGATAGCTTGACGTCAAGATATAGTGCTGGGCAGGGCAGTGCTGGACAAGGACGTGGACGAGGAGGTTGGCGATGGCCGCGGACAGCTTCGGCAGCCAGGCAGAGCTTCGGGTGGGCGGCGAGGCGTACCAGATATACCGGCTGGACGCGGTCGAGGGTACGCGGGCGCTGCCGTTCAGCCTGAAGATCCTGCTGGAAAACCTGCTGCGCAACGAGGACGGGACGAACGTCACCGACGCGCATGTGCGCGCGCTAGCCGGCTGGGATCCGAAGGCAGAGCCAGACACCGAGATCCAGTTCACCCCGGCCCGGGTCATCCTGCAGGACCTGACCGGCGTCCCGGCCGTCGTGGACCTGGCCACCATGCGGGAGGCCATGCGGGATCTCGGCGGCGACCCGGCCAGGATCAACCCGCTGGTCCCGGCCGAGCTGGTCATCGACCACTCGGTGGTGGCGGACGTGTTCGGCCGCCCGGACGCGTTCCAGCGCAACGTCGAGCTGGAGTTCCAGCGCAACTCCGAGCGGTTCGGCTTCCTGCGCTGGGGGCAGGGCGCGTTCGACGGCTTCCGGGTGGTACCGCCGGGCACCGGGATCGTGCACCAGGTCAACATCGAGCACCTGGCCCGGGTCGTGATGACAGTGAAGGGGGATGGGGAGGCGGGTGGGGGCGCCGCCTACCCTGACACCTGCGTGGGCACCGACTCGCACACCACCATGCAGAACGGGCTCGGCGTCCTGGGCTGGGGCGTCGGCGGCATCGAGGCCGAGGCCGCCATGCTCGGCCAGCCGATCTCCATGCTGATCCCCCGGGTGGTCGGCTTCCGGCTCACCGGGGAGCTGCCGTCCGGCGCGACAGCGACCGACCTGGTGCTGCACATCACCGAGCTGCTCAGGCGGCACGGCGTGGTCGGCAAGTTCGTCGAGTTCCACGGCGAGGGAGTGGCCGCCGTGCCGCTCGCCAACCGGGCGACGATCGGGAACATGAGCCCGGAGTTCGGCTCCACCTGCGCGATCTTCCCGATCGACGGGCTCACCCTCGACTACCTGCGGCTCACGGGGCGGCCGCAGCAGCAGGTCGCCCTGGTCGAGGCGTACGCGAAGGAGCAGGGGCTCTGGCACGAGCCGGGCCAGGAGGTGCGCTACTCCGAGGAGCTGACGCTCGACCTGTCCACCGTGGTGCCCTCGCTCGCCGGGCCGAAGCGGCCACAGGACCGGGTGGCGCTGGCCGACGCCAAGACCTCGTTCCGCGAGGCGCTCGGCGCCTTCGTGTCCGAGCCGAGTCTGGACAACGGCATCGCCGGCACGTTCCCGGCCTCCGACCCGGTCTCCACCAGCCCGGCGGGCAGAGCCTCCTCGCCGGTCGCGGTCACCCTGGAGGACGGGACGCAGACCGTGGTGGACCACGGCGCGGTCGTCATCGCCGCCATCACCTCCTGCACCAACACCTCCAACCCGTCGGTCATGGTCGGCGCCGCCCTGCTGGCCAGGAACGCGGTCGAGGCCGGGCTGGCCCGCAAGCCGTTGGTGAAGACCACGCTCGCGCCCGGCTCCAAGGTCGTCATGGACTACTACGAGCGCTCCGGCCTGCTGCCCTACCTGGAGAAGCTCGGCTTCAACCTGGTCGGCTACGGCTGCACCACCTGCATCGGCAACTCGGGCCCGCTGCCCGAGGCGATCAGCGCGGCGGTCAACGACAGCGACCTGGCCGTGGTGTCCGTGCTGTCCGGCAACCGCAACTTCGAGGGCCGGATCAACCCCGACGTCAAGATGAACTACCTGGCCTCGCCGCCGCTGGTCGTGGCGTATGCGCTGGCCGGGACCATGGACATCGACCTCACCACCGATCCGCTCGGCTCTGGACCCGACGGCAGCCCGGTGTACCTGGCCGGCATCTGGCCCTCGCCCGAGGAGATCGCCTCGGTCGTGGACAGCGCGGTGGCCGCCGAGATGTTCACCCGCGACTACGCCGACGTGTTCGCCGGCGACGAGCGGTGGCGCTCGCTGCCGGTACCGTCCGGCGACACGTTCGAGTGGGATCCGGACTCCACCTACGTCCGGCTGCCGCCCTACTTCGCGGACATGCCCGCCGAGCCCGCGCCGGTGGCCGGCATCCACGGCGCCCGGGTGCTCGCCCTGCTGGGTGACTCGGTGACCACCGACCACATCTCGCCTGCGGGTGCGATCAAGGCGGACAGCCCGGCCGGGAAGTACCTGCAGGAGCACGGCGTGCAGCGGCGCGACTTCAACTCCTATGGCTCCCGGCGCGGCAACCACGAGGTGATGATCAGGGGCACGTTCGGCAACATCCGGCTGCGCAACCTGCTGGCCCCCGGCACCGAGGGCGGTGTCACGCTGAAGCTGCCCGAGGGCGACCAGACCAGCATCTACGAGGCGTCGCAGCGCTACATCGCCGAGGGCACGCCGCTGATCGTGCTGGGCGGCAAGGAGTACGGCTCCGGCTCGTCCAGGGACTGGGCGGCCAAGGGCACCATGCTGCTCGGCGTGCGGGCCGTGCTGGTGGAGTCGTTCGAGCGCATCCACCGGTCGAACCTGATCGGCATGGGCGTGCTGCCGCTGCAGTTCCGGCCGGGGGAGTCGGTGGCCTCGCTCAGCCTGACCGGCCACGAGGTGTTCGACGTGACCGGGATCGAGCAGATCACCTCGGGCCCGGTGCCCCGCGAGGTGACCGTGACCGCGCGTGGCGAGGACGGCGGTGAGCGCGAGTTCCAGGCCGTGGTCCGGATCGACACCCCCGGCGAGGCCGACTACTTCCGGCACGGCGGGATCATGCAGTTCGTGCTGCGCACCCTGCTGGCCAAGGGCTGACCTTGACCCGCCCCGTCCCTGGCTCCCAGGAGCCTGGCGAACGGGGCGGTGCCGCGCGGCGGGCGGGCACGGTGCTGCTGATGGCCGGCATCCTGGTGCTCGCGTTCAACCTGCGGGCCGCGATCACCAGCCTGCCGCCGGTGTTCACCGACCTGGCCGGCCGGCTGAAGCTGTCCGCGACGGCGGTGACCGTGCTGGCCACCATCCCGGTGCTCTGCTTCGGCCTGTTCTCCGGCGTGGCGGTGCCGCTGAGCCGCCGGTTCGGCGAGGAACGCGTGCTCCTCGGCGCGCTCGGCCTGCTCGCGGCCGGGCTGGTACTGCGCGGCGTGCTGCCCGGCGCCCTGCTGTACCCGGGGACGGTGATCGCCGCGGGCTCGATCGCGCTGATGAACGTCCTGCTGCCCAGCCTGGTCAAACGGCGCCAGCCACACCGGGCCGGGATGCTGATCGGCAGCTACCTGCTGTGCCTGTCCCTGGGCGCGGTGCTGGGCTCGCTGCTGGCCGTGCCCGCCTACCGGGGGGCCGCGCATGGTGGCTGGCCCGGCGGACCGGTGCGGCTGGTGCTCTGGCTGTGGGCGATACCCGCCGCCATCGCCTTTTTCGTCTGGCTGCCCCAGGCTCGCTACCGGACCGTCCCGGCCGGGGAGCCGGGCGCCTGGCGGCGCGGCGGTCTGGGCGGGCAGCGCGGCGGGCCGGCTGCCAAGCTGAGCGCCGTTGCCCGGCACGCGCTCACCTGGCAGGTGACCGCGTTCATGGGCCTGCAGAGCCTGACCTACTACGCCACGCTGTCCTGGCTGCCCACGCTCTTCCGGGATCGTGGCATGAGCGCCGCGCACGCCGGTGACCTGCTCGCGCTGATGAACGTCGGCAACGCCGTGACATGCCTGCTCATCCCCACGCTGGCGCACCGGATGGCCAGCCAGCGGCTGCTGGCCGTGCCCACCGTCATCTGCACCGGGGCCGGCATCGCCGGCGCCTTCTACGCCCCGCTGGGCGGCGCCTGGGCGTGGGTGCTGCTGCTCGGCCTGAGCCAGGGCGCCTCCCTGGGCCTGGCGATCTTCTTCACCGTGGCCCGCGCGCCCGACCCGCTGACGGCAGCCTCGCTGTCCGGGCTGGCCCAGGCCGGCGGCTACCTGCTGGCCACCGCGGGCCCGCTGGCCGTGGGGCTGCTGCACGCCGAGACCGGCGGCTGGACCGTCCCCATCGTGCTGCTGCTCGTCCTGTGCGTAGCCGAGCTGGCGTCCGGCTACCTGGCGGGCAGATCCCGGGTGCTGCCGTCCGGTGGGCAACTGCCGCGTCGCGGACCGCCCGGCGTCCACCAAGAACCCGCCGGCAGCGCCTAGGATGCGCAGGTGCTTTCGGTCGTGTTTGCCCTGCTGACTGCGCTGGCCAATGGGTCGGCCTCGGTCTGCCAGCGGCTTGCCGCCCGGGACGCGCCAGCTTCCAAGGCGCTGCACCTGTCGCTGTTCAGCTACCTGATCAGGCGCAAGGTGTGGCTGGCGGGCATCGGCTTCACGATCCTCGCCGCGGGGTGCCAGGCGGTGGCCCTGGCAACCGGCCCGGTCGCCCTGGTGCAGCCGATCTTCATCATCGAACTGCCGTTCACCCTGCTGCTGGCCAGCAGGCTCGCCAATCGCCCGCTGCCCCGCCTCACCTGGTGGGCGGTGATCCTGGTCACGGTCAGCCTGGGCGGTGGCCTGGCCGCGGCCGCCCCGTCCGGCGGCGGAGCGCATGCCCCGGCGGGGGTGTGGCTGATCACCCTGCTCGTCACCGGCGGCTTCGAGGCGGCCCTGATCGTGACCGGGGTCCGGCTGCGCGGCAACCCGCGCGCCTCGGCCCTGGCGCTGGCCGCCGCCTGCGGCTACGCGCTGACCGCCACGCTGCTGAAGGGGGCGATGGCCGCCCTCAGCCGTGGGGCCGTGCCGTTCTTCACCTCCTGGCAGCTCTACGGCGCCGCCGTAGCCGGGGTGGGCGCGCTGTTCCTGCTGCAAAATGCCCTGCAGGCCGGTTCGCTGGTCGCCGCCCAGCCGCCGCTGACGCTGGGCGACGCGCTGATCAGCGTGTCGTTCGGGGTGAGCGTGTTCGGCGAAGACCTGCGGACCGGCGGGTGGCTCGCGGTGGAGATCGTGGCGGTGCTGCTGATCGCCGTCGGGTGCGTCGAGCTGTCCCGGTCGCTGGCGCGGGCGCAGGTGGCTGAGGCTTCTGCCGGGCCTGCCGCCGGCTAGCCCGCGTAGGTGCCGGCTGGCAGGCCCTGGACGCCGGTCGCGGCGACCACGAAGACCGATCCGGCCAGCGGCTGGCCGGCCAGGTCGTCCTCGGTGAGGTTCTCCCTGGAGGTGGTGACGTAGAGGTCCGCGAGGGCTGGGCCGCCGAAGGTGACGCTGGTGACCAGGCCGACAGGGAAGCCGAGCACGTGGTCGAGCTCGCCGTCGGGGGTGTACTTGCGGACGGCGGCGCCACCGGCCATGGCGATCCAGATGCAGCCGTCGCTGTCCACGGTCAGGCCGTCGGGGCGGCCGGGGACGTCGTGCAGGTCGACGAAGACCCGGCGGTCGCCGACCTCGCCGGTGGCCGGGTCGTAGTGCAGGACGTCCACCTGCTCTGAGGGTGTGTCGGCGTAGTACATGAGGTCGCCGGCCGGGCTCCAGCCGAGGCCGTTGGAGAGGGTGACGCCGTCGAGCACGGTGGCGACGCCGGGGGCGGCGGGGTCCAGGCGGTAGAGGGCGCAGGCGCCGGGGTGGCGGGCATAGGTGAGGGTGCCGGCCAGGAACCGGCCGGACGGGTCGCACTTGCCGTCGTTCATTCGGTCGCCGAGGCCGCCGGCCCACAGCCAGTCCAGCTCGCCGGTGCGCTCGTTCAGGGTGGCAAAGCCGACGCCGGCGGCGAGGATGAGGCCGCCGGCGTCGCGGGTCGCGAGCGCACCGACCGGGACGCCGACGCTGGTCACGCTGTCCTGGCCGCTGGCCGGGTCGAACCGGTGCACGTCCCCGGCCATGATGTCCACCCAGAGCAGCGTCTGGGTGGCGGCGTCCCAGATCGGGCTCTCGGCCAGGTATGCGGGCTGAGTGACCGGAACCGGCGGCTGGCTCATCGGGTGGTGGCCTGCTCTGGGACGGCGGCGAGGCCCTCGTCGGTGAGCAGGGCCGCGAGCTTGGCGTACTCCTCGGCCGACAGGGCGGTGCCCGGCGGGACCGGATGGGAGGCGCAGACGCCGGCGATCTGCAGAGCGGCCTTCCAGCCTGCCGGGGGGTAGCCGGCGCGGGCGGCGGTGACGATCCGGGTCAGCCGCTGCTGCCGGGTGAGCGCCTCGGCCACCTGGCCGGAGGCGATGGCGTCGCAGACGCCTGCGACCAGGTCAGGCACCAGGTTCCCGCTGCCGGCGATGGTGCCGGTGGCGCCGAGCGTGAGGCTCGCGGCCAGCATGATGTCGGAACCGGTGAGCACGCTGAAGCTGGCGCCCGCCGTGGCGTAGATGATCTGCTGGTGGTACTCCATGTTGCGGCTGGAGTCCTTGATCCCGGCGATGGCCGGGTGTGCTGCCAGCCTGCCGACGACCTCGGGCGCGATCATGATCTTGGTGAAGACCGGGATGTTGTACAGCACCAGCGGGATGGGAGTGTGCTCGGCCAGGGTCTCGTAGACCCGCAGCACGCCGTCGTCGGACAGCGGGTAGTAGAACGGCACGGCCACCAGCGCGGCGGTCGCTCCCGCATCAGCCAGGCCGGCCAGCTCGGCCGGGCCTTCCCGCAGCGTGACCAGCGGCAGCCCGGCGATGACCGGCATCTGCGGCGGGGCCAGCTCGCGCACCCGGCGGCACACGGCGTGCCGCTGCGCGCGGGTGAGCAGGGCGCCCTCCCCGGTCGAGCCGGCCGGGCTGATCCCCTGGATGCCGCCGTCGACCACCCGGGCGACGAGCCGTTCGAGCCCGCCTTCGTCCAGCGTGCCGTCCGCATGCACCGGGGTGGCCAGCGCCACCATCGGGCCCGCCGGAAGGAAACCCGCGCCCGCCGTCATCGCCTCTCCCATCGGTGAAGGCCCGGTGAGCGTGGCGCCGCCGGGCTCGCGCCGATGCTACCCGCTGGGGCGTTACTCCTGGTTCTTGTGGGTGTGGGAGAGGTTCGCATAGACCACGTTGACGATCCCGATGATGATCCAGATGAGCGCCATGAGCACCAGCGAGCCCGCGCCCGGGGCCGACTTCAGCACGATCAGCGTGACCAGCATGGCGACCGCCATGGAGCCGAGGGCGAGCGCCGTGGTGGACCGGCCGAAGCGGTCAACCCGCAGCGCGCGCTCGGCCCGCAGATGCCCGCGCATCTGCTTCTTCGCCCGGCGGCGCAGGTGCCGGCAGCCCGCGTACCGGTCGAGCTGCAGCACGATGCGCTCGTCCACCTCGGCCACGACCCGGTTCTCCAGCCCGGCCGCGATCCGCTTGTCGATCTCCTCACCGATGCGCTCCACGAGCCCCTCGGCCAGCGCCTGGTCATAGCCGGGCCCGAGGTCCTTGAGGGCGCCCACCGAAGCGGCGATCTCACCCTGACGATCTGCGACCATGACACCCTCCGAACGTTCCGTCATCCCTGCGCCAAACCGTACGGAAGCCAGCAGCCCGCCGGAATGCGGTTACCCCCCGTCTTGCACCCTGGGGTTAACCCCATCCCCGCGCTATTCTCGCCAGCGGTGCACAACCGCCATCCGAGGGAGGATCACATGCCGCCAGCGCCGGACCGGCCGGGATTCCTGGCCCACCGGGAGGGTGACCTTGTCGGCGTCGCGGTGCGGGATCTCGACCAGGGACCCGTCCACGGCAGCTACCTGACCGGCGAGGACACGATCAGCCTGACGCTCACCGAGCCGGTGCCGCTCGGCCACAAGGTCGCGCTCACCGACATCGCGGCCGGGCAGGATGTCATCGAGTACGGCCAGCGGGTGGCCATCGCGAGTAAGGACATCAGGCAGGGCGACCATGTCCACGTCCACAACGTGAGGAGCGCACGGCTTTGATCCAGCGCATGCTGACCGGGTTCCGCCGGGAGAACGGGACCGTCGGGATCCGCAATCACACGGTGATCCTGCCGGTGGACGACCTGTCGAACGCCGCGGCCGAGGCCGTCGCCAAGCTCGTCCCCGGCACGCTGGCGCTGCCGCACGCCTATGGGAGGCTGCAGTTCGGCGCCGACCTCGACCTCACCTTCGCGACCCTGGCGGGCAACGCCGCCAACCCCAACGTGGCCTCCGCCGTGGTCATCGGCATCGAGCCCAACTGGACCGAGCGCCTGGTGGCCGACATCGCGAAGACCGGCAAGAAGGTCCAGGGGTTCGCCATCGAGCGCCATGGGGATCTGCGCACCATTGAGGCGGCTTCCCGGCTGGCCGCCAGATTTTTGCAAGACGATTCCGAACGCACCCGGGTACCCGTCGAGCGGCGGGAGATCCTCCTGTCCCTCAAGTGCGGCGAGTCCGACACCACCAGTGGCCTCGGATCCTGCCCGACCACCTCACGCGCGGTCGACCGCTGGATCGACGACGGCGGGACGGTGCTGTTCGGCGAGACCAGCGAGCTGACCGGAGGCGAGCACCTGATCGCCGCGCGGTGCGCCAGCGACGAGGTGCGGCAGAAGTTCCAGGGCATCTACGACAGCTACATGGCGATGATCGCCCGGGCCGGGGCGGACCTGCTCGGCTCGCAGCCCACCCAGGGCAACATCCGCGGTGGCCTGTCCACCATCGAGGAGAAGGCGATGGGCAACATCGCCAAGACCGGCAGCAAGCCCGTGGTGGGTGCGCTGGAGGCCGCCGAGCCGCCCGCGTCGGGCCCTGGCCTGTATTTCATGGACACCTCGTCCGCCGCGGCCGAGTGCATCACGCTGATGGCCGCGGCCGGGGCGGTGCTGCACCTGTTCCCGACCGGCCAGGGCAACGTGATCGGCCACCCGATCGAGCCGGTGGTCAAGCTGACCGCCAACCCGCTGACCGCGCAGACCATGGCCGAGCACGTCGACCTGGACTGCTCCGGCCTGCTGGCCAGGGAATACGACCTGGCCGAGGCGGGGGACCAGCTGATGGACATCTGCGACCGGACGATCAACGGCCGGCTCACCTGCGCCGAGGTCATCGGCCACCGGGAGTTCGTGCTCACCCGCCTCTACCAGAGCGCTTGATGCCGTTGCCCGCGTCGGCGGCCCCGGTAGACATCGCGATCACCGAGAACATCTGGGGCGCTCCGCTGGCCGAGCTGGCCCGGACCAGGTCGGTGCTGCGCGCGCCCGAGGCGTGGCGGACCCCGGCCGGGCTGGCCGCCACGGCCAGCCGGGCCCGCGCCGTGGTGGTGCGCAGCCTGAGCCGGGTGGACCGCGAGCTGCTGGCGGCCTGCCCCCGGCTCCAGGTCGTCGCCCGGGCCGGGGTCGGCCTGGACAACATCGACCTGGACGCGGCGGCGGCCCGCGACGTCGTGGTGCTCTCACCCCGGGGCGCCAACGCGGCCGGTGTCGCCGAGCACACGCTCGGCCTCGCGCTCGCCCTGACCCGGCGGGTGGTGGCGCTGGACGGCGACTGCCGACGCGGCGGCTGGGACCGGGCGCCGGGCCGCGAGCTGTCCGGCGGCGTCTGGGGCCTGCTCGCCGCGGGTGCGACCGGGCAGGCTTGCGGCAGGCTCGCCGCGGCGCTCGGCATGCAGGTGCTGGCCTATGACCCCTATGCGGCGGGCCGCGCGGCCGAACTGGCCGCGGCCGGGATCCGGCTCGCGCCGCTGGACGAGGTGATCGCCAGCGCCGGGATCCTCTCCTGCCACCTGCCCGCCACGCAGGAGACCCGGCACCTGGTGAACGCGGATCTGCTCGCCCGGATGCGGCCGGGCGCACTGCTGATCAACGTCGGCAGGGGATCGGCCGTGGATGAGGACGCCCTGGTGGCGGCGCTGCGATCGGGCCACCTCGGCGGGGCCGCGCTGGATGTGCGCGAGCAGGAGCCGCCGCGGCCCGGCGAGCTTGAGACCATGGGCAACGTGATCCTCACCCCGCACGTGGCCGGGATCACCGAGCAGAGCCAGGACCGGATCCTCCGCGTGCTCGCCGCTGACATCTGTGCCGTCTTCGACGGCCGCAGCCCGTCCTCGGCCGTGCCGCCGGGGCCCCCGTGGTGGCAGACCCAACCGGAAGGATGATGAGACAGGTGCCAGACCAGACGCGATGGGGGATCCTCGGCACCGCCAGGATCGTCCGCAGGGGCTTCCTGCCCGCGGTCGCCGAGGCCGGCGGGCTCGCAGCCGCGGTAGCCAGCCGCGACGGCGACCGGGCCGCCCAGTGGGCGCGCGACAACGGCATCGGCCGGGTTGCCGTGGGTTACCAGCGGCTCATCGACGACCCAGACGTGGACGCGCTCTACATCCCGCTGCCCAACGGGCTGCACGCGGAGTGGACGATCAAGGCGCTGCAGGCGGGCAAGCCCGTGCTGTGCGAGAAGCCGCTCACCGGATCGGCCGCCGACACCGAGCGGGTCCTGGACGTCGCCAAGCAGACCGGCACGCTGCTCTGGGAGGCGTTCGTGTTCCCGTTCCACGACCAGATGCGCCGGGTCCGCGAACTGCTCGCCGCCGGCACGATCGGGGAACTGCGGGAGATCCAGTCCAACTACCACTTCCCGGTATCCGACCCCGGCGCCAACATCAGGATGTCCGCCGAGCTGGCCGGCGGCTCGCTCAACGACGTCGGCTCCTACCCGGTCTGGCTGGCCCGGCACCTGTTCGGCGCCGAGCACCACACCGCCTCCGCCAACGCCATCTGGGATCCGGGCGGGGTGGACGTGGCCACCTGGGGCTACCTCGGCTTCCCCGGCGGCCGCAAGCTGCTGCTGTCCTGCGGCTTCCGCCGCGCCGAGGACACCTTCAGCCGCCTGCTCGGCACGGGCGGCCAGATCCACCTCACCAACGGTTTCCACCCCGGGGCAACCGACCGGTTCGAGGTGCGCCTGCCGGGCCGCGACCCGGTCACCCACCCCGGCGCCGGGCCCAACGAGCACTCGTTCACTCCCGCGATCCAGCACATCCAGGCCGCCATCCAGGGCCGGGAGGCACCCAGGGAACTCGCTGTGGACACCTCCCTGGGCTCCGCCCGCGCCCTGGCCGACCTGGCCGCAAGCGCCCACGAGCGATCGTGAAAACCGTCCGCTGTGACGGTGGCGATCAGCATGGACACGTGAGCTGGGCACTGGCGGTTTGCTCAGGGTGGATCAACGGGCAGGACGTGCAACGTCGGCGAACGCCCGCTGTATCCATGCGAGGTGCCTGCTGGCGTCCGCTCCCTCCTCGATCGCGTCGCCAAGCCAGCGCAGGGTCATCGTTCGGGTGAGCCAGGTCAGTCGTTGCGCGAAGCTGTGATCGAGGGGTCTGCGATAGGCCTCCCGCACTGCTCGGACGAAGCTCAAGCGCCGATATGAAGACGGCCGCCGTCGTGTTCGGCAGCGCCACCCACTTGTAGCGGTCCCGGCCGGTGTTCTCCTCATGATGGGCATCAGATGCTCTGCGCCAGTCAGGCCGGCAGGTTCAGCCGCCAAGCCGTTCCTGCACGGCCGCGCGCAACGGCCCCAGGCGATCGGCTGCGGCCCGGCGGGCGCCGGTGAGATCGCCGCCGGTCACCGGTTCGGTAGCCTCGAAGTAGACCTTGAGCTTGGGCTCGGTCCCGCTGGGCCGGATGACGATCCGGCTGCCAGGCAGCCAGTAGACCAGCGCGTCGGCCGGCGGCAGCCCGCGGCTGCCCCCGGCGAGATCCCCGGACGCGAGGACCGGCAGGTTACCCAGCTCGGCCGGGGGAGCGGCACGCAAGCCCGACATGATGTCCCCCGGCGCCTCGGTGCGAAGGGTGAGCTGCGTCGTCAGGTACACCCCATGGCCGGTCTCCAGCCGGTCGTAAGCGTCGGCCAGCGACCGTCCGGCCAGCTTCTCCCTGGTCGCCAGCCCCAGCACAGCGAGCGCGGCACCGATCCCGTCCTTGTCCCTGACCGCGCTTCCGACCGCGTACCCGAGCGCCTCCTCATAGCCGAAAAGAAACCGGCCGCCAGGCGTGGCGTGCCCACCGCGGACGATCCACTTGAACCCGGTGAGCGTCTCGGCGTACCGCGCGCCCGCCGCAGCCGCGATCTTCGACAGCAGCGTCGAGGACACGATCGTGGTCACCACCAGCCGGCCGCCCGGCTCCGCATCCCCGGCGGTCTGCTCCAGCAGGTAGGCACCGAGCAGCGCGCCAAGCTGATCACCGGTCAGCCGCCGCCAGCCCGCCCCGGCCGCCGGATCGGGAACAGCGACCGCCAGCCGGTCCCCGTCGGGATCGCTGGCCAGCACCAGATCGGCCCCGGCCCGCCTGGCGGCCCCGATCGCCAGGTCGAGCGCGCCGGGCTCCTCGGGATTGGGAAACGCCACGGTCGGAAAGTCAGGATCGGGCTCCGCCTGCGCCGCGACCACCTCCGGTGCCGCGAACCCAGCCCGCGCGATCGCCGCCAGCATCAGCCGCCCAGCCACCCCATGCATCGCCGTATAGACGACCCGCACCGGCTCGGTCCTGTCAGCTCCGGTTGCGCCCGGGAGGAAAACGCCGGCGCGTGGGGTGCCCGTGCGTGGGGTGTCTGTGCGTGGGGTGTCTGTGCGCGGGGAGCCCGAGGTTGGGGTGCCTGCGAGCGTAGAGCCTGGGCGGTGGGGGCCCGGCGGTGGGGCGGACCATCCTGGGGCAGTGACCGCTATGAGGTAGGCGTCGGCCACCTCGGGGCCGTGCCGGACGATGCGAGGGTCATCGGGCGGGCCGACCGGGATCTGCGACAGTGGGCCGAGGGCGGCTATCGCGGCCTCGATCTCGGTGTCCACCGGGGGAACGATCTGGGCGCCGTCGCCCAGGTACAGCTTGTACCCGTTGTCGGGGGCAGGATTATGGCTCGCGGTGATCATCACACCGGCCGATGTGGCGAGCTGGCGCACGGCGAAGGCTAGCAGCGGCGTCGGGCACGGACGCGGCAGCAGGTGCACCCGGATGCCCGCGCCGGCCAGCACCCGCGCCACCTCGTCGGACAGCTCGTCGGACCGGTGCCTGGCATCGCACCCGACCGCCACCCCCGCATCTGCCGCGCCGGGTACGTGCTCGCGAAGCCAGGCCGCCAGCGCCGCCGTCGTACCGCGGACAACCGCCCGGTTCATCCGGTTCGGCCCGGCCGCGACCACCCCACGCAGCCCCGCCGTGCCAAACTCCAGCCTTCCGCCAAACCTGTCGGCCAGCTCCGCCGCAGCCTCCGCCCCGCCATCTGCCAGCAAGCCACGCAGCTCGGCCTGGTCCCCGGCGTACGGGTCGTCGGCGATCCACGCCTGCGCCCGCGCCCGCAGCTCAGCGCCGATCACCGTCCCGGCTCCGGCCGGGCCCGTGGCACCCTGCCCAGCCTGACTCATACCGTCCACCCCTGAACCACGTCCCGTACCACCCTTCCTAGAAGCGCTGCCCTCCTGGAGCCACGCACTATCCCACCTACCACTCTCGTCCCCAAAGCATCGTTCGTCTCAGACACCACTCACCCCCGTGGTGTCGCTGTGCCATCGACCGCCACCGCGTGGTGTCGCTGTGCCATCGACCGCCACCGCTGTGCCATCGACGGCCTCCGCGTGGTGTTGCTGTGCCATCGACTGCCACCGGGTGGTGTCGCTGTGCCATCGACCGCCACCGGGTGGTGTCGCTGTGCAATCGACACCCTTGGCTAGGTGGGGGTGGGTGGTCGTGACAAGGAACATGGCGGCACCCCGGGACCTCTGCCCGCTCACCTCGCCGGGGCTGGGGGCCGGGCGATGCGTGGATGGTGACTGTTCGGTTAACAAAATCGGATTCAACTGGGCGGTGGGACGGCTTTGACTGGGACGGTGGGTCGGCCCTAGACCGAGCGGGGGAGGATCGCGGCTAGGAGTGCGCCCATGCGGCCGGCGGCGGACCTTCCGGCGGCGACCACTTCCTCGTGGTTGAGCTCGGTGCCGCCGAGGCCGGCCGCGGGGTTGGTGACCAGGGACAGGGCCAGGACTTCGGCGCCCAGGTGACGGGCGGCTATCGCCTCCAGGACCGTCGACATCCCGACCAGGTCGGCGCCGGCCGTTTGCAGCATGCGGATCTCGGCGGGGGTCTCGTAATGCGGGCCGGCCAGGCCGGCGTAGACGCCTTCGGGCAGGTCGCTGTCTGCCTCGCGGGCCAGGGCGCGCAGGCGGGGGGAGTATGTCCGGGTGAGGTCGGCGAACCTGGCCGGGTAGCCTGCGGGCGGGGGAGGGCCGGACAGCGGGGAGCGGCCGGTGAGGTTGAGGTGGTCGCGGATGAGGACCGGCTGACCGACCGGGTAGCCGCCGATGCCGCCGGCCGCGTTGGTCAATACGATCACCCGGCAGCCTGCGGCGATCGCGGTGCGCACGCCATGCACGACCGTGGCCGGCGAGTGGCCCTCGTACAGGTGCGCGCGGCCGAGGAAGACCAGGACCCTGGCCTGGCCGGCGCGCACCGAGCGGACCAGGCCGGCGTGGCCGGCCACGGTGGGGGCCGGGAAGCCGCCCAGGCCGGACAGTGGCACCTCGGCCAGCTCGCCGCCGATGGCTGCGGCCGCCGAGGCCCAGCCGGAGCCGAGGACCACCGCCGCGTCGTGGCGGTCTACGCCGGTGCGGGTGGCTAGCTCGGCGGCGCTGGCGGCCGCCGCGGCGTACGGGTCGCTTGCTGGGGTGCCCTCGCTGGTCATGATCGCAAGTATGGTTTACCGTCGGCGGCCGGGGCGCGGACCTTTCCGACCAGGCCGGCCACGGCGATGATCGTCGCCACGTAGGGGAGCATGCCGAGCAGGAACGGCGAGATGGGCACGGTGATGCTGCCGAGGAAGCTGGTCAGCGCCTCGGTGAAGCCGAACAGCAGGGCCGCCGCCGTGGCGCCCAGAGGGGTCCACCGGCCGAAGATCATCGCGGCCAGGGCGATGTAGCCGAGGCCGGACGACATGTCCTTGCTGAACGTCCCCACCGTTCCGATGGTCAGGTAGGCGCCGCCGATCCCGGCCAGCATGCCGCCCATGATGAGGTTGCCGTAGCGGATGCCCAGCACCTTGATGCCGACCGTGTCCGCCGCCGTCGGGTGCTCGCCGACCGCGCGCACCCGCAGGCCCCAGCGAGTGCTGAACAGGCCGAGCTGGACCGCGACGATGGCCGCGTAGGTGATGTAGAGGAAGATCGTCGAGTCGAAGAAGATCGGCCCGATGATCGGGACGTCGCCGAGCCCGGGGATCTTGATCACGCTGAACGTGGTCGCGCTGTTGAGCGTGTTCGCGTCCGGCACCAGCACCCGGTCGTACAGGTAGCCGGTCAGCCCGCTGATCAGCAGGTTGAGCACGACGCCCAGGATGATCTGGTCCACCACGAAGCGGATGGCGAACAGCGCCAGGATGGCGCCGACCAGGCCACCGGCCAGCGATCCGCTGATCAGGCCGAGCCACAGCACGCCCACGCCGCTCGCGACCACGGCGGCGGTGAACGCGCCGAACAGGAGCTGGCCCTCGATCGCGATGTTGATCACGCCGGACCGCTCGCCCATGCAGCCGGCCAGGGCGCCGAGGATCAGCGGGATCGAGCTGGCCAGCGTGGCCTGCAGCAGGCTGACCACGTTGACCGGGATGCCGTTCGCCCAGCTTCCCGTGTCGGACCAGCTCAGCAGCGAGATCACGAAGAACAGCAGGACCGCGCCGATGCTCAGCCGCCGGATCCAGATGGGCTCGTCGAGCGTGGCCCTGGCCAGGCCGATGACGACCGAGATGCCGCCGAGGACGTAACAGAGCGGGCCGCCCGGCACGTGCAGCGTGGGCACGTTCACCTTGGCGCCGGTCAGGGCGAACGCGAACGCGGCGTCGCCCTTGTGCGCGAACAGGCCGAACACCAGCATGTCCAGCAGGCCGAACACGATCGCCATCCCGCCGGCGAGAACCCGGCGGTTGATGGTGATCGGGGCCCGGGCGACGGTCGCGAGCGCGGTCATCCGTTCCACCCCTTCGCAACCGCCTCCATGCCCGTGCCCTGCGCCTCGCGCAGCCGGAAGACCGCGCGGATCATCAGCGGCGCGGCCACGAACAGCACGATCAGGCCCTGGATGACCTCGACGATGTCGACGGGCACCTGCGTGGCGGCCTCCATCACGGTGCCGCCGGCGTTCAGGGCGCCGAACAGCAGCGCGGCCAGGATCACCCCGAGCGGTTTGGCCCGGCCGAGCAGGGCGATCGTGATGCCGTCGATGCCGTAGGTGCCGTAGCTCTGGAAGTTGAGGCTGTAGAAGGTACCCTGGATGGTCACCGCACCGCTCAGCCCGGCGAGGCCGCCGGCCAGCAGCATGGCCAGGATCCAGGTTCGTTCCACGCTCATCCCGGCGGTGCGGGCGGCGCTCGGGTTGGCGCCGACCGTGCGGAACTCGAACCCCGTGGTGCTGCGCGACAGCAGCCACCACATGCCGCCCGCAGCCAGCACCGCGATCAGGAAGCCGACGCCGACCTGCGGCGGTGGGCCGCCGACGTGCGGTAGCTGGGCGTTGGCGGCGATGGTCGGGCTGATCAGGTTCGACTGGTGCGGCAACTGCAGCGCCGTCGGCGTGCCGAGCACATAGGACAGCAGGTTGTACAGCACGTAGTTGAGCATGATCGTGACGATCACCTCATGCGCGCCGGTCCGCGCCTTGAGGGCGCCGACCAGCCAGCCGACCACGGCGCCGCCGGCGAAACCGCCGATCAGGCAGACGATCACATGGATGACCGGCGGCAGGCTGACCGCGAAGCCGAGGTAGGTGACCACGATCGCGCCGCCGATCCACTGGCTGGCGGCGCCGATGTTGAACAGGCCGGCCCGGAAGGCAAGGGCCACCGACAGGCCGGTGAGGATCAGCGGGGTCGCCTGGGACGCGGTCTGGGACAGCGGGTAGAAGATCGCGCCGACCGAGCCGCCCTGGAAGGCGGCCGAGATCGTGTGCGGGTTGAAGATCGCGCCCTCGAACATGGCCGAGTAGGCGGCGGCGATCGAGTCCCAGGCGGCGGAGATCGCGGTGCCAGGGGCGGCGAAGAAGGCGCCCCAGTCATGCAGCACCGTGCTGGAGCTGAACGCGATGATCAGCGCGCCGAGGACCAGGGCGCTGACGATCGCCAGCGTGGTGGTGGCGGCCGGGCTGCCCTGGGTGACCGCGTCGATGACCGCCCGGTCCAGGCCCTGCCAGCGGCCGCGTCCGCTCCCGGGCCGCCCGGAGCCGCCGGGGGTGTCCGGGGTGCCGGGCGGGGTCTGCGCGGGGTCCGGGGGCTGGACGCTGACTTCGTCGCTCACGTCGGCTCCGCTCCTGTGTCCGGGCCGTCCTTAGGGGTGCCGCCTGCCTGATCGCTGCCTGGAGGTGGGGCCGGGCCGGCGGCTGGGTCCGTGGCGGCGGGCTGGCCGCTGGCTGGCGGCGAGTCCGTGGCGGCGGGTGCGTCGCTGGTGACCACGGGGCCACCGCCGATCGCCGGGTTGCCGGCGACCACGCCTTCGGCCACGACGGCGTCCGCTGCGGCCATCGCCTGCGG
>DASXMU010000030.1:0-2863 GCA_036495485.1 Streptosporangiaceae bacterium
ACTGCCCCGAATGCACCCGCATGCTGGCCAGCTACCGCGAGGTGGCGGCTGCGATAGCGAGCGTCGTCCCGCCAGCCGCCGAGCCCAGCCCGCAGCTTGCCGACCGCATCATGGCGTCCGTCCGGGCAGGCCTGGACCCTAGCCGAGCGCCCGCCCCAGCCGCGCAGGCCGCGGGCGCGACGCCAGCAGAACACGCGGGTACGGCGCCAGCGGAGCAGACTGCCGGCCAGCCGGACTCGACGCCCGAGGCACCCGCCCAGCAGGACACTCCGGCCGAAGTCGTACCGCTGCGGCAGCGCAGGCGGTGGCTGCGGCCGGCCACCGCGGCGGCAGCAGCGGCGCTGATCGCGGGCGGCGGCATCTGGGCTGGGCTGGCCGCCAGCAGCGGCGGCAGCTCGCAGCCCACGGTCGCGAACTGCCAGCCGCAGCACGGCTGCTTCCAGACCGCGCTGTCCTCCGTCGCGACGCACCAGCCGACCGCGAAGGTACTGGTCCAGGGCAAGACCGTGTGGATGGTCCCGACCGGCATAAAGGCCGACAACACCGCCGACCAGATATACGTCCTGTGGCAGATTGTCGGCAAGCACCTGCACGCCCTCGGCGGCTTCGATATCCACCCCAGCGGGACAGGTACCGAGATCGAGATCGGGAAACTGGCGGCGCCGTACCACGGCACCACGGACTTTGCCATCAGCCTCGAACCCGGCCGCACCGTCCCGGCAGCACCGACAAAGGTCGTCGCGCTCGGCGCGGTCTCCTGACCTCGGCGGGGGCCTCCCGCCGTAACTCACCGATGACGGGCACATAACCTAACCTGCGTTCGTCGGTAACGTGCTTGCCACAGCTAGCAGAACGCTTGACAAAACTAGCCGTAGCGCGTACTTTAGTACGCATACACGGATGCAGCAGTTACCGGAGGAGTAAGACAATGACCACCCCACAGGAACGGGTCGCCGACGCGGTCCGCCGTGGCCAGGAGACCATGAACTCGACCGTGCGCGTCTGGACCGACGGCGTGCAGAAGTTCGTCTCGAACATCGACCTGCAGTCCACCGTTCCCACGCTCGAGGAGCTCGTGGACAGGTCTTACTCGTTCGGCGTGCAGGTCCTCGCCATGCAGCGTGACTTCACCAAGAACCTGCTGGCCTACGCCCAGCCGTGGACCGAGACCCTCAGCGCCGCGCCGAAGAAGGCCGAGCAGTTCATCCTGCGGACCGAGCGCAGCGCCGCCAAGAACGTCGAGGACACCGCCAAGAACATCGAGAACGTCGCCGCCGAGGCTGAGCACACCGCCACCAAGGCCCAGCGTTCCTCGGCCGGGCGGACCCGTACCTCCACCAAGAGCTAACCCCACCCGCGGCACCACACAGCCCGGCCGGCGGCACCCCCCCAGCTACCGGCCGGGCTGCTGCATGCCCGTGGTTGCTCTCCCACCGGGCCGCAGGTTGCCGCCGTCACATCTGGCGCATCTTGATGTAGCGCTCTATGTCTTCCTTGCTGGCGACATAGATGAGGCACACCGCTGCCGCCGCCGCTACCAGCGCCAATCGTTGCCAGTCCATCGCCCCTCCCCTCGGTCGCCGGAACCAATGTGCTTGGCCCCTAGAACTACCCGGTCAGCGCACCTCATGCACAGCCGCGCCGCCCATACTGAGCGGGAGCCTGGCGGCCAGAGCGCTCAGCGCGCTGCCGAGCGGCGCATCCAGCGTCGCCACCGCGTGCACGTCGCCGCGCGTCGCGCCATGATTGATGATCACCACGGGAATGCCGCGCCTGGCCGCGTGCCGGACGAACCGGTAACCCGACATCACGGCCAGCGAGGAGCCGAGCACGGCCAGCCCCCCGGACCGCTCGACCAGCCGGTAGCACTCCTCGACCCGGGGCCGTGGAACGTTCTCACCGAAGAAGACCACGTCCGGCTTGAGCACGCCGCCACAGCTCGCGCAGTCCACCACCCGGAAGCCAGCCACCTGGTCACCGGTGAGCACGGCATCCCCGTCCGGGCTCATCCCGGCCGCCAGCGCCGCCCAGGACGGGTTCGCCGCCCGCAGCCGCTCGTCGAGCCGCGACCGCGGGCTCCGCTGGCCGCAGCGCAGGCAAACCACCCGGTCGAGGCTGCCGTGCAGCTCGATCACCTGCCGCCCGCCCGCCGCCTGGTGCAGGCCGTCGACGTTCTGCGTGATGACCCCGGTGAGCAGCCCACGGTGTTCGAGCTCAGCGACCGCCCGGTGGCCGGCGTTGGGCAGGGCCCCGGTGACGTGCCGCCAGCCGACGTGGCTGCGCGCCCAGTACCGCTGGCGGGCCGCGGCCGTGGCGGTGAACGTCTGGTACATCATCGGCTCGGCCCGCCGGGCCCGGCCGGTCTCGCCGCGGTAGTCCGGAATGCCAGACTCGGTGGACAGCCCGGCCCCGCTCAGAACCGCCACGTCCCCGCCGGAGAACAGGTCAGCAATCATCCCGAACGCCGCGGCGGTGCCGGTCTCCCGCCCACCGGCGCCCGCATCGGCGGCGCGGTCGACCGTGGCGCGGAGTGGCTGGCTCACCCTTCCATGGTGCCAGCAGCTTCGCGGAGCCTTAACAGCCCGGACTGTCGCTAGTTAAGACAGCAAGGCGAGCGCCGGGCGCCTACCATCGGCGGCGCGACCTACGGGAGGATAGTTACCCCGAATGATCAACTGAGGGAGCCCGATGATCTTCATCACCGCCAAGTTCAAGGTGAAGCCCGAGCACGCGGACAACTGGCCCAAGATCACCGCCGAATTCACTCAGGCCTGCCGCGACGAGCCTGGCTGCCTGTGGTTCGACTGGTCCAGGAGCGTGGACGACCCGGAAGAATATGTCCTGGTCGAGGCCTTCCGGGACG
>DASXMU010000031.1:0-2430 GCA_036495485.1 Streptosporangiaceae bacterium
CAAGTCACTGCTGGCGAACTGGCGCAAGCACGACCGGCGCGCCCCGGCCTGGTACGTCCTGCTCTCGCCGATCCTGATTGTGGTGGTCGCGTTCCCGATCGTCGCGGCCGGCGTCTGGCTGATCAACCACGCCCTGCCGTATCTGTGGCACGCGCTGTTCGCCCACCACGTCGTGCGCAGCCCGGTCCACATGACGGGCCGGCTGGCCTGGCTGGGCACCTACCTGGCCGGTTATCCGTGGCAGCCGGCGGTGATCGGCGTCCTGGCCGGGCTGGTGGTGCACCGCATGTACGCCCCGGCCGGCAACACCGTCCAGATGTACTTCGTGGGCCGTTCGGTCGACAGGACCAGAGACGGCATCGCGGCCGGCGAGGAGAACCCGTACCGGCACCTGCCCCGCTGGCCGTGGCCGCCGGTGGTCAGGGAACGCGCCGCCTGGATCATGCAATGCGACCAGCCCGTGCCCGACCGCACCTTCAACATCACGTGGGCGGTCCGGATCGTCGTCGTCATCCTCACCGTCCTGGCGATCTACGGCGCCTACGTCCGCTATGTGATAGCAAAAGGCCACGGATAGTCCAGAGAGGGCAGCGCGAAGGCAGCCAGGCTCACCAGGCCGGGCACCAGCCACCGAACGAACCCGCATTTCACCGCCACCCCGCCCCGCCCCGGGTCTTGACGACAATGATGGCCGTGGCCGAGGGAAAGCGCTACGCATGGCGTCCAATTGGCTTCAGGTCGGCGCATCCGAGGAAAGGGTCCGTTCCTGCCGCGCTCAGGCGAGCCGAAACCTCGGCCGATGCAGGCCCGTATGACTGCACCGTGACCTGCCTCTAACGACTGTTCGCTTTAGAGACCGCGCGGATAGGCGGGTGATCATGGTCGCCTCGCCGGGCGGCCCTGCCACCGGTAGAGAGTCCATGCCTCGCGGATGAGCCTGCGGACGGTGATGATCGCGTCGGCGAGATCGAAGAAACGCGTTGATGACGTCCTCGTCGCGTTCGTAGCAGCGTTCACCAGCGGCTAAGCCAAGGATCTTCCGGCGGCACGCGGCGTGAAAGCGCGGCCACTGACGAGGGCGAGTGCCCGAGCGACGGCCATCATCAACTTCACGAGCTCACCGCGGCGCCGAGAGCGTGGTCACTCATCGACTTTGAAAGAGCAGCGATGTAGCGTGTGTTGTGTGCATCCAGGTGCGTGGGCGCCTGAGGTGCGTGGATCGACTCGGGGGACGCAAGGCGGTGGCCGGGGCCCGTAAACTGCGCCCTCTGGCGAAGGTGACAATCATGGAGACCACCACACGATCACCGCAATCTGCCGAGACTACCTTCGGTCAGCGACGTCATATTTGTGCGTTCTTCAACAGCATCGACGACCAGCACCGCGTGCTTCGCCCGTTCATGAAGGACGGCTTTGACCGGCGGGACAAGGCTATCCATCTCGTTGACCCCGAACGCCGGGAAGAACATCTCAGGTGGCTGGCCGAGGCGGGTATCCATGTGGACGAGGCGATGAGCACGGGGCAACTGGAGGTGTGGTCGTGGCAAGACGGCCCGCTCCGCGGAGACCGCTTTGACCAGAAGACCTGGCTGGCGTCATTCGAACAAGCGCTCAAGTCCGGGCCTGCGGCAGGGTATGCGCAGACAGATTTCTTTGCTCACATGGAATGGGGGCTTGCTGACTTCCCAGGCCTCGACGACTTCATCGAGTTCGAGACGCGGGTCAACTACGTGGTTCCCAAGTACGAAAATGCGGCAATTTGCGCATATGATCTGTCGAAATTTAACGCGAGTGTCGTGATGGACGCCTTGCGGACGCATCCACTCGTGATTATCGGGGGGCTACTTCAGGAGAACCCGTTCTTCGTTCCTCCTGACGAGTTGCTAGCCGAGATCCGCGAGCGGCGGCCAGCCCGCTCGCGCGCCAGCACAGCGGACTAACGGGCTGACCCGCGATTGATCATCACGCGGGTCTCGTAACGCCGGGGCCTGTCGCCCACTGAGACGGACGCCGAAAACCAGTGCGGCGACGGGTGGGTCGTGCCGCAGCCTCGCCGAATGCCAACTTTGCGATCATCGATGATCTCGCGCGTGCATCCGCCGCTATATAGGCGACCTGATCGACCGTATAACCGCCGAACAGTGGACTGCGGCGACTCCGTGTACGGAGTGGAACGTGCGAGATCTGGTCGATCATCTCGTCGGGATGAACCTCGTGTTCGTGGCAATGCTCGAAGGGAGCCCGACGCCCGAACGCGGGGCTGACCGCCTTGGCGCCGATCCGGCCGGGGCCTACCGGCGATCCGCCGCAGCGTTGCAGGCCACCGCCGCCCGCCCGGGGGTTCTGGAGCGAAGCCAGGCGACGGCGGTGGGCGTTGCCACCGGCATCGAGCGGCTGCAGTGGCGCATCGCGGATCTGCTCACGCATGGG
>DASXMU010000032.1:0-13657 GCA_036495485.1 Streptosporangiaceae bacterium
GCCACCGTCACTGCGCCGCCGCTGGCGGCTTCGGGCGCGGCGATACCCGGCGGGCTCACCGGGCCTGCCTCGTCCTGGCCTGGTGGTCTTCGGCTGCCCGCTGGGGGCCAGCGACCGGCGTGGTTCTGGCCGCGCACCGGCCAGGCGGTGCCGATCGGTGGCCTGCCACCACAGCGGTCTGGCTACCAGTTCACCCGTACCGCGGGCGGCTGGGCGGTGCAGGCTGGTCCTGGTACCCAGGCCGGCTGCGGCAGTTGCGCTGGACCGCCGCGTGCTGTCTATTTCCTGGCCGATCGGGCGCAGTCGGTGACCCAGGTGGGGCTGGCGGACGAGGTCGCGCCGGGTGCTGCAGGGGCGCTGTGGCTGACCAGCTATCCCACCGGCGCTGATCCGGGCACAGCCGCGGGCACGGCGCGGGAGGTCAGCATCACCGGCGTGCCACTCGGGCCGCAGCTGCAGCTTCCGGCCGGATACCTCATCACGCAGGCGACCGGCCGTGGCCTGCTGCTGGCACCAGCAGCCCCGCGGCCGGGAACGATGGCCGACCAGTTGTGGGATCCAGCCACTGCACAAGCCCGTGGCACCTTTGATACAGAGATCGCAGCAAACACCACCCAGATCGCCTGGGTGCCGCCGTGTGCCGCACGCTGCCGCGTGCGGGTGCTGAATCTGGCCACCGGGCGGCAGGTCACGGCCGAGCTGCCCAACGGGAGGTCGGTGGCCAATGCGGCCTTCAGCCCCGACGGCAGCTTCCTGGCCCTCGAAGTCAGCTTCAGCAGCGAGGGCGGGCAGGCAGTGCAGCTGGAGCTCGTGTCCACGGCCAGCGGCCACCTGATGGCTGTCCCGGGGACCTGGCTCAGCAGCGATGCCCTGATCAGCTTCGGCTGGCCCGCTAGCAGCGACAGCCTGATAGCCGAGCTGAACTTCATGGCCAACGTGCAGCTAGCATCGTGGCGCCCCGGTGCCACCCGGCTGGCCATCGCCATGCTCAGGCCACCGCACAGCCCCGCCTCCCTGGTCATCGGGCAGTACACCCCCTAGCGCCAGCACGACCCCAACCCGGTCATGATCAGAGCCGGAACCTGGCCGCGGAGCCACGCGGGCGTATCTGTTACGCCGGGTCGGGCCGGGGTGGCAGTGGCGGGCGGGCCTTGCGCGGGCTGGTCCGCGGGTCGGGCGGGCTGGCTGCCGGTTCCTTTTCCAGGGCCTCGAGGGCGAGGCGGACCGCGGTCTCCAGCTGCGGATCGCGGCCCCGCGCCCAGTCGGCCGGGGTGATGTCCACCTCGACGTCCGGGTCGACGCCGTAGTTTTCCACGCCCCAGCCGAGCTGGTCGAGCGAGAGCCCCATCTGCGGGATGGTGATCTGAGTGCCATCCACGAGCTCGCGCTCCTGGTCGTAACCGACCAAGCCGCCCCAGGTCCGGGTACCGACCACCGGCCCGAGACCGAGCAGGCGGATGGCCGCGGTGATGAGGTCGCCGTCGGAGCCGGAGTTCTGGTTGGCCAGCGCCACCAGCGGGCCGCGCCGGGCATCTGTCGGGTAGGGCTCGGCCTGGTGCCACCGGATCACATCCCAGCCGATGACCCGCTGTGCCAGCTTCTCCAGCACCAGGTGCGAGATGTGGCCACCGCCATTGGTGCGGACGTCGATGATCAGCCCTTCATAGTGCATCTCGGTCCGCAGGTCCCGGTTGAAGTGTGCCCAGCCGGCACCCATCATGTCCGGGACGTGCAGATAGCCGAGGCGGCCGCTGCTGAGCTCGCGAGCGTGCCGCCGGCGGCTGGCCACCCAGTCCTGGTATCGCAGCCGGCGTTCGCTATGCAGCGGCACCACGGCGACGCGGCGGGTCGCGGCCGCGGAGCGCACCGTCAGCTCGACCGGCTTTCCTGCCGCATCGGCCAGCAGCGGCGCCGGGCCATGCACCGGGTCCACCGGCTGCCCGTCCACCGCCACCAGCACGTCGCCGGGCCGCACCCCGGCGCCGGGCGCCGCTAGCGGCGAGCGGGCCAGCGGGTCCGACGATTCGCCGGGGAGCACCTGGTCCACCCGCCAGGCGCCGCCAGCGTCCCGGCTCAGGTCCGCACCAAGCTTGCCCAGAGTTCCGCCGGGATCCTGCCCCGGGGCGGCGGTCTTCGGCGGGAACACGAAGGCGTGCGAGGTGCCCAGCTCGCCGAACACCTCCTCGAGCAGGTCGGTGAACTCTGCGGCGGTGCGGATCCGGTCCAGCAGCGGCCGGTACTCGCGCAGAACGCCGTCCCAGTCCACCCCGGACATGTCCGGCACCCAGAAGTCCCGGCGCATGATCCGGCCGGCCTCGCCGTAGGCGCACCGCCACAGCTGCGCCGGGTCCTCGCGGAACCGGGCCCGGGTGAGGTCCACGCTGACGCTTTCGCTGCCGTCGTCGCCGGCCTTGCGGCCGGCCGGGATCACCCGGACCTCACCATGGTCCGCGGCGACGGCCCACGTGCCGTCGCCGCTGACCGCGAAGCCGTCGAGCTCGGCGCACAGCTCGGTGCACTCCCGCCTGGCCAGGTCGAACCGTTCCAGGGATGCGCGCCGCCGCGGCGGCGCGTCCGGGCTGGCGCCGCCCTCGCCCAGCACGCCGCTGAGCGGCTCATGCAGCCAGGCGAGCCCGTCGGCCACGGCACGCAGCCGCGAGTAGCGAGCCTCGGGTACCGGCACCGCAACGATGCGTGCCGCGATGCCGTCCGGGTCGATGTGCACCGTGGGCCCCGCGGCGCGCTGCTGCTGCCCGGAGTCCGCCGGGCTGCCCGCGCCCAGGGACCGGTCATGCCCGTCCCAGGCGCCATCCCCGCCCTGGGGGCCCTCCGCTCCGGAAGCGGCAGGCTCGCCCGGGCCGCCACGGGCGCCGCCTGAGGCGGGTTCCACCGGCCGGCCGGCCGGCAGCGGGCCAAACGGCGACGGGGTGCCTGCCGCCAGCGGGACCAGGAACGGGCGGCTGCCGTACGGGAACGACATGTCGAACGACTGCGTGTCATAGACCGGGTCGAAACTGCGCTGGGACAGGAATGCCAGATGCTGGCCATCGAGGGTGAACACCGGGTCGGTGTCGGCGAACCGGCCGTCGGTGACGTCGATGATCCCGGCCACAGCGGTGCCCGGCTGGCCGCTGGCAGAGGGAGGAAGGTGGGCCAGGCGGATCTGGCGCAAGGGCAGCGAGCCGGCGCCGCCGACCAGGAGACGACCGGTACCCGGCAGCTGGGACCAGGCCAGCCAGGCCGAGTCCGGGGCCCAGGACAAACCCTCGCACGGGCCGTCGCCACCGGCCACCACCTGGGTGACCGTGCCGGACGCCACGTCTACCACCCGGACGTGCCCGTCGTGCGCGGCCACCGCGATCCGGGATCCGTCCGGGGACGCGGCAATCCCGGTGACACTGCCGATCTGCCCGGCAGCAATCGGGCGGGGGGAGGCCTCAGGGCCGTCAGCGATCCACAGCGTGTCGCCGGCCACGTCACCGGTGCCGGCATCGCCGGTGCCGGCATCGCTGGTGACATAGGCCACGCCGCCAGAACGGCCGAGCACGCGCGGCAGGCGGGCCCGTGTGGTCAGGTCAAAATGAATGGCCCGGGCCGGGCCGTCCTTATGCGTGAGCCAGTGAATGGTGCCGCGCACCTCTACCACGCTGGCCAGCCCCGTCCGGTCACAGTCGAACTCGCCCAGGTGATCGGCTGCGGACACCACGCGCGGGGCCCGGCCCGGGGCCGGGAAGCCGAGCGGCACCTCCAGCCGCCGCGGCGCGGGGGCGTCCAGGCCGTCAAGCAGCCAGATGTCGCCGGCCGCGTGGTAGACGATGCGCTCGCCGTCGGTGCTGGCGTTTCGCGCATACGGGCCGTCGTGGTCGGTATGGCGGCGCAGATCGGTGCCGTCCAGCGCGCAGGAATAGATGTTTCCGGTGCCTTCGTGGTCGCTGATGAACGCCAGCCGCTCACCGATCAGCATCGGGCTGGCGAACTGCCCGGGCAAATCCGCCAGGAGGCGGGTGAACGGCTGGTCCTCGGCCGCGGTCACCCAGATCCGGCCCGCCGTGCCGCCCCGGTAGCGTTTCCACGAGGCGGGTTCGCGGTCGAACCGGCCGGTCACCAGCGCGGTGGCCGTCCCCGCGCGGGTCAGGTCCGTGACCGGGCCGAACGGCAGCCGCCGCGGCGCCTCACCCGGGCGGATCGCGTACGCCCACGGGACGTAGGTCGGCTCGCCGGCGGCGCTCACCGCCAGCACCTCACCGGCCGGCGTCCAGCCGCTGACCGTGGCCTCACGGTCGCCCCAGTAGGTGAGGCGGGTGGGATCGCTGCCATCGGCGCCGGCCAGGTAGACCTCCGGGCCGCCATCACGGGAGCTGGTCCAGGCGACCTTCACCCCATCCGGGGAAAACCTCGGGTAGCTGACCGGGGCGCCATCAGCGGTCAGGGGCCAGGCCCGGCCGCCACCACTGACCGGCGCGAGCCACACATCATCGCCCGCGACGAACACGAGAAGGTCACCGTGAATGTGGGGGTAGCGCAGATAACCGGCAGAAGTCACACCTGTCATCGTAGGCATTCCTACACCCGCCCACAGCGTGTGACCCGTGCTGACAGCCGGCAGCGTCCTGCTTAACCGCGGGGGGATTGGCCTTCGATGGTGGCCCAGAAGGAGCACTGATGCGCCTTGCTGAAGACCGTGGCGGCTTCGGGTGCGGTCGTGCTGGGTACCAGTTCCTGGATTTGCGGCTTCCCGCCGCCGAACCGGGGCCAGCGTGGTGCGTTGCCGCCGTTGGGGTTGCCGGTGGCGGCAAAGCGGGTCCAGTAGCCCATCATCTGAGCGGACAGGGCGGACTGGGCTGGCTTGAACGGCGGGATGGTGTCCAGGAGCGGGATCCTGCCGAACACGTACTGCAGCTCTGTGCTGTGGGCAGGGCCCAGCGGGAATGAGAACTTGACCGGGAAGTCGTTGGGCGGGTGCGGGTCGCTGAACTCGTAAGCGTAGGACCCGCTGTGCTGGGTGAGGATGTCGGCCAGCAGGGCCGGGCAGCTGAACTCCGAGTCGGTGAGCACCTGGGCGTAGGTGAGGTCCGGGGAGGGGAAGTCCGCCAGCCGGTAATGAGCCAGGACCGCCTTCGCCGCGGCGCCGAACTGGGCGGTGACCACCTTCGGGTACTGCGCCGCGGTCAGCGGATGGCCGGCCAGCACGTCGAACTCGATCCCGACGAAGAACTCACCCTCCTTGAGGTTGCTTCCCTGCAGCAGCGGGACGTGCAGATAGTGCCCGGTCTGGAATGCCTTGACCGGGCTGAGCGGCAGGGTGACACCGCCAGCTACCGGCCCCCAGGACAGTCCCGCTGGCGATTCCGCCTTCAAGATCGCCGCGGCTGGCTTGGCCCGCATGCACGCCGCCGCGGTGGCGGGGCTGGTGCAGCCCAGGCGCCTGGCCAGGGCGGTGCCCTGCCGCTCGGCGGCCTGCCGGGTCTGGGCGGGGAAGATGCACCCGCTTTCGGCGATCGCCCGGGAGAACAAGCCAAACGCGGTCGGTGAACTCATGTTCGCGCAGACGCTCGCGCCGCCCGCGGACTCGCCGAAGATCGTGACATTGCCCGGGTTGCCGCCGAAGGCGAATGCGTTGTTCTGCACCCAGCGCATCGCGGCCTGCTGATCCATCAGCCCGTAGTCGCCGCTGGAGCGATCGGGGCTGTGGGCATCCAGTGACGGCAGCGCCAGGAACCCGAACGCGCTGAGCCGGTAGTTGATGGTCACCACGATGACGTGGTCCCTGGCGGCCAGCAGCGCACCGTCGTAGATTCTGCCCGCGCCGCCGGTGAAACCGCCGCCGTGAATCCACACCATCACCGGCAGCGGCTGCCCTCCCGCCTTCGGCGGCGTGTAAACGTTCAGGAACAGGCAGTTCTCAAAGGTGCTCGTCGTCGGCACGCCGGTGGCAATGCTGCCGGTCTGCGCGCAGTCGTGCCCCGGTTTGGCCGCCGGCCGGACGCCGTGCCAGGGCGGGAACGGCTGCGGCGGCCGCCACTGATTCGCCCCAGTCGGCGGGGCGGCATAGGGAATGCCAAGAAATTCACGGGCACCATGTTCATGCAACCCGCGGACCAAGCCGTGATCGGTACGCACAACAAGAGGCAGCAACCGCCCGGCAGGGCCAGAGGCCACCGCACTGCCGCTGGCCACCAACGGCAGCGCCAGTGCCAGGCTCGCCGTAGCCAGCATCCACCGGCCCGGACGGCGGAAACGAAGTCCCGTTCGTTGCATGGTCGGCCACACCTCCCGGTCGCGGGTCCAGGGGCCGCCAGCCACCCGCCCCAACCCGGCAGAGCCGCAGGCCCTGCCCGCCCGGCGACAGCGACTGACCCATCAGCAGTCTCAGCCCCACCCACCGTCCCGGTCAAGGCACACCACCACCAGCAGGCCCCTGCGGCAGGCGCGCAGGCGCTGGCGCCTGGCCGGGCCGCCACGCCCGGCTGGCCGTAACAGCCGCCACGGAGCCGGTTGTCACGTCCCTCTCGCCAGCGGTCTTGGCCGCGCAGGCTCACCTGGCTGTGCCTGCCGCTGCCGAAGCCACCCGCCGCTGGATCGCCGGGCTGAGCAGCGCCGCCGGCGGGTCGACGAGCGCGGCGACCCGAACGTAGGCGGCCGCGAGGTGTGGGTCGTCGGCTGCTGCCGTCACCAGGCTGGCCGTGTACTTGGCGGTCAGTGGCCATGCTGGCAGCGCAGATTGTGTGCTGCCGGTCGTGGTCTGGTCGGTGCTGGCGGCTAGCCCCCACGGTGCGTCCAGGATGGCGCTGACGGCGCGGAAGTATTCTTCGGCTCGCGGCTCGCCGCCGCGGTGCAGCTGGTCCCGCAGCGTGATGGCGGTGCGTGCGGCTGCGGTGATTCCCTCGGAGTACACGGGGTTGAAGCTGCATATCGCGTCGCCGATCGGCAGCAGCCCGGCAGGGAAGCCGGCCAGTTGCTCGTACCGGCGTCGTTCGTAGGTTGGGCAGTGGAACTGGGCCGGCCTGGTGAGCGGTGTACTGGCCTGGATGAGCTGGTGGATATCGGGTGCCGCCAGTGTGCTGGCGTAACTGGCGAACCCGTCTGGGTCCAGCGGCGGCCGCTCACCGTAGGCGCCGGCCAGAGTAACAAGGACCTGGTCTTTCTCGATGCGCTGCATGACCCCGCTGCGTCTGCCTCGCGGGGGAGGCGCGATGGCCACCATGATGTCCTGGGCGAAGAGCGCCGGCGGCGCGGCGAAGGTGCGTGAGGTGTACCTCAGGCCGATGCTCACCCGGTCGGCCGGTGGCGGCGGATAGCCGAGTTCACCAAGCCAGCGCTGGGTTCGTGAGCCGCGCCCGCTCGCATCGATGACCAGATCAGCCAGCAGCGAGCGGCTGCTTTGCCCGGTCAGGCTGTCGACCCGCACGCCGGTGACGCGCTGCCGGCCGGGTGCGGTGCACAGCCCGGTGGCCTGGTGCCCGTCGCACAGCCTGACGTTTGGCAGCGAGCGGACCCGGTCGCGGATTGCCGCCTCGATCAGCGGCCGGCTCGCCGAGAGCATGGTCAGGCTGGTGTCTGCCTGGCGTAGCTTCCGCCCGCGCAGGTACCAGCGGACGTTGGCCAAGGCGTCGCCGGTCAGCGCGCCGCCGGTGACGAGGGCGCCGGTGATGCCGGGAAGCAGCCCTTCGATCAGCTGCTGCCCGTGCGGCAGGAGCCCGTGAAAATGACGGTCGTGCGGCACCCCGCGCCGGTGCCCGGCGTTGGCCGGAAGCCGGTCACGCTCGACGACTGTCACGTGGGCGTAGTGCCCGGACAGCACATGTGCGGCAAAGAGGCCGGCGATGCTGCCGCCAAGGACGACCGCGTGATCCCTTGGGTGGGCCGCCATGGTTGTCCCTTCGTTCACGTCACCCGGATAGGGGGTCCGGCTGTTCTGGGACGCATTGACAGTCATCGTAACCAGGCAGATTCTGGGCATGACGGTCGCGATCTGCCCTCGTGGCTGCACCGAGAGGGGTGCCGATGACTGGGCTCAAGGGTCCGGCCGAGGTGATCTGGGATATGACCTACGCGTGCCCGCTGCGGTGCGTGCACTGCTATTCAGAATCGGGCCGCCGGCCGGCCCGCCAGGTGAAACGCGAGCAGATGCAGGCGATCGCCGGCGCGATCATCTCGCTGAGCCCGGATGCGGTAGCCCTGGCCGGCGGGGAGCCGCTGGTGAACAAGCACGTGTTCGATGTGGCCAAGCAGCTGAAGCAGGCCGGGATCGTGGTGGTGCTCTACACCAGTGCCTGGTCGTTCCAGCCGTGGATGGTCGCCCGCGTCCAGGAGAGCTTCAGCCGGGTCGCGGTCAGCGTGGACGCCGCCACCGCCGGGCTGCACGACCGGATCCGTGGCCGCGCCGGGTCGTATCAGCGGGCCATGGACGCGTTGTCCCTGCTCGATGCCGCGGCCGCGGACTCGGTCGCCGCCGGCCGCCCGCCGCTGCCGTTCGGCATCGACTCCGTCGTCATGCGCTGTAATTTCGATGAGAAAGAAACGCTGTGCACGACCATGGCTGCCCGTTTTCCGCGGCTCAGCCTGATCTCGCTGAACGCCGCTGCCCCAGCCGGGCTGGCCAGCACGAAGGGCTTCGCCGACCATGAGCTGGTGACCGACGAGCAGGCCGCGGCCCTGGCTGGCCGGAAGCTGCGTAAGCAACTGGCCGCGCTTGTGCAGCCGTCGCTGCGGATCGAGACGACCGACAACCGGGCCTTGCAGATGAGCCCCGGCCTGACTGCCAACGGCATCGTCACCAATGCCATGCAGATCGAGCCGGACGGAGAAGTCCGGGCGATGCCCATGTATGAGGGCTCGGTCGGCAACGTGCTCCGCGAACCTGCCTGGACGCTGTGGGAGCGTTCGGTACAGCGCTGGAGCGACACGTTCCTGGTCCAGACGCTGAGCCAGGTCACGACCATGCAGGATTGGGCGGAGGCCTGCCGCACGATCGACTATCACTATGGCTCGGATGAGGTGCGGGCCCGCATCGACCACCGGCCGGTGTTCATGGGCCTGCCGCGATCGGTGGGCACCCGGCCGGCGATGGCCAGGCCGGCCGCAACGGCCGCGCCGTGACCATTGGGTCCGGTCCGGGTCGCGATACGGCTGACCGGGCGCTGCTGGCTGGGATCGTCGAGTCGGTGCTGCGCATGAAGGATGGCACCGGCTGGGCGATCCGGCCGCGCGGCACCTGGTGCCACGTCCTTCCGCCAGACCGGCCGCGCCCGGTGCAGGGCTGGAAACTGCACGTCTCAGCCACGCCGCTGTCGGCACCGCAGGTACTGGCCCGCTGCGCTGAGGTGCTGGTCAGCAATGGCTCGGCCTTCAAGTTCGCCATCAGTGTGGATCAGGTCGTCCGGCTGACGTCCCGGCGGGCCAGCCGCGCGTCCGGCGGAAAGTTCATCACCGTCTATCCGGACGCCGGCACCGGCCGGCTGCGTGATCTGGCTGAGGCGTTGCACCAGGCAACCCGCGGCCTGCCTGGTCCTGGCATCCTGTCGGACCGCCAGTACCGGGACGGAAGCCTGGTGCACTACCGGTACGGGGCCTTCACCGGGGTACCGGTCCTGGGCAACGACGGTATGCGCGAGGCGATGCTGATCGCCCCGGACGGCCGCCTCGTCAGGGATCACCGCAAGGCGTGGTTCTGCCCGCCGTCGTGGGCGCCCCCCGATCCGTTCGCGCAACCTGCGGCGCCAGCCCCGGTGCCAGCCTCAGTGCCAGCCCCGGTGCCAGCCAGGCCGGCCTCGCCGGAGCCGGAGACCGTGCTGTTGGCTGGCCGCTATGCGGTCACCGGGGCGGTCAGGCATTCGTTCGCCGGAGGCGTGTACCGTGCTGAAGATCAGCGGACTCACCAGCCGGTCATCATCAAGCAAGCCCGCCCACATACAGCAGCCGATCTGACCGGCGGCGATGCCTGCAGCAAGCGGCGGCACGAGGCGGACATGCTGCGGCTGCTGGCCCCCTGCGGGGTGGCCGCCAAGCCGGTGGAGCTGTTCGGGCAGCAGGGCGACCTGTTTCTCGTCCTGGAGCAGATCGATGGCGTGACCCTGCGGGAATGGGTCTCAGGGCACCCGGTGCGGACCGCCGGCCCCCAGCCGGGCCCCGGCCCGGCCGCGGCCGGGCAGATCGCCCGTGGCCTGGTCGATCTGATGGATCTGATCCACCAGCGAGGCTTGGTGCTTCGTGACTTCAACCCGAACAACGTGATGGTGACGGCCGGCAACGAGCTGCGCCTCATCGACCTGGAGATGCTGGCGCCGGCCGGGGTGCCGGTGCCACGCGAGTTCACGCCCGGCTACGAGGCACCGGAACAACGGGTGGCCAGCGTCGCTGACCAGGCGGCTGACAGGTACAGCCTGGGGGCCACGCTGTTCTACCTGGCCACCGGCGCCGATCCAGTGCTGCCGGCCGATGACCCGGGCACGCGTTCACAGGCCAGCCGGCTGCGCGGCTGGCTGTCGCTGCTGGCTACGGCTGATCCGCTAGCCCGCTGGCTCGCCCCCACCATCCTCCAGCTCATGGACGAAGATCCAGCGAGACGACCGGATCTGCCCGCCGTACGGGACGCTCTAGCCGGACCGCCCGCCTCCATCGGCCCACCGGCCGGACGACGGAGGGAAACCGGGCTCAGCGGCAGCGAGCTGACCCGCGCGATCAGCGACGGTACCGGCTATCTGCTCGACGCCATGGATCCGGCCAGCACTGCCCGCTTGTGGCCAACCAGCGACCGCGCCGCCGACAGCGATCCGTTCGCGGTGCACCATGGCGCCGCGGGCGTTCTGGCGACGCTGATCCGCGCCCAGCGCGGCCAGCCAGGCCAGCGGCTGCTCGAGTGCATCACCGTGGCGGCTGACTGGATCAGACGGCGGATCGGGAGCGAGCCGCGCACACTGCCTGGACTGCACTTCGGGCACGCGGGCACCGCCTGGACCCTGCTGGAGGCCGGCCAATTGCTGCACGACCAGCGTCTGGTGAGCCTGGCCGGGGAACTCGCCCACCGCTTGCCGCTGGACTGCCCGAACCAGGACATCTGCCATGGCACCGCCGGGGCCGGCCTGGCTCAGCTCATGTTCTTCGAAGCCACCGGCCAAAGCGGCTATCTCGACCGTGCCAACCTGGCGGCCGAGTCGGTGGCGTCGGCTGCCAGCTACGCCGGCGGCCTGCTGATGTGGCCGGTCCCGGACGATTTTCCCTCCGAGCTGGCCGGAGCGCACCACCTCGGCTTCGCCCATGGCGTGGCCGGTGTCGGCGCGTTCCTGCTGGCAGCCGGGCACGCCACCGGCGACCAGCGGTACCTCAGCCTTGCGGTGAACGCAGCCGCCACGCTTGCTGCCACCGCCGAGCGGGACGGTGAAGCGGCGTACTGGCCAGCTTCACCCGGCGGCCGCCGCCGCACTCACTGGTGCAGCGGCTCATCGGGAGTCGGCACCTTCTTGCTGCGAGCCTGGCACCACACCGGCGAACAGCAGTTCAGGAAACTGGCAATGCAGGCCGCAGCCGCCATTCACCGGGCACGCTGGCAGGCCGGCCCGTCCCAGTGCCACGGCCTTGCAGGCGACGCCGAGTTCCTGCTTGACCTAGCTGACACCCTGGACCCCGATCGCTACCGACCCTGGGCCCATGACCTGGCTGGCTGCATCTACGCCCGGCACGCTATCCACGGCGGGCGAATGGTCGCGCCCGACGAGACCGGCACGGCCATCGTCCCTGGCTACGGCACCGGCCTGGCCGGCGTGCTCGCGTTCCTGCTGCGCCTGCACTACGGCGGCCCCCGCATGTGGCTCCCGCAGGCACTCCAGGCCGCCCACGCCAGCGACCCAGCCGCCAGCGATACCTCTCCACCCACCCACACCGCAGCCAAGCCAGCGAGGGGAGGTGATCCTCATGCAGACCGACATCAGCGCCCTGCAGACCTTGCCGGAAGCCGAAACCGGCGCTGAGCCATGGCCATGCACGGTCAGCGGCATGGACGGCGAAGACGACGACGAGTAACCGCACACCACCAGTCGGCGTCGTGCTGCCCATCTGCAGCCCGGCTGCCGACCCGGTGGGTGCTACGCCACGCCCCGCGGTACCTGCTGTAACCCTGGGATCAGGGCAGACGATCGCGTGCTGAGAAGCGGGATTGGAGCTGCTTACCGCGATCTTGCCGGAGCCAGGTAGCTCAATGCTGCTACCTGGCATTATGGGTTCACCTGGCCCTTCCGGCCGAATCTTTCACACGGCAGCCTGTGTTCGGCAGTAATATTTTAAGGACTGTCAGCACCCTGCGAGATGGGTTGGCTCATGCCTCCCTTCGAGAGAGGAAGCGGCGGATGCGCTGGTTCAAGGTAGCGGCTATTGCGGTCGGGGTATTAATAGCGTTCCTAGTTGTCTCCTCGGTAATCGGGTTCCTTTTGGAGGCCGTGATCGCCGCGCTCGTTGTAGCTGTCATCGTCCTCGGTATCAAGGCGGTATCCCACAATAAGCAGGTTTCGTCGGAGAGGTCTGACCGGGAGGTCTACGAGCCTGCGTATAAAAGTCCGCTGGGCCGTCAGAAGATGCCGAATACCGACGACGAGCTGGCCCGGCTGAAGCGTGAGATGGGCGGCTAATTTACTTACCAGTCTGAAATTTGATGACCCAGTCGATGCCTGACGAGGCTCCGGAGATTCTGGATGGGCCGTCGCTGCTGCCCCAGAAGTCATGGCTGGGCCACCCGATGGCGCTGGCAGCCGGTGGCGGGGCCGTTGTGCTGCTGGTTATTGTGGTGATCCTGTTCGCTACCGGCGTGTTCCGCAGTCCGGGGACGATCAGCGTTCATGGCACCGAGATTGTCATCGCGGACCCGTTCAACGGGCAGAGCGTCCAAGAGGTCTACCCGGACGTGGCCGATGGAACCCGGGTCACGGTCGTCAACCCGGCAGGGACCGCCATAGCCACCGGCACGCTGCGCACCGATCCGGCCGGGATGGAGCGGGCGCTCAAGATAGCGGTATCGGGCACTCCGCTGGTGCCCGCTGCTGACTTCGCGTCGTTCGTCGCGGAGTACGACTTCACGGCCACGGTGCCTGCGGGGCTGGTCCGTTACGGTGTCCGCGTGGGACTTGGGCGGCACACAGCCTGGTTTACCGAGCAGCAGATGCGTCATGGACCCGAGTTGACACTTGGCTCACTGGGCGGCTGAGTGCCCCGCTGGGCCGATCCGCATCCGGCCGGCCTGACGCGGGCCGTAAGTCGCCGCTGTCGGCTACCGGATCGGGGTCGTGCATAGTGGAGCGGTGAACGTTCATGTGATCCATGAGAACCCGGAGTGGTATGCGCCGATTGGGTCGGCGTTCGACGCTGCCGGGGTGCCGCATCAGGAGTGGCCGCTAGGCGCGGGGGTGCTCGACCTGGATGAGCCGCCGCCACCTGGCGTGTTCTGGTCGCGGATGAGCGCGTCCTCGCATAGCCGGGGGCATCCGTTCGCCAAGGATCAGGCTCGCGGCGTGCTGACCTGGCTGGAGTGCCATGGGCGGCGGGTGGTCAACGGGCGGCGGGTGCTCGACCTGGAGGTGAGCAAGGCCGAGCAGTTGTCCCTGCTGCGGGCGGCCGGGTTCGACGTGCCGCGCACGCTCGCGGTGGCCGGTGCCGGCGAGCTGCCCGCCGC
>DASXMU010000033.1:0-13320 GCA_036495485.1 Streptosporangiaceae bacterium
TCACCGACGGCCGGAGCCACGACACCACCGCAGCCGGCTCCGTTCGGTCGGGTCGTGCGCAGGCCGCGCCGCGGCCAGTACGACCCATCTCCGGGCCGGTTCACGCAGCGGCTCGGAGGAGACATACTCGATGGTCTCCGCAGGCGCGTGCTGGAGTACATGGACGCGACCGGCGTGCCTTCGCCCAGTGAAGACATGATTGGTGCCCTCGTCGCGGTGCTGGCTGAGGCTGAGAACCCGGTCGGGGCAGGTCCGCAGGAAGAGTGGTGGAACGACCTGATCACCGAGGGGCTCGCCACGCTGCCCCCCGCCTACCGGCAGGCCAGCTTCTACGCTGGCTCACTGCCCGGTATCGACGCTGGGATGCTCGGGCACCTGGCGGCCGGCCACGAGGTCACCGTGGACGGCGTTATCCACGCGCACACCACGCCGGCTGGACTCGACGGTGACACGCTTTTCGTGATCACCAGTACAGCTGGCCGCGATGTCTCCCGGCTGGCGGGCGGCGGCTCCGATCTGGTCATGTTCGACCGCGGCCGGCGTTTCGAGGTCACCGGGGTCACGCAGGAACCCAGCGGGCGCCGGGTCATCGACCTGCGGGATCCACCTACCGTGCCCGCGGCCCCGGGCCAGGGTGCCGCTGGGCCCGCCGGACCAGGATCCGGCCCGATGCCACTTCCCCCCGCCGACTTCGACGCCAGATCAGGCCCCAGCACGGCGGCCAGTACCGGGGTTCTCCCGGCCATCAGCGGCCCGCGACCCAGCGCTACTCTTCCCGAGGCTCGATTCGGGGCGGACCCTTCTCACTCGGCGGCCGCAGGTGCCGTACCAGCCTCTGCCGCGCCTGGGCTCCACATCGACCCCAGCTTTGACTGGGACGATCTGAGCGACGAGGACGTCCCGCCGCTTCGCATCGACCCCAGCTTTGACTGGGACGATCTGAGCGACGAGGACGTCCCGCCGGCTGGCCGCTCGCCGCAGATGTCGGCGCCGGAGATTCCGGCTCAGGCTCGGTATGTCATTCCGCCGCCCATCGTGCGGGATACGACAGAACCGCTCTACCGTTCCGATTCGCGCTCTCCGGATACGATCTTCGCTGACGGGTTCCGGCCTCGCGTCGAGCAGCAAGTGATCGACCTGGACAATTATGTGCAACTCGGTGCCGACGAGCGGGCGTCGTTCAGCCTGGTGAGCACGAGCCGGTCGCTGGAGTGGGCCCGGGACTGGCACTCCAGCGGATACCTCTACATCCTGGACGCCGCTGGCGGGATCGACGTGGCGGAGACACTGGCCGCTCACTCCATTCCGTATGAGTACGCGGAGCAGGAGGAGGTCGCTTTCACCGACGACATACCCGGCAGGTCGGTCCGCGGCGCCTGGGTGATAGTGCCCGGGATCAGCCCCGGCGCTCCCAACAGCCTGGGTACGTGGATTCCCAACCATCTGGCCCACGGCAACGTGGACCCGTTTGCCTGACTTTCCGCCGAGGCCGCGGCCATCGGGACCGCGGATATCCGGGACCAGGCCGCCGAGGTCCCCAGCGGGTCCGGACCAGTCGTTGCTGGGCCTGGCACTGTTGCTGAGTACGACAGCGGCGGAGGGTATGACAGCGACGCCGGGCAGGCGGGCGCCGGGCGGGGAATCTGATCGGTCAGAGCCTCAGTTACCGCCCTGGCTGCCGGTGTCTGCCGACCCGGAAACTGTCCGGCTCATGAGTGACGGCCACTGGTTTCTCCCGTCCGCTTGCCTGTCCGGTGGCCAGGCCCGGTGCATGCCCGCGAAGCCAGGGACGCAGGTCAGGTTAGGGGGCACAGGTGAGGCTGACCGCGGAGATGGCGATGTGTGCATGGGTGGGACCGCTGTCGGTCCAGTCGATGCCACGGCTGAGCAGCTTGACGGTGAGCTCGCCGCCGGTGATCCGCCAGTTGTGCCTGCTGGCCCAGCGGCCGCGGTTGGACGGCTGGTCGACCTCGAAAGACCCGAGCGGCGTCCCTGACGTTCCGGCGGAGCCGAACACCTGGTAGACGGCGGGGTTACCGCCCACGTGCTCGATGCTGGGATCGTCGGGAATGTAAACGTTGATGTGGCAGACACCGTGGATGATAGGCCCGGTGCGGAACATCCAGAGGGCATAGTTGGCGGGATCGTCCGCGGTGGCGCTGCCCGACATCGGCATGGCGTCGAAGGAGCCGCGGCAGCCCCCGGTGCGCGGGGCGCCCTCGGGCACCGGGATGAAGCCGGCCAGACCCTGGGTCCACCGGCCGTGCTCAGTGAACGTCGCGTCCTGCTGGTTCGGGCAGCCGTAGCCTGCTACTGCGGCAAAGCTGGATCCAGTGTGCTGCACCGCGGCTTGCGCGGCGGGCGGTCGCGGCGTTGACCTAGGCGCCGCGGCGGGCGTGGGCCAGGCGGGGATGGTCCCGAGGGGTCCCGCTGGTGCGCCCGGCGCGGTCGGCGGCTGGCTGAGCGGTGCGGCCGCAGCGGGTGCGGCCGGTGCGGGTGCGGCCGGTGCGGGTGTGGCCGCGCGGGTCACCGCGGCGGGGCTGGCCGCTCCTGTCGCGATGGCGGCCGGCGCAGCGGCGGCCGGGTGCCGTTTGGCTGGGCGGGTCATGTAGCCAACGCCGACGACGCCACCGCCGACCAGCGCGGCGATCAGGACGGCGCCCAGTATTCCCGCGGCGGTTCCCGCTCGCGGCCCGCCGACATGCCCGGCGAACGCCGACACCAGCGCCCGCCGGTCGGTCGCATCCTGCTCTGGTTTTCCGGTCATCAGGTCCGCCTCCGCAATCCGGGGGGGCGCAGGGGTGCGCCCGAGCCGCCGTTTCACCTTCGCGGATTACAGGTGACCAGGAAAGATCCCTGTTCGGCGGACACGGGCAGTCCCCGTTCGGTGAATCTCCCCCATGGAGAAGATCGGGCACATGACCCGTCCAGTGCCCGGCATCAGGCATTGGTCCGCCTCCGGCGCCTGGTTCCGGTGTAACTGACCGGTGGAGCCGGGGGCGCCCCCATATAACCCAGGTGGGTAATACAGAGATTCGCGCTGAACCGCGACGGTGAGGGGGTGAGCAATTCAGCGGCTAAACGAATCGGAGTTGAGCTTCACATGACCACATTGTCGGTCGTCCACAGCGTCCCGAACTATCCGGTACCGGGCACCCTTCCTGTGTCAGGGGACTTGCTTTCCCCGGCTGACCAGCCGATCCCGCGCCTGATCGGCCAGCACGGCGCGGCACTGCGCCGGTTCGCGCTCAAGCTGACTCTGGGTGACCGTGAGCGGGCCGAGGACATCTACCAGGAGACGCTGATCCGGGCCTGGAAACACCCCGAGCTGTGTCAGGAGAACGTCTTCGCCAGCCGGCAGTGGCTGTTCACTGTCGCGCGGCGTGTCTTGATCGACCAGCTCCGCGCATCGGCCATACGTCCGGTCATGGTCAGTGACGAACAGCGGCTGACCGAGATATCCGACCCGGACGACCAGATCCGCAGGCTGCTGCTGGCCAGGGAGGTCAGGGCCGCGATCAAGACGCTGAGCCCGGCGCATCGCGAGGTGCTCAGGGAGGTCTACTTCGAAGACTGCACGGTGGCCCAGGCTGCCGAGCGCCTGGGCATCCCGGTGGGGACCGCGAAATCCCGGACTCACTACGCGCTGCGGGCGCTGAAAGACGCCCTGGCCGCCCGGGGTATGGACCGCAGCCTGGCCGAATCCGCGTAACGGGCAGTGCGCGAGACAGCGGAGATGCGCTGATGCAGGAGGATAACGTGAAGACAATCGCGATCGTCGAGGACAGTTGCCTGACCCGGGCTGGCATCGAGCAGGCGATCGACCGGGATCCAGAGCTGAGAGTGGTCGCCTCGGTCGCGACTGCCGCTGAGCTGGGCCAGCTTGACATCTGGCCGGACCTGGTGATCTGGGATCAGGCCGGCAGCCAGAACGGCGACCCGTCCCAGGTCATCGCGAAGCTGGCCGAGCGTGGGAAAGTGCTGGTCATTACCCGGCCGGGTGACTCACCGGACCTGCTGGAGGCGCTGCGGGCCGGCGCGTCCGGCCTGGTGACCCAGCAAACCGGGGACGCGGAGTTCCTGACCGCGGTGCAGGCGGCCGCAGACGGCGCGCTGTACCTGGCCGCGGGATTTGCCGGGCACCTGGCCGGCGAGCTGCGCAAGCGGCGGCTGGGGGAATCCGGCTTGCTCAGCCGGCGGGAAATCGAGACGCTGCGGCTGATCGCTGATGGCTGTACACATCGGCAGGTCGCACGCAGGCTCGGGCTCACCGAGATGACCGTCAATACCTACGTCAAGCGCATCCGTGCCAAGCTCAATGCCGGGAACAAGGCTGAACTGACCAGAAAAGCCATAGACCTCGGTTACGCGGCCAGCTCAGGCCACGCGGCCAGCGCCGGCCGCCCCGCACTGGCCACGGTCGAGCCGATCAGGCGGTCGGCATGAGGGGCCGGGGGCCGCAGGGCGGCACCCTGCTGGGCCAAGGCCCCGCTCGGCGCGGGCAAGACGTCTGGCAGGGGCGCGTGTCATGCGAGTGATGTCTCCACTGGCTATGAGCAACCCGGCCGCGAGTTCACCGGGCTGGCCGGATGCCGCTCGCCGCGCTGAAGACTGTGCGCCAGGCCACCCCGCGGGTGGTCGGCTGGCCGCTAATGGGCCACCGGGCCACTGTTCGGTGATTTATCGATAAATATTCCGGACGAGCCGTGAACCGCTCACCGGGAGCTACTGCGACGGCGCGCTGCCCTTTATCAGGAAGTCCGGCCAGCTGAAGTCGGCCACATTGCCGTCGACGCTCGCGGCGTTCCCGGCGGCACCGGTGACTGCTGGCTCCTGGGGGTCGCCGTGGCTGAGCGGGGTCAGCATGTCAGGCACGGGAGCTGGGTGCGGCAGGAACTCCGGCTGGACCCGGGTCTTGCCGGGAGGCCGCCTCACGGCAGCGGTTGCGTGGACCGCCGGAAGCGCTGCGGTAACCTCGGGCAGCGCCGCGAAGCGGGGTGCAGACGGCGGTGTGGCTGGCCCGGCCTCCCCGTCGGATCTCGCCAGCCGCGGCTGACCGGCCGGTCTCCGCCAGCGTCGGCTGAATGGAAATGCCACCAGCCCGGCCATGATGAGCAGGGCGGCCAGGGCGGTACCAAGCACGAGCACGGTCCGGTTGCTGGCACTGGCGGCGGGTACGGCGGGCCGACGTGGCTGCTGCGCGCTCATGACGTGCTGCGCGGACTGCCTCTGGGCAGCGGCGGTGACCACCGGCAGCGGGCCGTCGTGCACGCCCGGGCCGTGCGCGTTCGAGGGGAGTTCCAGAATCCAGCCTGGATCGATGGCCGTAGGCGTCTCCAGCCGCCCGCCGTCGGGCTGCAGGCGGCCCTTGTTCAGGTCGAAGATCACTGTGTACAGGTTGCCGTTGCTTAGCGTCTTGGCCGCGATCTCGTAGAGGAACTCCTTCTGCCCGTGGTCTGGCGGCTGCACGATGTAGTACTTGACCCACGGGTGCCGCGTCGTTGCCGTGCCCGTCCCGGCCGCCTGATGGGACGCGGCCCGATGGGACCTGGCCTGGTGGGACGCGTGGCGCGTGCTGGCATGGACGCTCTGGCCTGGCCACAGGGCGGCGGACATCGCGGCTACCGGGATTAGTGCCAGACCGGCGGCCGCCCGGATACCCGGCCCGCGCCGGACGCCCCCGGGGAGGTGCCTGCCAATGATCGTCATCTGTCTCACCTCGTCGGACGACAGGCGCTGCCGTGTCGCTGGCTGGCGCCTCAGGGGGCGGTGCGGTCCGCGGACCGGCTCAGGAAGGAACACGGACCGCACCTTTCACCGCATATTTACGCCGGGGACGTCCGGTGGGTTCAAGGCCGCTTCCCGGGATTGAACAAGCTGCTGTGCAGCGGGCACGAGAGCCGGTGGCGGCAGTTGCCCGCCGAGACGGCCGGTATCCGGATCAGGACGCCTGAGCAGTGCGTGAGCACTGCCCGGCTCCGAACCCGCGAATGAAACACGCTGACCGCCGGGCTGGTCATGTGCATAATGCGAACTTCGCACAAGACACAGAGGATTGACCGGTTAGTCCTCGTTCATCCCGTCGAATGCGACGAACCTCAGCTCGGAGGTGTAGCGCCGGCCCTCGCGGTCGGCAAGCCAGAGCTGGCCCAGGTCGGGAAGCATCTCGGTGACGGTGTACCCGGCGTATCCGGCGGCTTTCGTCTGGCGGACGTGCTTGGCGAAGAGGTTGACGAGGGCGATGCTCCGGAAGTCGGCGGCCATGGGCTTGGCCTCGGTGGGGACGCGGAAGAATACCCGCTCGGGCAGCTGGTGCTCCTGCCGCCAGCGCCGCGCGCGGGAATAACGTGCCTGCTCGTCCTTGACGAACGCCCAGCCCGAGTCCGCGACCTGGAAGACCCATTGCTCCCGGCTCAGGACGAGCCGGTCGATCGTGATGCGCGGCCGGTGGGCGGCCGGAGCTGCCGGCTGGAACGCGTTGGCCACGACTCCACTCATGATGTCCCCGATGACCTCGAAGAAGTCCAGTTCGGTGCCGGACGGCATGAGATGGACGACCAGATCGCCGCCGCGGCGGGTGACGGTCATCGCGGCGGCGGGCATGACCGTGTCAGGCTCGGGCGGGTCGAGTGAATCGATGGCGGCGGAGGACCAGTAGACCTGGCCCGGCCCCAGAATGGCCGAGGGAGGGCTGGCGCGGGACGTCACGAACGGGAAGTCCTTCGCCGGGATGGCGACGATCCGCCGCCTGCCGTGGTCGGCCTGCTCGGCGGCGATGAGCCTGGCCGGGTCCGGATGCTGCTCTGCGAAACACCGGCCCTCCAGGGTGTTGTTTGCCAGGTGCAGTTCGCCGAGGACCAGCAGGAAGTTGCCGCGCTGCACCTCGCCAGGCGACGCCGCCGCGATCATGATGTCCGGTGAGTGCTGCCGGGCGTTGCTCCAGGCGGCCGGTTGCCAGGGGAAGCACTCGGCGGCCTTGGCGCTGATCGCGTCCGCGCGGACCTGGTGCCTGCGGGCGGACGGCGGCACACCGAGCACCTCCTGCCAGCGCCGCTGCAGCTCGGCCACGCACGCCGCGGCGATCTCGTTCGCCCCCCGGCCAGGCTGGATGAACATGTAGGGCGATGCCACCGTGAGGAGCCGCTGGAGCGGCACGGGCGCGCCACCCGCCCGGGCGGTCTCGCGGTCGAGCAGTTGCGGGAAGAGCACGCGGTACCTGGCCGTGATCTCGCTGATCAGCCAGCGGGCGCTGTCCAGCACCAGGCCGAGCGGCCTGGCCAGCGCCCCGGTCACCGCCGTGCCCAGCTCCACCCGCACATCCCGCACCGCATCCTGGTAGACCACCGTCCGCCCGGCATACGGCTCGCCCGCCCTGCGGGTGGCCGGCGACCCGGTGACCTCCTCGAACGCCACCGCCAGGCCCGCCAGCGCCTGCCTGAGCCCGGCCGCGTCGCCGGCCGCAGCCGCCACCGCGTCCCTGGCCTTGACCATCCGCTCGACCGGCGCCAGCGCCGCCGCCCTGGCGGCCGGATCGGCGATCTGCCCGACCTGATCGCGGAGCAGCCGTTCCGGCCAGGCATGAGCCGGGCCCTCCAGGTCCATTCGCAGCGCCCCGAGCTCGGCCAGCCGGGTCAGCAGGGCGCGAGCATCCGGTGCGCCATCGCTGGCCAGCACAGCGCTGGCCAGTACGTCGCTGACCGTCTGGCTGCCATCACATGCCATCAGGATCCGCAGCTCGGCGCCGGTGAGGACGACCGGCTTGCCATGCGGGCGGTGCAGCACATTCCCGGCGAGGAACGCCGACCGGGTCCGCCGGGGCCGCAGCCAGCCGAGCACTCGCCCTTGCCCAGCGATCGCGGCCGCGACCTTGTCGATGGCCCAGACCTCGAAGTAGGTGGTCCTGCGGGCGATCACATGCTCGCCCGGCGTCGCGGCCAGGCCAGCCGTGCCGGGCGCTACGGACGCCCAGCCGACTGGCCCGTAAAAGCCGATCGTGTCGTTCTTCAGGCAGTACCGCTGGAGGTAGCTTGCGATCACGAGCTCCCGTTTACGGTCCTTGGCCCGCCGCGCCACACTCGCGCCCGCGTCATGCAGCCAGTTCTCCGCCAGCCCGGGGTTCTGCCAGGTCACCGCCTCGCGGAAGCCTGGATCGGCGGCGGTGCCGGCGATCGCAACGGACAGCCGCCTGGCGGCATCGGGGTAAACCACGTCATACGCCGGCCCGGCACCATCCGCCCCATCGAGGTCCGCGCTGGACGCGAGGTCCGCGCTGGACGCGAGGTCCGCGCTGCGCGCCAGCGGCTCGTCGCAGATGGCGAGCACCATGTCCGCCGGGAACCCCGCGCTCCGCAGGGCCACGTCCCGCCACACGCTCCATCCCGTCCCGGCGAGCGGGACCCGGTGCGAGGCTGCGGTCGTGAGGGTAGCTGGCGCGGGGGAGGCCATCACGACGCGACGTCGGCGAGCTGCCGCCATTCGCGGTCGGGCTCGCTCGCCAGCCTGGACAGTATCCGGTTGTAGTCCGATGCCCAGCCGGCCACCTTCTGCTCGTCGAACTCGTCGAGGTTGTACACGACGTTGCCGGTCAGCTCGCCCGAGCCGGTGATGGCCATGCTCCAGGCCATGCCGGTCGGGATGTCCGAGGTCTCCGGGCTCGGCAGCGTGCGCTCGAAGATCGCATAGGCGCCGTCGGCGATGGGCAGCTCCGCGCCGTCGGACTGCGCCTGGTACATCCCGAGGACGACCTGGGAGTTCCTGGGGTCGTCGTGCGGGGCGTTGAAATCGGGCACATCCTGCTCGATGACGGTGATCGGAACCTCGTTGGAGTAGGCATCGATGCACGTGTCCCTGGTGCTGGCCACGATCTCCCGGAAGCTTGTGCACCGGCTGATGTCGGTGCGGAACGGCACCAGGTTCAGGAACAGGCCCATGGTGTTCTGGAACGCGGGCTCGTTGCGCCCGGTCGTGAACGCGCGGATGCCCGGGCCGGCCACGCCCTGCATCTCGTAGATGAACACGCTGAAGGCTGCCATCAAGACCATGAACATGGAGCTGCGTGCCTCGGCGGCGAACCTGCACGCCGCCGCCATCTCGTCGGCGCTGACGAAGTAGTTGTACGCGGAGAACGGCCTGCTGTAGACCTCTGGCCTGGGGCGGTCGTTCGGCAGCACGAGCACGTGCGCGCCGCGCAGCTTCTCCCGCCAGTACTGGCGCGCGTCGCTGGTGTCGGCGGTGCCGGCGTTCTGCCATTCCGCGTAGTCCCGGTACTGCTTGACGGGGGACAGGTCCACCGGGTGGTGGTTGGCCCGCGCGTCGTAAAAGGCCGCCAGATCGTGCAGGATCACGTTCTGGGACCAGGCGTCGGACGCGGAATGGTGCACCACGAGCACGAGGGCCGAGTCATGGTCGTCGAACCTGGCCAGGGTCGCCCGCATGACCGGCACCTGCCGGGGCGTCATGGTTCCCTTCTCCGCCTCGATGATCAGCTCCTCGGCCATCAGATCCCGGGACCGTTCGGTGGCCGGCCAGTCCCTGACGTCGAGCGGCACCCGGCACGGCGGACAGACCTGCTGATAGGGGGGCTGTGCGTCCCGTACGACGACGGTGCGCAGCAGCTCATGGCGCTGCACGACGTCGTCGAGTGCCCCCTGGAGCGTCGGGATGTCGACGTGGCCAGCGATGCGCACCCCGGAGACGATCGTGAACCGGTTGCCGAAGGCACCTTTCAGATCGCCCTCGTCCAGCGAGAGGAAGTATTGCTGGGTATAGGACAACGGATACCGCTCCGCCGTGGCGTCTGGCTGGCTGGAGGGTTGCTGCGTCATCGCCCACCTGTCCCTTTGCCCTCGGGGGTCAGTCAGTCCGGCGGAAGCCTTTCCCAGCGTGCCCGCCGTGAGCTGGGCCGGTCATCTCGCCGGTTGCGCATGCCGGTGCCGGCCGGCCGACGGCAATATCAAAGGTGCCTGGTCACGCCACGGCTGGGAGGCTACCGAAGCGTGGCTACTCCCCTTGCAGATGACAGCGCAGTCGACGGCGGCACGATCCTCAGGCGGCTCGTTGCTGGCGCCGCTAAGCCGGTCTTGGTGACCGATTTCCAGGCGTTTTCCTCGGCGCCCAGGCTCAGCGAGCTGGTCAGCGGCCGGGCTGAAGGCCGGCCGGTCTACCAGGTCGATCCGCTCGACGCTCTGTCCCAGGACCGGGCCTACATATCCCTGGCTGACCTGGCCGCCGAAGCCGCAGGCTCGTTTGCGCGCTCCCAGCCCGCCGACGGTCCTGCCTTCGTCATCGGCTATTGCAGTGCCGCTGCCCTGGCCGTGCACATCGCGACGCTGCTGGCCCGCTCGCGGGAGGCAACCGCCGTCCTGCTGCGGCCGTCATGGCCCGGCACCGAAATGATCGAGGAGCAGTTCGCGATGCTGGCGGCCAACGTGGGCGCGCGCCAGCTACCGTGCCCCGGGCTTGACGGCGACCCTGATCGCTGCGTGCGGCGCATGGAGGAGCTGCTCCGCGCCGAGATGACGGCCCTGGTCATCGGTCAGGGACTGGACGGGTCGGACGACACCTTCGGCGAGCTGCTGCTGACCTACCGGTCATGGCTTGCCTTCCTGCTGGCCTGCCGGAACGACTCGCTGGCCGGCTGGGCGGGCGGGCCCACCGCGGTGACAGTGCTGACCGAAGCCCCCGGCAGCGCCACCGTTCCCGGCCTGCCGCCCGGCGGGTTCAAGGTCAGCCCGCTGCCAGCCCTCGACGGCGACAACCCGATCACACCGGAGGTCGCCGAGCTCCTGGTAGCGCAGCTCACGGGATAGCTGAGCGGCCGGCTCCTTCACCGGGCAGGCCGCCCTGCCTGCCTGAATCACCGGCGCCACCCGGCGCGCGACAGACCGATCAGGAATCAAGAAGCGTCCGCCGGCCCACTGTCGCCATACTTGCAGTGAGGCACAAATCAACAGCCAGGGGGCGATCAGGCTGTCGATTTCCGGGCTTACCGTCCGGCCTTGAGCCCCGGCGATCCCGCCGGGCCGGGTGACCCACGACTTCAAGGAGCAACCATGACCGGTCTGGTTCAGGACCAGTGAGCGCCGGCAGCCACGATGTGATCCGTGTGCACGGCGCGCGCGTGAACAACCTCAAGGACGTCAGCGTCGAGATCCCGAAGCGCCGGCTGACGGTGTTCACCGGTGTCTCCGGCTCGGGCAAGAGCTCTCTGGTGTTCGACACCATCGCCGCGGAGTCGCAGCGGCTGATCAACGAGACCTACAGCGCCTTCGTCCAGGGCTTCATGCCGACGCTGGCACGGCCCGAGGTCGACGTGCTCGAAGGGCTGACGACCGCGATCATCGTCGACCAGCAGCGGATGGGGGCTGACCCGCGTTCGACGGTCGGCACCGCCACCGACGCCAACGCGATGCTGCGCATCCTGTTCAGCCGGCTCGGGCAGCCGCACATCGGCTCGCCCAAGGCGTTCTCCTTCAACATTGCCTCGATCAGCGGAGCGGGTGCGGTCACGTTCGAACGCGGCGGGAAGACGGTGAAGGAGCGGCGCAGCTTCAGCATCACCGGCGGCATGTGCCCGCGCTGTGAGGGCCGCGGCAAGGTAACCGATATGGACCTCACCCAGCTCTTCGATGACTCCAGGTCCCTCAACGAGGGCGCGATCACTGTCCCTGGCTACAAGGGGGGCGGCTGGAACTCCCGGCTTTACGTCGAGTCCGGCTTCTACGACCCGGACAAGCCAATCCGCAAATTTACAAAGAAAGAAATGCACGACTTCCTGCACCACGAGCCGGTCAGGATGAAGATCGCGGGCATCAACATGACCTACGAGGGCCTGATCCCGCGGATCCAGCGGTCGATGCTGTCCAAGGACAAGGAGGCGATGCAGCCGCACATCAGGGAGTTCGTGGAGCGGGCGGTCACGTTCACCGTGTGCCCGCAGTGCCACGGCACCCGGCTGACCGAGGCGGCACGGTCGTCGAAGATCAACGGGATCAGCATCGCCGGCGCCTGTGCGATGCAGATCAGCGACCTGGCCGAGTGGATCGACGGCCTCGCCGAGCTGTCGGTGGCACCGCTGCTTGCCTCGCTCGGGCAGACCCTGGACTCGTTCGTCGAGATCGGGCTCGGCTACATCAGCCTTGACCGGCCGACGGGCACGCTGTCGGGCGGCGAGGCACAGCGCGTCAAGATGATTCGCCAGCTCGGCTCTTCGCTCACCGACGTCACCTACGTCTTCGACGAGCCGTCGGTCGGGCTGCACCCGCACGACATCCAGCGGATGAACGAACTGCTGCTCCGGCTGCGCGACAAGGGCAACACGGTGCTTGTCGTGGAGCACAAGCCGGAGATGATCGCGATCGGCGACCATGCCGTCGACCTCGGTCCCGGCGCTGGCACCGCCGGTGGCGAGGTGGTCTTCGAGGGCACCGTCGACGGACTGCGGGCCAGCGGCACCCTGACCGGGCGGCACCTGGACGACCGGATCCATCTGAAGCCGTCGGTGCGGGCACCGTCGGGGGTGCTGGAAGTCCGCGGCGCCAGCACCCACAACCTGCAGAACGTCGATGTCGGCATACCGCTCGGCGTGCTGGTGGTGGTGACTGGCGTGGCCGGGTCGGGCAAGAGCTCACTGATCCACGGTTCGGTATCCGGCCGGGACGGCGTGGTGGCGATCGGCCAGGGCGCGATCCGCGGTTCGCGGCGGAGCAACCCGGCGACCTACACCGGGCTGCTCGACCCGATCCGCACCGCGTTCGCGAAGGCCAACGGCGTGAAACCGGCCCTGTTCAGCGCCAACTCCGAGGGCGCCTGCCCAACGTGCAACGGCGCCGGTGTCATCTACACCGACCTGGCGGTGATGGCCGGTGTCGCCACCACCTGCGAGGACTGCGAGGGAAAGCGGTACGACGCCTCGGTGCTGGAATACCACCTCGCCGGCCGCGACATCAGCGAGGTACTCGCCATGCCGGTGACCGAGGCCGTGGAGTTCTTCGGCGCCGGCGAGGCGCGCACGCCCGCCGCGCACGCCATCCTGAGCCGCCTCGTCGACGTCGGGCTCGGCTACCTCAGCATCGGCCAGCCGCTCACCACGCTGTCCGGCGGCGAGCGGCAGCGGCTCAAGCTGGCCACCCGCATGGCCGGCAAGGGCGGCGTCTACATCCTCGACGAGCCGACTAGCGGCCTGCACCTCGCCGACGTCGAGCAGTTGCTCGGCCTGCTCGACCGGCTCGTCGGCTCCGGCAAGTCGGTCATCGTCATCGAGCACCACCAGGCAGTCATGGCGCACGCCGACTGGATCATCGACCTCGGCCCCGGCGCCGG
>DASXMU010000034.1:0-4452 GCA_036495485.1 Streptosporangiaceae bacterium
CCCCGCACCGGCTGCATGTCCTCCCGCCGCATGTCAAGGCCGCAGCGCAGCACGACGGTTTCGCAGCCGTCGAGGCCGGCCGCCAGCAGCGCGGCGAAATGGCCGTCCCCCCGGTGCTCGCGCAGCACGGTCGCCGCCAGCCACAGCCGGGCCAGCCCGTCGCCGGGCACCGCGAGCCCGGCGTTGGCCGCGCCCAGCACCCGCCCAGGGAAGTCCAGCTCACCGGCTGCCCGCCAGAGCAGATCCGCCACTGCGGGCGCATCGGGCTCCAGGTCGCCCAGCAGCTCGCGCAGCGCCCGTACGGCACCGGTACGCCGCACCCGCAGCGCCTCCTCCGGCGTGATCAGCTCCCAGATCCCCGGGATCGCCCGCGCCACCATCGACGGCGCGAAGTTGTAGAACGACGCGGTGACCACACCGGGGCCGGTCATCCCCAGAGGCGCCGCCCGCCCGGCGAAGTACCCACGCCAGAACCCGCGCAGCCCGGCCTCCACGAACGCCGACCGCGCCTCCGGCGAGAAGTACACCACCGCATGCACCGGCTCGAACAGCGTCCACATGACCCGGGCGGCGCGCGCTGCTTCATCCACCCCCTCAGGGTAACGAGCCTCCGGTCACGGTCAGCCGATGGAGGGGCCCAGGCCCAGGGACTGCGGGGTGCTGGAGTCGGGGGAGGGCTGGTGCAGGCCCTCGTCCAGCTCGCCGTACTCGGTCATCAGCGCGCGGCTGCCGCCCCACGGAGTCTGCTCCTCGGCGATCAGCGTGTTGGTGGTGAGCAGCAGGCCGGCCACCGAGGCACCGTTCTGCAGGGCGGACCTGGTGACCCGCAGCGGGTCGATGATGCCCATCTCGATCATGTTGCCGTAGCGGCCGGCCAGCGCGTCGAAGCCCTCGTCGGTGCCCATCTGCTGCATCTTGGCCACCACCTCGGCGCCGGGGTAGCCGGCGTTGGCCGCGATCAGGTAGGCGGGCTCGGCCAGCACGTTGCGCACGATCCGCACCCCGGTGGTGTGGTCGGCCGAGTCCCCCTCGAGCCCGTCCAGCGCGCCGGAGGAGTGTATGAGCGCCGCGCCGCCGCCGGCCACGATGCCCTCGGCCATGGCGGCCCGGGTGGCCGACAGCGCGTCCTCCACCCGGTGCTGCAGCTCCTTGAGCTCGGCCGGGGTCGGCGCGCCCACCCGGATGACGGCGACCTTGCCGGTCAGCGCCCCGATCCGCTCGGTCAGCACGTCCTCGTCCACGCCGAACGCCGCCCGCTCCAGCTCGGCGCGGAGCTGGGCCACCCGGAACTCGACCTCCTCCGAGGAGCGGCTGCCGCCGATGATGGCGGTCCTGTCCGCGGTGACCCGCACCTGCGAGGCACGGCCCAGGTGCTCCAGCGTCATCGTCTCCAGGGTCAGCCCGGAGTGCTTGCTGTACACGGCGCCGCCGCAGACCGCGGCGATGTCCTCCAGCTTGTGCAGCCGGCGGTCACCGAAGCCCGGCGCCCGGATGGCCACGCACTGGAACACCCGGTTCACGTGGTTGTGCACCAGCATGCTCAGCGCGGTGCCCTCGACGTTCTCGGCGATGATGACCAGCGGCCTCGGCGCCCGCATCACCCTGTCCAGGATCGGCATGAGCTGCTGGACCTTGGTGATCTTCTCGCTGCACAGCAGGATGTACGGGTCGTCGAGGATGGCCTCCAGGCTGGCCGGGTTGGTCACCAGGTACGGCGAGAGGTACCCGTTCTCGAACTCGAAGCCCTCGACGAAGTCCACGCTCATCCCGGAGGTGGCCGACTCCTCCACGGTGACGACCCCGCCGTCCCCGACCGTGTGCAGGGCGTGCGCGATCACCGAGCCGACGGTGTCGTCGTCGTTGGCCGAGATCGCGGCCACCCGCAGGTAGTCCTGCTCGGTGACCACCGGGTGCGCCACCTTCTGCAGGTATTCGACCAGCCGCGCCACCGCCAGGTCGATGCCGCGCTTGACCAGCACCGGGTTGGCGCCCTGGCCGATCGCCTGCATGCCCTCCCTGACGATCGCCTGCGCGATCACCGTGGCCGTGGTGGTGCCGTCGCCGACGATGTCGTTGGTCTTGATCGCGGCTTCCTTGACCAGCTGGGCGCCCATGTTCTCGAACTGGTCCCTGAGATGGATCTCGCGGGCGATCGTCACGCCGTCGTTGGTGACGACCGGTGACCCGGTGATCTTCTCCAGGATGACGTTGCGGCCCTTGGGCCCCAGCGTCGACTTCACGGCTTCGGCTAGCTGGTCGACTCCTGCCAGCAGCAGGCGGCGGGCGTCCTCGCCGAAACGCAGTTCCTTGGCCACCGGATTTCCTCCGTTGCGGGTGTAAGCGTGGTCTTACGGGACGAGAATGGCGCGGCCGCGCACCCGGCCGGCGTCGAGATCGGCCAGGGCCTCGGGTGCGGCCTCCAGTGGGTAGGTCCGGGTGTGCAGGGTGACCCGGCCGCCCTCGGCCAGCGCCATCAGCTCGGCGAGCTCGTTGTAGGTCCCGACGATGTTGCCGATGATGTTGCGCTCGGTCGAGATGATGTCCAGCGTCGGGATGTGCACCTCGCCGCCGTACCCGATGACGTAGTACGAGCCCGCCGGGCGGGTCATCGTGAACCCGTCCATCTCCGCGCCCTGCTCGGCCACGAAGTCGAGCACCACGTGCGCGCCCTGCCCGCCGGTCAGCTCCTTGACCGCGGCCACCTGGCCGCCGTCGGCGACCACGGTGTGCTGCGCGCCGAGCTGCTCGGCCAGCTTGAGCGCGTCCGGGTTGCGGTCCACCACGATGATCGTGGTGGCGGTGAGCGCGGCCAGGCACTGGATGCCGATGTGGCCGAGGCCGCCGGCCCCGATGATCACGGCGGTGGTGCCCGGGTAGAGCAGCGGGATCGCCTTGCGCACCGCGTGGTAGGCGGTGATGCCGGCGTCGGCCAGCGCGGCCACGTCCTGCGGCCTGGTCGACGGGTCCAGCTTGACGCAGCACCGCGCCGAGGTCAGCAGGTACTCGGCCATCCCGCCGTCGGTGCTCAGGCCGGGGAACGAGCTGTTCTCGCAGTGCATGTCGTCGCCGGCCCGGCATGCCCGGCACAGCCCGCAGGTGGGCGTGGGGTGCAGGATCACCGTGTCGCCCACCGCCACGTTGGTGACCGCGGAGCCGACCTCGTGCACCCAGCCGGCGTTCTCGTGGCCGAGGATGTAGGGCAGCCCGACGCCCATCGCGGCGGCCCACTGGCCCTCGATGATGTGCAGGTCGGTGCGGCACACCCCGGCGCCGCCTATCTTCACGATCACGTCCAGCGGTCCGGAGATGGCCGGCTCCGGCACGTCGTCGATGACCGGTTGCTGGTGGTACCCGTGCAGCCTGACCGCCTTCACTTGTCCTCCTGGCCTAGTCCCCGCGTCTGGTATCTGTGCGCCAGCATCCCCCGGCACACGCCGGCGTTCGCCTCGATGCTGATCCGGGTGGTGCGGGCCCGCCGCAGGTGCAGCGGCAGCCCGTCCAGGCCGACCGCCGCGCCGGTCACCGGGTCGATCAGCAGCGGCGCGTCGTCGCCGGCGGGCAGGCCGAGTTCGGCGCGCCGCTGTCTCAGCCTGCCCGCTGGCTGAGACAGCGGCAGCTCGCCGAGCGTCATCCCGGCCAGTGCCGCGGGCTCGGTGCCCGCGGCCAGCAGCGGCCTGCACACCTGGTCGGTGCCGGCCATCACGGCCTTGCGCAGGAAGTCCGCCCGCAGGCCGTCCAGCTCGCTGACCGCCTCGCCGTCGAACGCCTGAGCGAAACCGGCCTGCGCGGCCACCCCGCCGTTGATCGCGTCCGAGGCGAAGTGATCCTCCAGGACGATCTCGGCGGTCCGCACGCCCGGCACCGCGACGACCGCGTCGTAGGCGTCGGCGACCATCAGGAAGGCGAAGTTGGGCGCGCAGAAATAGGTGGGCAGCCGCAGCCTGACCTGCGCCTCGCCGGCCTCGCTCACCGCGGCTGAGGTGACGAAGCCGAGCGAGGTCACCGGCTCGTCCAGCTCCGGGTCGCGCACCGCGTCCAGGGCCGCGAGCACCTGCGATGTCAGCTCGTCCAGGGTCAGTGCAGAGCCAGTCATTACCCCTCGACCAGCTGGGCGTCGTCCTGTGCGGCCGGAGTCCCGTCACCGTTCAGCCTGCAGTCGGCTGGCACGTCGATGCCGTACAGCTTGGCCGCGTTCAGCCCGAGGATCTTCTTCTTGCCGGCGGTGCCGAGCCGTGGGTAGTCCGCCAGCTCGGGGTCGTCCGGCATCTCCCAGTCGACGAGCCCCTCGACCTGCCACTTCGGCTCCCAGATGCCGTAGTCGCTGCCGAAGGTCATCTTGTCCTCGCCGACCCAGAACAGCAGCTCGCCCATGACCTTGGCGAAGAACCTCGGCCGCGCGTGCATGAGCCCGCCCATGACGACCGACAGCCCGGCGTAGACGTTCGGCTCCTG
>DASXMU010000035.1:0-23162 GCA_036495485.1 Streptosporangiaceae bacterium
CTGGGCGCGCAGGCGTGGGCCGACGGCGGCGTCCGGCACCCGCGCGACGTCGCGCTCGCGCTCGCGGCCGGGGCGTCGGCGGTCATGATCGGGTCGTGGTTCGCCGGCACGTTCGAGTCGCCGGGGGACGCGTTCCGCGACCCGGACGGCCAGCTGTACAAGGAAAGCTTCGGCATGGCCTCGGCCCGGGCGGTCCGGCTGCGGTCGGCCAGCGACTCGCCGTTCGAGCGGGCCCGCAAAGAGCTGTTCGAGGAGGGCATCTCGGCCGCCAGGATGTACCTGGACCCGCAGCGGCCCGGAGTCGAAGACCTGATCGACGCGATCACCGCCGGGCTGCGCAGCGCCTGCACCTACGCCGGCGCGAAGGATCTGGACGAGCTGCACGAGCGCGCGGTGATCGGGGTGCAGAGCGCGGCCGGCTACACCGAGGGAATGCCGCTGCCGGCGAGCTGGTGACGCTGTTTAGCCGACGGCGCCAGGGGCGGCCGGTGCCGCTGTGCCCGCCCCGTTGCCCGATGGGGTGGCCGTGATCGCCCCGGCGGGGTACACGGCCTGGGTGACCCAGCGGCCGATGCGGTCCACCACCTCCCCGCTGGCGGCGGACTCGGCGTGGCCGAAGCCGGGCAGGACCCACAGCTCCTTCGGCTCCCCCGCCGCCTCGTACAGCTCCTCGGCATGGCCGACCGGGAAGTACAGGTCCTCGTCGCCGTGCACGATGAGCAGCGGGGTGGGCGCGATCAGCGCGGCCGCCTCGGCCGGTGGCATCGGCGCCGGATCCCAGCGCACCGGGTTGATCCTCGTCTTGAGCACGTTCCGGGTGATCAGCCGCCCGGACCGGTGCTCCACCGCCCAGTGCACCCGGCGCATCCGCTCGGTGCCGCGGAAGTACCAGTGCCCGGGGCCGCTCACCGAGACGACAGCGTCCGCGCCGCCGATCAGGGCGGCGTGCCGCAGCACGATGGACGCACCCATGGAGAACCCGACGGTGGCGACCCGCTGGTAACCGAGTTCCCTGGCGTAGCGGATGGCCACGTCCAGGTCGTAGATCTCGCGGTCGCCCAGCGTGGACAGGCCGCCGGACCTGCCGTGCCCACGGAAGTCGAAGCTGATCACCCCGTAGGTCTTGTTCAGCCGGGTGGAGATCCGCCACACGGCCGGGCGCTGCCAGGACAGCGTGAACCCGTGCGCGACGATGATGGCGAGGCCATCGTCACCGGCCAGATGGACGCTGTCGATCGGAACGCCGTCTTCGGACACGAGCGTGCGCACATAGGGAATCGGCCTCGCCATGTTTACCATTCTGCGCGAGGCCGGCCAGTCCCCGGCACCACGGCCGGCCCCAGGTCTTCCGCTGCAGACCCGGCTACGGCAGGCTGTTAGCTCTCAAACAGCAGCAACTTAGTTCGCATACAGCAACAGTTCCCGGGACGGGAATGCCGCCGGGCCGTGCAGGGGAGACGCCATCATGTCCGTGCTCAACGCCCTCATCGACGCCATCCGCGGTGGGCAGCTCGAAGTGATCGACCTCACCGCTCCGCTCAACGCGGCGACGCCCATACTCAAGCTGCCCGAGCCGTTCGGCAACACCATCCCGTTCAGCCTGCACGAGATCAGCCGGTACGACGAGCGCGGCCCGGCCTGGTACTGGAACGACATCAGCACGGGCGAGCACACCGGCACCCACTTCGACGCCCCGGTGCACTGGGTGACCGGCGCGAACCTGGAGGACGTGGCCCAGGTGCCGCCGCAGCGGCTGATCGCCCAGGCCGCGGTGCTCGACTTCACGCAGCAGGCCGCGGCCGACCCCGACTTCCTGCTCGAGGTGGGCCACATCAGGCAGTGGGAGCGCGAGCACGGCCCGCTGCCCGAGGGCGGCTGGCTGCTCTACCGCACCGGCTGGGACGCCCGCTCCGCCAGCCAGGAGGAGTTCCTCAACGCCGACTCCACCGGCCCGCACACGCCGGGCGTCTCGGTGGACTGTGCCCGCTGGCTGGCGACTGAGGCACCGGTCCAGGGCATCGGGGTGGAGACCGTCGGCACCGACGCCGGGACGGCGCACTCCTTCGACCCGCCGTTCCCCTGCCACTCATCCCTGCTCGGCGCCGGCAAGTACGGGCTCACCCAGCTGCAGAACCTGGCCAGGCTGCCCGCCCAGGGCGCCGTGGTGATCGCCGGCCCGCTGCCAATCACCGGCGGCTCGGGCAGCCCATGCCGGGCGCTCGCCCTGGTCGAGTCCTGATGCTGGTTGCGCGCGCCGTTGCTGACACCCTCGCCGATCTCGGCGCCGACACGGTGTTCGGCGTGGTCGGCAGCGGAAACTTCCATGTCACGAACGGGCTGACGGCCCGCGGCGTCCGGTTCATCGCCGCCCGGCACGAGGGCGGCGCGGCCACCATGGCCGACGCCTGGGCGCGGCTGGCCGGGAAGCCCGGGCTGCTGTCGGTGCACCAGGGGCCGGGGCTGACCAACGCGCTCACCGGCATCACCGAGGCAGCCAAGAGCCGCACTCCGCTGGTGGTGCTCGCCGCCGATGTCGCGGGCGCGGCCGTGCGGTCCAACTTCCGGATCGACGTGGCCTCGATCGCGACCGCCATCGGCGCGGTGCCCGAGCGGCTGCACTCACCGGAGTCGGCGGTCGCCGACACCGTGCGCGCCTACCGGACCGCCGTCAGGCAGCGCCGCACCGTGGTGCTGGCCATGCCGCTGGACGTGCAGGCCGCCCAGTGCGGGCCGCCCCAGGTGCAGGCCGAACCCGCCCCCTCGGCGGCCGCACCGGCGCCGGACGCGGCCGCGGAGCTGGCCACCGCCCTGGCCGCGGCCGAGCACCCGGTCTTCATCGCCGGGCGCGGTGCACGGACGGCGGCCGCCCGCACGGACCTGGAGAAGCTGGCGGACTCCTGCGGGGCGCTGCTGGCCACCTCGGCCGCGGCCAAGGGCCTGTTCCGTGGCAACCCGTGGGATCTGGACGTGAGCGGCGGGTTCGCCTCGCCGGTCGCCGCCGAGCTGATCAAGGGCGCGGACCTGCTGATCGGCTGGGGCTGCTCGCTGAACATGTGGACGATGCGGCACGGCACGCTGATCGGCCCGGGCTGCCAGGTCGTGCAGGTGGACGACGACGAGGCCGCGATCGGCGCGCACACGCCGGTGCAGTTCGGCGTGGTCGGCGACGTGGCCGAGACGGCGCGCGCGGTCGCCGCCATGCTGCCCACGCACGCCGTCGCCGGGTCGCATCCAGCCACCGGCTACCGCTCCCCCAGGATCCGGCAGCGGATCGCCCGCACCGGCCACTGGCGGGACGTGCCCTACGCCGACGAGAGCGACGGCGACCGGATCGACCCGCGCACGCTGTCCATCGAGCTGGATGACCTGCTGCCGGCCGACCGCCTGGTCGCCGTGGACTCGGGCAACTTCATGGGCTACCCCAGCATGTTCCTGGCCGTGCCCGACGAGCAGGGGTTCTGCTTCACCCAGGCCTACCAGTCGGTCGGCCTCGGGCTGGCCTCGGCCGTCGGCTCGGCGGTCGCCCGGCCGGACCGGCTGACCGTGGCCGCGCTCGGCGACGGCGGCGCGCTGATGGGGATCAGCGAGCTGGAGACCGTCGTGCGGCTCGGGCTGCCCATGGTGATCGTGGTCTACGACGACGAGGCCTACGGGGCCGAGGTGCACCACTTCCAGCCGGACGGTCACCCCATCGAGACGGTCGCGTTCCCACCGGCCGACATCGCCCAGATCGGGCGCGGCTTCGGCTGTGACGGGGTGACGGTCCGCCGCCGGGAGGACCTCGCCCAGGTCAGCAGCTGGCTGGACGGTGCCAGGGAGCGCCCGCTGGTGATCGACGCGAAGATCACCAGCAGGCGCGGCTCCTGGTGGCTAGAGGAGGCGTTCCGCGGCCACTAGCTGCGTGGCCAGCGAGCGACCGCGGAACCCCTCTCCACAGCCCAGCGGGCAGCCGGAGCGGTCGTCCGGCCGGAGCGAGGCTGGGCTGGGCCTGGGCGGCGTCAGGTGCAGGCGCCGTCGCTGGTCCAGGCGCCGGATGGGCCGCCCGGCACCTCGTCGTCGTTCCACTGGTTGGCGGTCCACTCATCGCCGTTGAAGGAGACCTGGCTGCCGCTGTTGTAGGCGACGTTATTGGCCCAGGGGGCCGCCGTGCAGCCGGTGGGCGGCGGCGTGCTGGTGGGCGGCGGGGGCGGCGGGTTCACCGGCGCCTGGTTGGCGAAGGCGACCGTGAAGGCGGTGAAGTCCCAGGAGTTCTGCGGGACGCTGCTGCACTCGCCCGAGAGCTGGCCGTTGTTGTCCGGCGGGTTGCACTCCCGGTCGCGGTTGACCGACCAGAACGTGTACCGGCTGAGCCCTGCGCTCTGGGCGAAGGTCAGCACGGTCTGGAAATCGCTCTGGGAGAAAAACTCGGCGCTGTCTGTCCGGCCGTTCATGCCGGAGTACCCCTCGCGCGCATAGGCCTGCGCGCTGGTCCAGCCGAACGTGCTCATCAGCTGGGCGTTGAAGTCCTGCAGAGCGGTGACCTGGGAGGAGCCGCCGCTGAACCCGTTGTCGAACGGCATGATCGTGTAGTCGTTGGGCGTGAAGTTCAGGCTCTTGGCCTCGTCGAGCAGCAGCCCGCCGAAGAAGTTGGCCCCGGTGGGCGTCGTCGGCAGGGTGATCGACACGAACAGGCCGGGGTTGTTCTGCTGGAGTATCTGGGCCGCGCCGAGCTCGTTCGCGATCGCGGAGGAGCTCTCGATCTCCGGCTCCTCCAGGTCGAAGTCGAACGCGTGCAGGCCATACTTGGTGACCACCTGCTGGTAGGCCGCTGCCGTGGCCGACGCCGACCCGCAGACCTGGCCGAGCTTGGTCCCGTTGGCGCCGCCCATCGACACGATGACGTCGCCGCCGCTGGACCGGATCCCGTTGATCACACCGGCCACCTGCGTGTCGGAGGAGACCGCGTCGGTTCCGTTCCAGGCCGGGGTGCAGGCGCTGCCGTCGGCCAGGATGAAGGCCATGTCGAACGCCTTCTGGCCGGTGGCCGACATCGCCGCGCTCAGGTCGGGCCCGCTGGAGTCGAGCACGCTGTAGTAGGGCGCCGATTCGTACCAGCTGAGGGACAGGGCCGTCTGGTGAGTGACCCCCGCCGCGAAGGCGGTGCCCGCGCCGGCAATGGCGAGGAGGACCGCCGCAACGATGGCGGTCACCGTCCGCGGTCGTGTCCCACGCGACTGAGTGAGTGGGGTTCGATCCACATTCCCTCCTTCGGGACGCCAAGGCCACCACGAAGCCCGTAACGAACTAATAGGAAAGTTTCCTATTAGTTAATTCGCAATCGTAGTAACATGACTGCTCTCAGTCAACGGTGAGAGCGGCACCCGGATGAAGCAGGCGGATCTTTACCTTGTGGCGCTCGTGTCGTCACCCCTGTCGCTTGGCACCTTCTCGGGTTCGGGGGCGTTCGGGACCGTGATCGCGGGCCCGGAGCCCGCGCCGACGCGGACCAGCTCCTCGGACGGGTACACCTCTTCGCCGTGCACCGCGACGTCACCGATCTCAAGGTCGGCGTCGGGGATCCGGAGCTTGGTGAACAGCCCGATGCCCTTGAGGATGAGGAAGGTGACCAGGGCGTCCCAGACGATGATGGTCAGCGCCGCACCGGCCTGGATGGCCAGCTCCCTGGGGTGGCCGTAGAAGAGACCCGCGCCGGAGACCGATGGGTTCTTACCGAGGCCGAGGTACACGATCATCTTCGGGTCGGCGAACAGGCCGACCATCAGGCCGCCGAGCAGGCCAGCGATGCCGTGCGTATAGACGACGCCCAGCGCGTCGTCGACCCTGGTGAACGGCCAGACGTACTGGGGCAGGTAGGTCCAGGCTACCCAGACGACGCCCGAGGCGACGAGCCCGATCACGATGGCGCCGACGCCGGTCACGTAACCGGCCGCCGGGGTGATGCAGACCAGGCCGCAGATCATGCCGTTGATCCCGCCGAGGAAGGTCGGCTTGCGTTCCCGGCTGAACGCCATGTCCATGATGATCCAGGTCATCATCGCGACGGCGGTCGCCAGGTTGGTGTTGACCACGGCGGCAGCCGCATCCACTCCGGCGAAGTACGGGTCACCACCGTTGAACCCGTTCCAGCCCAGCCACAGGATGCCCGCGCCCACCGCGACGAACAGCAGGTTGTTCGGGACCGCGTGGTCGCGGTCGCGCTTGAGCCTGGGCCCGATGACCGCGGCCGCGGTGAAGCCGGACACGCCGGCCGCCAGGTGGATGACGTACCCGCCGCTGTAGTCCAGCGCGCCCTTGCCGGCCCAGAAGCCGCCGCCCCACAGCATGAAGGCGTTGACCGTGTAGGCGAAGGTGATCCACAGCGGCACGAAAATCAGCCAGACCTTGAACTTGATCCGGCCGATCACGCTGCCGATGAACAGGATCGGGGTGATCGCGGCGAACACGAACTGGAAGTAGGCGAGCGAGGACTCGGGGAACCGGAACTTCGGCATCAGCCCTTTCAGCATCGGGATGACCGCCTGCCCCTGCTCGCTGCCCGGGCCCAGGATCGCGCCCGGCTTGCCGAGGAAGGTGTGGATCCACGGTTCGCCGAAGCCCATCTTGAAGGCCCACAGGACCCAGACGATGAGCGTGAGGCAGAACGTGCTGAACACCATCAGCACCGTGTTCATCGCCCACTTGCGCTGGACGATACCGCCGTACAGGACGGCGATGGCCGGGATGCTCATCAGCCCGACGAGCGTCGCCGCTGTCAGCTGCCAGGCGTTGTCCCCGGAACTCAGCCAGCTTGGATAGGGAACCACCGCGCCTCCGTACTTTCCTGGCCGGAAACACGCCCTACGGCGAGCTGCCGGGGAAGGGGCCGCCGGAGGTCCAGGCCGCGGGCGCCCTGGGTAGCCCGGACGGCCGCTTCGCTGTCCTTCAGAACACCTATAGATCTCCCAGATCCGGGTTTCGGGCCTATTTCCCGTTCGTTACGCGTGCGGTAACGCACCTGGCAGGCTGGATACCAGGCGAGGCTTATTCAAAACCTTCCGCTTCGCCAACATATCCGCAGGTCAGAGCCCTTTACCAAAATGATCTTGTGGGTGTTTTAATAAGTCTCGTGTTTCATGCCTGTTTCGGGCGGACCTTATTTCGGAATCCGAAAAGCATCAAACAGCACCGCCGGGCACTAACTGCAGGGATCGGATCTACTTGGCCACTCGGTGGCTACTTGGCCAGATGCCACTTTGCAGCTACTTGGCCACTCCGGGCGCTGGCCTGGGTTTCCGGTTACCAGATGTTAGCTCGTGCCCGGCGCGGTTGGTGCGGGGGCGAGCCAGGGGACGGGGCAGGAACAGGGCTAGCTGCGGGAACTCCCGGGCCAGATCAGACCGGGGGCTCCCGCAGCCGTGCCTGGCTAGGACCAGGCTGGGTCGTAGTCGGGGTGGCCGGACCAGGCTGTGGCGAGGGTCTTGAGTGTGTCCTCGAGGGCGCTGCGGCCGGCCTGGTCGCCGAGGGCGTCGCGGCGCAGGCAGTCGGCGATGAGCGTCCGTTTGATCTCGCATTCGCGCAGGATCCGGGCTGGGCTGTGCCGGGCGATGTGAGCGGCCTGTGCGGCGGTCGGGTAACGGCTGTCGGCCAGCACGATGACGTGCCCGTCGTCGTCTTTGACGTCGCGGTAGTCGTAGTAGGTTCGCCAGCCAGGTGAGCCGTCGATGGCCGCCTGCGCGGTCAGCTCATCCTCGGCCAGACGGGCCTGCAGGAACTCCACAATGGTCATGACCTGGCCCTCCCAGCTGCTGTCCGGCGGGGCCTGGCGGCGGGATGGCTGGCGGCCAGCCGGTTACCTGCCCCGGGCCCGCTGGGTGTTCCTGGCCTGCTCGGCGGCGAGCTGGCACTGCAGGTCGGCAACCTCGGCCTGCAGTTCCAGCACCCGGCGGATGGCCGGCAGGGTGAAGCCCTCACCGGCCAGGCCGACGACCTGCTCGATGCGGCCGATCTCGGTGCGGCTGTAGCGCCGCTGGCCGCCGCCGGAGCGGGCCGGCTGGACGACCTGCTCGGTGTCCAGCCGACGCAGAAAGGCCGGCTGGACACCGAGCAACTGGGCGACCTGGCCAACGGTATACAGCGGCCAGTGCACGTCGTCCAGGCCCGCCAGCGGGGGCATGCCACCCGCCAGGGGACGGTCCCGGTCCGGGCGCATGTTAGGCGTTGATCGACACCGGCTCGCGCTTGTCGCTGCTGATCGTCACCTTCCGCGGCTTGGCCCGCTCGGTGACCGGGATGCGCAGCGTCAGCACGCCGGCGTCATAGTTGGCGTCGATGTGCTCGGTGTCGAGCGTCTCGCCGAGGAACAGCTGGCGGCTGAACGTGCCATAAGGCCGCTCGCTGGCCACCATCTCTATCTTCTCCCCGGAAGGGCGCTTGCGGGTGGCGTGCACGGTAAGCACGTTCTGCTCCACCGTCAGCTCGATCGAATCGGTTTCGATTCCTGGCAGGTCGAACAGGACCAGGAATGCCTCCCCGGAGCGGTAGGCATCCATCGGCATCGCGGTGGGCCGGGCGGCGGTGCCGGCCAGCTGCTGGGCCAGGGCGTCCAGTTCGCGGAACGGGTCTGTGCGCATCAACATCGGAGGGTCCTCCCTTCCCGGTGGCTTACAGAACATGTTGTACTACAGCCATCACGAACTTGCAAGCCCGCTTATAAGTTTGTCTTGCCCCGGTCAGCCATCCAGAAACCAGCCCAGTACCCGCCTGGCGAGCAAGGGCCACGCCGCCCGGCGGGAAGGCGCCGGGCCTGACAGGCTGCGGTACTCGACATGCCGGGCCAGCAAGGTGACACAAACAGGCGCGTGGCCAACTAACCGCAAACTGGCCAAATAGATCTGATTCCTGCACTAACTGCCGTCAGAACGGGGTCGCCCCCGGACCGCTAGGACTGCTCTTCGACCCGGCGCTGGAGCTTGTTCATGCCGCCCAGCCAGCGGTCCGGGTTGGCGGCCCGGCCGGCGTACATCTCCGCGACCTCGGGGTGCGGAAGGATCAGGAACTGGCCGTCGGCGATGCCCTGCACCACCGCCTCGGCCGCGGCCTCGGGGGTGATCGCGGCCTCGCCCAGCAGCAGCCGCCCGACCGGGCCGGACGCCTCCAGCATGGGGGTGCGCACCCCCTGCGGGCACAGCGCCTGCACGGTGACGCCGCGGTGCCTGTAGGTGGCGGCCAGCCACTCGGCGAAGCTGAGCGCCGCGTGCTTGGTGACCGAGTAGGGCGCGGTGCCCAGCATCATGAGCAGCCCGGCCGCGGACACCGTGCAGATCAGGTGGCCGCTCCCCCGCTCCAGCCAGGGCGGCAGCAGCAGCCGGGCGGCCCGGACGTGCGCCATCACGTTCACCTGCCAGGACAGCTCCCAGGCCTCCTCGGGCGCGTCCTGCGAGCCGCTCAGCCCGACCCCGGCGTTGGCGCAGTACATGTCGATCTGGCCGAGCGCGCCGGTGGCCGCGCCGATCAGCACCGCCACCCCGTCCTCGCTGGCCGCGTCGCCCGGCACCGCGATGGCGCCGCAGGCGGCGGCCACCTTGGTGGCCGCCGCTTCGTCGATGTCGTTGACCACGACCCTGGCACCGCCGGCGGTGAACCTGGCGGCCATCGCGGCGCCGATGCCGCTGCCTGCGCCGGTGATGACCACACCGGCTCCGTCGATCGATCGCATTGGCTGTCCTAGCTCCGCGGGCCCGGCAGGTTCACCAGGCCGGCCAGGGTGGCCCGGTGCCGGTCCGGGGTGCCGAACGCGACCGAGCCGCTCTTGGCCCGCTTCAGGTACAGGTGAGCCGGATGCTCCCAGGTGAACCCGATACCGCCGTGCAGCTGCACACACTCCTCGGCCGCCTTGACCGCCGCCTCCCCGCAGTACGACTTGGCCATCGCCACCGCGACCGGGGCGTCCTGGCTGCCATCGGCGAGACAGGCGGCCGCGTACCTGGCCACGGCCCGGGCCTGGGTGACCAGCACGAACAGGTCGGCCAGCCGGTGCTTGATGGCCTGGAACGAGCCGATCGGCCGGGCGAACTGGTGCCGCTCCTTGACGTAGGCGGTGGTCATCTCCAGGCAGCGCTCGGCCACGCCGAGCTGCTCGGCGGCGAGCATGGCCGCCCCGCCGGACAGCGCCGCCGTGACCGCCGCCACGGCCGCGTCACCGGCGGCGATCCGCCGCGCGGGTGCCGCGTCCAGGGTGAGGTCGCACAGCTTCCTGGTGCCGTCCAGCGAGACCACCGGCGCCTTCGTCACCCCGCCGGCCCGCGCGTCCACCGCGTACAGCCCGTAGGGCACGCCGTCGGCGGGCACGAGCAGCACGTCGGCGGGCAGTGCGTCGGCCACCCCGATGACGGCTCCGGTCAGCCTGGCCCCGTCACCGGCCGGTGCCCCGGTCACCCGGACCGAGGTGAGCCCCGCGCTGTCAGGCGCGGTCTCGAACGGGACGGCCAGGGCGGCGGTGGCGCTGCCCTCGGCGAGCGCGGCGAGCAGCTTGCCGTCGTCGCCGGTGGCGGGCTCGGGACCGGTCGCCGCGAGCAGCGCGGCGGTCGCCACGACGGCGCTGCCGAGGTAGGGCACCGGAGCGACCGACCGGCCGGTCTCCTCGGCCACCACGGCGGCCTCCCGGTAGGAGGCGCCGGCCCCACCGGACGCCTCCGGGACCAGCAGCCCGCTGCAGCCGAGGTCAGCGGCCAGGGCATGCCAGAGTGGGAGGTCGTAGGGTTCGCCGCTCTCGATCCGGCTTAGCACGGCGGTCGCTGGGCACCTTTCCGTGAAAAAATCCCGTACCGCATTACGGAGATCATTTTCGGTTTCCCGGTAAAGGAGATCGGGCGTCCCGCCAGGGGGGGCTGGCTGCGTCATCGCGGCAGATCCTTCCAGGGCACATCCTTGTCCACCCGGATTTCAGGCGGCAGGCCGAGCACCCGCTCGGCGATGATGTTGCGCAGGATCTCCGAGGTGCCGCCCTCGATCGAGTTCCCGCGGGCCCGCAGGTAGCGGAAACCCGGATCCCGGCCGTAGAAGTCCGTGGAGTCCGGCCTGCGCATGGTCCAGTCGTCGTAGCGCAGCCCTTCGCCGCCGGCCAGGTCCACCTCGAACGAGGAGATCTCCTGGTTGAGCCGGGCGAAGATCACCTTGCCGGCCGAGCCCTCCGGGCCCGGCTGTCCCGCGGCGAGCTGCTGGCGCAGCCTGGTGCTGGTGATCCTGGCGACCTCGGCATCGACCCACAGCCGCAGCAGCCGGTCATGCAGGCCGTGCGTGCGCAGTTCCGGGTGATCCCGCCAGGTCGCCGAGGCGCTGCCGATCATGCCGCCCTCGCGGGGCAGCGCTCCACCGCCGATGGACACCCGCTCGTTCATCAGCGTGGTCATGGCGACCCGCCACCCGTCGCCGACCGCGCCGAGCCGGTCGGAGTCGGGAATCTGCACGTCGGTCAGGAACACCTCGTTGAACTCGGCCTCACCGGTGATCTGGCGCAGCGGCCTGACCTCGACGCCGGGCGCCGTCATGTTCACGACGAAGTAACTGAGGCCGGCGTGCTTGGGCACGCTGGGATCGGTGCGGGCCACCAGGATCGCCCAGCTCGCCTCGTGCGCGATCGACGTCCAGACCTTCTGGCCGGTCACCCGCCAGCTCTGGCCGTCATCCTCGCGGACCGCCCGGGTGGCCAGGCCCGCCAGGTCGGAGCCGGCGCCCGGCTCGCTGAACAGCTGGCACCAGACCTCCTCCCCCGTCCACAGCGGCCGCAGCCAGCGCTGCTGCTGCTCCGGCGTGCCGAACGCGAGGATCGTCGGGGCGGCCATGCCCAGGCCGATGCCGATCCGCCGCGGGTTGTTCTCCGGCGCGCGGGCGGCGGCGAACTCGGCGTCCACGATCGGCTGCAGCGCCCGCGGCAGGCCGAGCCCGCCCAGCCCGGGCGGGTAGTGCACCCAGGCCAGCCCGGCGTCGAACCTGGCGCGCAGGAAGTCCAGCCGCGGCGCCGAGGCGGGGTCGTGCGCTTCGAGCACCTCGTGGACCCGCCGCCGGAGGTCATCGGGGCTGGTGGCCGCCGGGTCGGCGGCCGTGCCGCTCAGCACAGCGGGCCGCCCGCCACGTAGATCACCTGGCCGGAGACGAACCCGGCACCCTCGCTGGCCAGGAACGAGATGACGTGCGCCACGTCGGCGGGCTGGCCGACCCGGCGGACCGGGATCTGGCTGGCCGCCGCCTTCTGGAAGTCCTCGAAGCCCATGCCGACCCTGGCGGCGGTGGCCGCGGTCATGTCGGTGGCGATGAAGCCGGGCGCGACCGCGTTGGCCGTGACGCCGAACTGGCCGAGCTCGATGGCCAGCGTCTTGGTGAAGCCCTGCAGGCCGGCCTTGGCGGCCGAGTAGTTGACCTGGCCGCGGTTGCCCAGCGCCGAGCTGGACGACAGGCACACGATGCGGCCGTAACGCTGCTCCACCATGTACTTCTGCGCGGCCCTGGCCATCAGGAACGAGCCGCGCAGGTGCACGCCCAGCACGGTGTCCCAGTCATCGTCGGACATCTTGAAAATCAGGTTGTCGCGCAGCACCCCGGCGTTGTTGACCAGCACGGACGGCGGGCCGAGCTCGGCCACGACCTTGCCGACAGCGGCCTCGACCTGGTCGGCCTTGCTCACGTCCGCGCCGACCGCGACCGCTTTGCCGCCTGCCTCGGTGATCGCGTCCACCGTGCTTTTGCAGTTGGCCTCGTCCAGGTCCAGCACGGCGACGGCCAGCCCGTCGGCGGCCAGCCTGGTGGCGGCGGCGGCCCCGATCCCCCGGGCGGCACCGGTGACGATGGCGACGCGGGCCTGATCTTGTGACATAAATTCCTCCTGGTAAGTGCCCTGGTGGTCGTGACTCAGCTCCCGGCGGCGTGCCTGCGCAGCTCCCGGCGGGCCAGGGACCGCTTGTGCACCTCGTCGGGCCCGTCAGCGAACCGCAGCGACCGCGCGCTCACCCAGAGCTGGGCGAGCGGGAAGTCCTGGCTGATCCCGCCGGCGCCGTGCGCCTGGATCGCCTTGTCGATCACCCACTCAGCCATGGCCGGGGTGCCGATCTTGATGGCCTGGATCTCGGTGTGCGCGCCCTTGTTGCCGACCGTGTCCATCAGCCACGCCGTCTTGAGCACGAGCAGCCGGGCGGACTCGATCCGCACCCTGGACTCGGCGATCCAGCCCTGGATCACACCCTGCTGCGCCAGCGGGGCGCCGAACGCGGTGCGCGAGCTCACCCGGTGGCACATCAGCTCGAGCGCACGTTCGGCCGCGCCGGTCAGCCGCATGCAATGGTGGATCCGGCCCGGGCCGAGCCGGGCCTGGGCGATCGCGAACCCGTCGCCCTCGCCGCTGATCAGGTTGGCGGCCGGCACGGTCACGTCGCGGAACTCGACCTCGGCGTGGCCGCCGTGCGCCCCGTCGTCGTAGCCGAACACCCGCATGCCCCGCTTGATGTGCACACCCTCGGTCTTTGCTGGCACGAGGATCATCGACTGCTGCTTGTGCGGCGGGGCCTGGTCGTCGGTTCGGCCCATCACGATGAAGATCTCGCAGCTCGGGCTCATCGCGCCGGACGACCACCACTTGGTCCCGTTGATCACATAGTCGTCGCCGCGGCGCTCGATCCTGGTCGCGATGTTGCTGGCGTCCGAGGACGCCACGTCCGGCTCGGTCATGCAGAATGCCGAGCGGATCTCGCCGTTGAGCAGTGGCTTCAGCCAGCGGCCGCGCTGCTCCGGGGTGCCGAACTCGGCCAGCAGCTCCATGTTGCCGGTATCCGGCGCGGCGCAGTTCAATGCCTCCGGGGCCAGCCATGGGCTGTGCCCGGTGATCTCCGCCAGCGGCGCATACTGCAGGTTGGTCAGCCCGGCCGTTCCCGGCAGCCCGTCGGTGTGCGGGGCCTTGGGCAGGAACAGGTTCCACAGGCCGCGGCTGCGCGCCTCGGCCTTCAGCTCAGCCATGACCGGCGGCCGCTCCCAGCGCCGCCCGGCCGCGGCGGCCTCGGCCACCTGGGCGCTGTACACCGGCTCGGCTGGATAGATTCGCTCGGCCATGAAGGCGAGCAACCGCTCGCGCAACTCCTCCGTGCGGGTGTCGTACGCGAAGTCCATTCCGCACCCTCCGGCTTTCGTCGTGCCCACGCGCGCTGGTTCGGACCTGCCGCGAGTCCGGACAAGCGTACCTACTGGCCAGTACCTACCCCAGCCGCACCCCCGTCAGCCACGCAGCCGCGCAACCTCACCCAGACGATCGAGCGGCCAGCCACAGCGGTAGCCCCCTATCCATCGTTCCGGGCATCCAGCCATCATCTCCTGTCGCCTCTAAGCTGGGCAAAGAAGCCCAATTGCAGGGAGGTAGACCAGCCGTGAGCCTAAACGGCCCCACTGTCGTCATCCTCGATCATGACGGCATCGGTCAGCACATCAGTGAGGCCCGGAAGCTATAGAGGGGGTCCGCGAAGCAGGCGGATGGATAGCTTCGGCTACGTAACCCTGTAGTCGGTTATGATCGTACGGGGAATTCTTCAGTCAACCTCGCGCAATTCTTTGAAATAAGCGGACAGATAGAACTGATACATTGCCCCAGTATTCACCGGAATATCAGATATGCTACCTATGATCTTGTGGTCAGAGAAATGACTCTGGTTGATAGTTAGTTTATCGTCAAGAGCGCGGACAGCGTAGCCTGTAGATAGGTCTTGCCGCCCCCGCTCGGTCTTGAATCGCCCTACGTATTGTCCAATATACCGCTTGCTGTCAGGATCGACTTCAACTCCCAGCTCATCTTCGGCAATTCTCATAATGACATCGTTGATACCTTCGGGCTTCAGCATACGCAAGCCCGGCAAGGCCCATTTATTCTGGTACGGCGCAATGGTTCGACGTAGCATGACGACGCTTCTGCCGTGCGGAAGTTCGACAACAAGGTCGAACGTTGGAATAACACAATACTCTAGTATCTGGTCAAGCAGCTCACGCGGCGCCCATTTGGTCTCGACACGCTTAAGGCTTGCCATAGGTTTAATTCCCTTCACCTTGGAATTAAAGGCGTCCGCGAACGCTTCGCTCAGCGGTTCGCCAGACCGAATCATTGTCCGGCAAGATTGTAGCATTGCCGACCAGCTCAATGCTACGCGCATGGCTTCCATTGACGGGATCGTGAGATATGTTCCCAACCCGCAAAAGGAACTGAAATGATGCAGGCTTCGTGCGCAGTTGATCAGATAGCTTGCGAAGAATGCCTCGATCTCGGTATAGAAGTGACAGTGCGCGGGTACCAGTGCCATGCGCGCCGCCGAAACTTACGATGTAGCTCCCCGCATCAACCGAGCCACCTGAAAGATAGTTCCGTACCTTCGTTACAAGCAAGTAATCTTCTTGCAGAAGTCCATTCTCGTCTACTCGTGGGACGTATAGGCCGCCTGGTCCGGCAATACGCCAATTTGGTCGCTCTACTAGGCCACGTCCAGCTACGTACCGCCGTGCCACTGCCCGTTCATCCACTTCTGCTTTCGATACAATCCACCGGAATGGTAGATCGAGCGGGGCATCGCTGATCGTAAGTGAATCTGGGTCATCCTCATCCTGGCGATAACCAAATGCAATCCTCGAAAGCCCTTCCGCCGTCGGGCTTCCTATTAATGCCAAGTTCTGGCTTACCTGGGTAGATATAGAGTCTGCGACGCTAACGAGGTTTGCTGCCTCTGCTCTCTTATAGTCATTGCCACTCGCGGCGGTAAGACCATAAAGATTATCAGGATGCAACTGTTCAGTTCCCGCGAACAGAACATGTCGTGAGTCGTGGCGGTAGACAACTTGTGCCTGTTGATGAAGGCCGAGTAGTTGGCGAGCAAAATCTGCCTCTTGTCTATATTTGGCTTTCTCGCGAATCCAATCAATCGCTTTGGTAGATACTGTTACCAGGCCAGTGGCCCCAGCGACTTGAGCGGCCACAGTTAATACTGCGCTTACAGTTGCACTCGTTACAGATCACCCCATGCGGGCGAGGCTGTCACCCCTAGGGCAGCCTGTTCGACGGTAAGTATTGCGGAAGCATCCGAGCGCTTCAAGCGAGGTGCGACCAGGTTCCACCCCACCCCGAGACACAACCAATGCAGCTAGTCCGCCAGGCGGTCGAGGGCCTGGCGGGCCTTTTGCTGGGCGGCTTCGGCGCGGCGGACCTCGGCGGCGGCCATCCGGAGGCGGTGCCGGGCGTCGGCCAGCTCGTGTTCGAGCCGCCGGACGGTTTCGGCGTGTTCCCGCTCGTCCCGGGTGGCCGCCGCTGCGGCCTGGTCGGCGTCGGCAAGGGCTTGCTCTGCGGCGGCCCTGAGCTTGGCCTGGCGTTCCTGGGCCTGGGCCGCTGCCCGCGCGGCGGCCTCGGCCAGCCTGGCCTCCCGGCGCTCGGCCGCCAGCGCCAGCTTGCTCTGCCGCTCCTGGCTCACCTGCCTCGGGCTTGGTGACGGGGCAGCGGCGGCCGGGCCCGGCCCGGCCGGGGTCTTTCCCTTGCTGGTGACCGGGAGCGGCGGTACCAGGGCCAGCGGTGACTGACCGGACCCGAAGCCCGGCCTGCTGGCCGCACGCAGCAGCGTGCCCTGCTGGATCTGCTCGGCCACCTCCGGGTCGGCCAGCGCGGCGGCGAAGGTGGCGGTGATCTCCTCGCGCATCGCGGCGGGGGTCGCGCTCTGCCCCGGCACCGCCAGCGCCTGCCGTACCAGGGCGGCGATCAACTGGCGCCGCTGCTGGGTCAGCTCGCGCATCCGGGCGCCGTCGCCGGACCGTTCGGCGGCCCGCAGCCGTTCACCGAGCGTGGCCAGCTTCAACGCGCTGTCCGGATCGGAGCGGGCCATCTGGTTGATCACCCAGGCCGACTTGGTGGGCTTGCGCAGGCCAGCGATCTGCCGGGCGGCCAGCGGCTGGCCGGCCACCCGCGCCCGGCCGATCAGGTCGGCGCGGCGCTCGATGAACTCATCCGGGTCGGCCGAGTACAACTCGGCGACCGCCTCGGCCAGCAGGTCACCACCGCTCACGCAGCCATCCTGCCGCAGATGCCGGACGCGGTGTGCAACGCTGGCCTGGTGACGCCGAAGATAGTGGAAACCGTGCGCGGCCCGGTGGGCCTGGACGACCTCGGCCGCGTGTTCACGCACGAGCACGTGTTCGTGCTGAACGAGGAGATCCGGCAGAACTACCCGGCAGACTGGGACGAGGAGGAGCAGATCGCCTCCGCCGTCGCGAAGCTGACGGCGCTGCACCAGCGCGGCGTCGCCACGATCGTCGACCCGACCGTGGTAGGCCTGGGCCGCAACATCCCGCGCGTCCAGCGGGTGGCCGCCCAGACCAGCATCAACATCATCGCCGCGACCGGGCTCTACACCTACAACGACGTCCCGCTCTACTTCCGCTATCGCGGCCCGGACAGCGGGAAAGACGGCGGCGACCCGATGACGGACCTATTTGCCGGGGACCTCACCGAGGGCATCGCGGACACCGGGGTCAAGGCCGCGTTCCTCAAGTGCTGCATCGAGGAGGAGGGTCTCACCCCCGGCGTGGAACGGGTCATGCGCGCGGTGGCCAGGGCCCACACGATCACCGGCGCCCCGGTCATGGTGCACACCCACCCCGGCAGCCAGTCAGGCCTGGTGGCGCTGCGCGTGCTCACCGAGGAGGGCACCGACCTGTCCCGCGTGCTGCTGGCGCACTGCGGCGACACCGGCGACGTGGACCACCTGGCCCGGCTGGCCGACACGGGCTGCCTGCTCGGGATGGACCGCTTCGGCCTGGACGTCCTGTTGCCGTTCGAGCAGCGGGTGGCCACGGTGGCGGCGCTGGCCGCCCGGGGCTACGCCGGCAGCATGGTCCTGTCGCACGACGCCTCCTGCCACATCGACTGGTTCCCGCCCGGCCTGCCCCCCGTACTGGCGCCGAACTGGCACTTCACCCACCTGCTCGACGACGTGCTCCCCGCGCTGCGCGACCAGGGCGTGACCGGCGAGCAGATCACCGCCATGCTCACCACCAACCCGCGCCGGTTCTTCACACCTCCGTGATACCAATTGCCGCTACTTCAGCAGCAGGTGGCTGATCCGGCGGCTCGCCACGGTGAGCCCGATCAGCCCCAGCGCGGCCAGGTAGGCCGCGTGCCAGAGCAGGCTCGGTGCCACCGACCCCAGGGTGAGGCTGCGCAGCAGCACGACCCCCTGGTACAGCGGAGTGCACTCGACGACGATCCGGAGCACGGGCGGGTACACCGACAGCGGGTAGAACGACGCGGAGAACAGGAACATCGGCAGCGTCGCCAGCATGATGAACTCGAAGTGCTGCCAGCTTTTCATGTAGGTGGTGCCCGCCATCCCGACCGCCGCGAACGCGAAGCCGATGAGCAGGGCGACCGGCACGTTCAGCACCGCCCACACCGAGTGGACCAGGCCCATCGACAGCATGATCACCATGAACGCGAGCGCGTACAGGCCGCCGCGGATCAGCGCCCAGGAGATCTCGCCGAGCGCGATGTCACCGGACTGCATCGGTGTCGCGAGCGCGGAGTCGTAGAGCTTGGCGTACTTGAGCCGGAAGAACACGTTGAACGTCGAGTCGAACATGGCGCCGTTCATCGACGAGCTGGCGAGCAGCGCCGGTGCCACGAAGGCCGCATAGGTGATCACATGCCCGCTCGGCCCGGTCACGTGCCCGACCAGCTTGCCCAGCCCGACGCCGATCGACAGCAGGTAGAACAGCGGCTCGAGCAGACCGGACACGAACATCAGCCAGGCGCGCCGGTACACCCGGGCGTGCCGCTCGACCAGGTGCAGGCTGCCACGCGACCGCACCGGGATCGGGAACACCCGCAGCAGCCCGGCCGCCTCGCCGAACGTCGGCGCGGTCATGACGGGCATCCCGCGTACTCAGGCATGCAGCCTCCTGCGGTAAGTCCGCTGCCCGGCCAGCAGGCCCGCCACCGTGATCGCGAGCAGGTAGCCGACATGCAGGAACGCGTCGCCAGCGGTCAGCGTGCCGAGGCTGATGCTCCGGCACAGCGCCACCCCATGCCACAGTGGCGTGATGTAGGCGACCGGGCGTATCCAGGCTGGGAGCTGGGTGACCGGGAAGAACGTCCCGGAGAACAGGAACAGCGGGACCAGAACGAACCTGAACACGACAGAAAAACCGCTGTCCTTGTTCTGCGTGATCGCCCACGCCTCCATCGGCGCGGCGAATGCCAGGCCGGTGAGCACGGCGGCGGGCACCGCCAGGATCACGGCGGGCGAGCGTGCCGCGCCGAAGACGGCCATCACGGCGAGGAACATGCCGCAGTTCATCAGCAGCCGCATCGCGACGAAGATCTGGTGCCCGCGGAAGATGTCACGCGGCCGCAGCGGTGAGGCGGCGGCGGCCTGGTAGGTGCGGTCCCACTTCACCGAGCCGAGCACCGGGTAGGTGCACTCGCCGATGCCGGTCTGCATGGCCTGGGCGGCCAGCAGCCCGGGCGCGAGGAAGGCCAGGTAGCTCACCCCGCCCAGGTGCGCGGTCCCGTGCTTGTCCACCAGCGTGCCGAGCCCGAGCCCCATCGCGCTCAGGTACAGCAGCGGGTTGAACAGGCTGGAGTAGATCGACCCCTTCCAGGTCCTGCGGTAGTCGGTCAGCCACATCCGGAACTCACGCACGGCCATCGCGACAGGACGTGGCGACAGCAGCTGGCCCACGAGAGCCATCAGTCCTCCAGCCGGCGGCCGGTGAGCCGGAGGAACACATCTTCCAGCGTGCTTCGCCGCACGAGCGAGGTCAGCGGGTCCAGGCCGAGGTCATGAGCGCTGGCCAGGGCATCGTCACCGTTCCGTATATAAAGAAGAATCCGGTCGGCGAGCACTTCCATCCGGTCAGCCGGGACGGCGGTGAGCTTTTCCGCGGCCTGCTCGTGCGTGGATGGGTCGAACCGCAGCTCGAGCACCTCCGGCGTGGAATAAGTGTCGATGAGCTCGCGCGGCGAGCCCTCCGCCACGATCTTTCCGTGGTCCATGATGACCAGGCGGTCGCAAAGCTGCTCGGCCTCGTCCATGTAGTGGGTGGTGAGGATCAGCGTCACACCCTGCTGCTTCAGCCGGAACAGCCGGTCCCAGACCACGTGCCTGGCCTGCGGGTCGAGCCCGGTCGTTGGCTCGTCCAGCAGCAGGATGTCCGGTTCGTTGATCAGCGACCTGGCGATCGTGAGCCGCCGCTTCAGCCCGCCGGACAGCGGCTCGACATGATCGTCCGCCCGGTCGGAGAGCTGCACGAAGTCGAGCAGCCGCTCGATCCGTTCCCTGATCACCTGCCTGGGCAGGCCGAAGTACCGCCCGTAGATGAGCAGGTTCTCCCACACGGTCAGCTCGACGTCGAGCGTGTCCTCCTGCGGCACCACCCCGAGCCGGGCCCTGATCACCGACCCCTTGCTGACCGGATCCAGGCCGAGGATGGTCAGCTCGCCGCCGCTCGGCGGCGAGACGCAGCCGAGCATTCGCATGGTCGATGACTTGCCCGCGCCGTTCGGCCCAAGGAACCCGAACGCCTCGCCACGGCGCAGCTCGAAGTCGATCCCGTCGACCGCCGTGAAGTCCCCGAAGCGCTTGGTCAGGCCACGAGCGCGGACGAGGATGTCTGACTCGGGCACGACCGCGACGCTACCGGCTACGTCCGACAATTCCGAACGAGTTTCCCAGGGGCCCGGCTCCCTGGCCTTTCTGCGATCGGGGTCACGGTGTGCCTTTGCGGTGTCAGGCCCTGGGGGCGCCGCAGGTGTCGGACCCTGCCGGAGGCGGCATTCGCGATTGCCCGAGGTGCAGCGACTGACCCAGCGCCGCGTCGGCCTGTGCCTGGGTGAGCGTCCCGGTGGCGACCAGGCGGCCGAGGACGTGCGCCTCGCGGGCGTGCGCCTGCGCCGGGTTGGTCAGCGGATCGTACAACGATGGCCCCTGCACGGCCCCGGCCAGCAGGGCAGCCTGCGGCCAGGTCAACTGGCCTGGCGGCACTCCGAAGTACCCGCAGCTCGCCGTGCCCAGGCCGTAGTAGTTCTGGCCGAAGTAGGCGACGTCGGCGTACATCTGCAGGATCTGGGGCTTGCTGTAGGTGAAGTTGAGCTTGACGGCGAGGGCGATCTGTTCGGCCTCGGCGGAGAAGCCCGACCGCCCGGGGGTGTACAGCATCTTCGCCAGCTGCTGGGTGATCGTGGCCCCGCCCTGCTGTGGGCCGCTGCCGGTCAGATAGCCGATGGCCACCCGGCCGACCGCAATCGGGTCGACGCCCGGGTCGGAGTAGAACCGGTGGTCCTCGGTGGCGACGAGCGCCTCGGCAAACCGGTCAGACACTGGCGGGCCGGGAACCGCGGTGCCGTGCGCCTGGGCCTGCGCCCGTGCAAGCGTCTGTGCCTGGCTGGCCGACGGCGTCATGGCGAGCAGCGCACCGAACGCAATGGCGGCCAGCAGCACGAAGACGCCGAGCATGATCACGGCACGCCGGATCACCCTGCCCAGCCGCCGCCTGGGGCGGCGCGCATAGGTGGGCGGTACGTCACGGGACCCGGGCGGGACGCCGTAAGACCTTGGTGGGACGTCATACGAGCCGGGTGGGACGTCATAGGACGTCGGTGGGACGTCATAGAACCCGGGCAGGATGCCTGGGGTGAGGATGGCACCGGGGACGGTGTCGCCATCCCGGGGGCGGAACGCACCCATCTCCGGGTCCGTCCACTCCGGTGCCCGTCCCCGTCCCCACATACCTTGTCGCTCCCTCCACGGCTGCGCGCGGCGCGCCAGTCCTGCCGTCCGCCCGCCCCCGGCCGGTAAGAGCCCGCTAGGTTCCCTGCTTCCTGATACCCACTATCTCCTGCCGGAGAACGAACGAGATATGCGCCAAGTGCCAGCCCGGCGTATTCAGATCGTCGGCGCCAGGTCGATGCCCCCCTCGGCCATCTCCGCCAGGTCATGCGCGACCGTGGCGATCCGGGTTCCGGCATGATGGCGGCGCGCCCCGGTTCCCCCCTGCTGCCAGGGGTGCGGCCCATCCAGCGGCCGGTACTCGATCCCGGCCGCATCCAGCCGTCCAAGGTGAGCGCTCACCCTGCCACGCAGCGCCGGCCTGTCGCCAACGCGTGTCTCCCAGCCGGCCGGACCGCCGTGCCAGGCCACCTCGGCGAGCGCACAGGCACGCGGGAAAATCATGTAGTCGAGCGCCCGTGAGTCCGGGATGTACTCGGTCCACACCTGGAACTGGGTGCCGATCAGGTGCCGCGTGGCCGCCTCTGGCAGGTCCGGCGGGACAGGCCGGTGACCCGCCACGTCCTCGATGGTGATCGGCCCGCCGATGGCGAGCGGCTCGCTCTCGTCAGCCGACTGCGCATAATCGAAGTAGGTCGGCATGACCGGCGAGGAGATAACGTCATGCCCGGCTATGGCGGCCTTCCGCCCGATCTCCTGCCCCCGCCACGCCATCACGAGCGTGTCGTCGCGCAGCCTGGTGCCGGTTCCGGTGCTGGCGAACCCCTCATCCCAGACCACGCTGCGGGCCCCGAACGAATCGGCCAGCATGTCCGCGACCTGCCGGAGAAAATGGGCGTGCAAGGCTTCATCATTCGGCAGCCCAAGCTGCTGCCGGTAATCGGACACCCGTGTGCTGTCCCGCCAGTGGTCCAGCACGCACTCGTCCCCGCCGATATGCACAATCTTCGCCGGGACAGCGCCGAGCAGCTCGCCGAACAGTTCCTGTAGTACGGCCACCGTCTCTGGCAGCGGCGCCACGATCTGCGACGTTATCCCCCAGAAGGTTGTCACCTCATAATGCAATTCTGGGATCGGTGACAGCTCAGGCAGCGCGGCCAGCAGCGCCGAAGCATGCCCCGGCACCTCGATCTCCGGCACGATCGTGACCATGCGCTGCGCGGCGTACGCCGCGATCTCCGAGAGGTCGCGGAGCGTGTAGTAGCCGCCGTGCGGCGTGCCATCGTACGTTTTCGGCTGCACCCGGGACGACCCAACCTGGGTCTGCGGCCGGTGCGAGCCGACCCTGTGCAACGCTGGATGACTGGGGCTCTCGATCCGCCACCCCTGATCATCGGTCAGGTGCAGGTGCAGCCGGTTCAGCTTGTGCGCGGCCAGCATGTCGATAAACCTGAGGAC
>DASXMU010000036.1:0-4019 GCA_036495485.1 Streptosporangiaceae bacterium
GGCATGGTCAGCTTGGTGGCGACCGTGTTGGAGTCCGCCGTCCAGAGGGCGACGTTGGCTGAGCCCTTGTTGGCGGTGACCAGGGCCTGGTAGGTGGATTCCAGGGCGGCGTCGAGGGCTGAGCCGCAGTTGCTCAGGCCGCCGGAGCCGCACAGGCGGGAGGTGACCGCCTTGCTGAACGGGTCGACGACGGGCTTGCCCATCATCTGGTTGAGGACCTTGACCATGTAGCCTTCCCAGCCGCCGTCATAGGCGCTGCCGAGGTGGGAGCCGCCGTCGAAAGGTTCGTTGACGAAGCCCATGGGGAAGACGTTGTAGCCGTTGGAGTTGGTGCCTCCGGCCGCGAACAGCGGGTCGAAGAAGGCCTTGGTGATCGCGGGCATGAGCTGGTCGCTGATGGCGATGGCAGCGGCTTGCTCGTACTGGGCGTCGGTGGGGGCGGACAGCTGGCGATGCGTGCCGGAGGCGGACCAGACCTTGAGGGCTGCCAGCATCTGGCGGACGCCGGCCGGTTCGTGCCGTCCACGGATGGCGTCCAGGAAGGCCGGCAGGATCGTGAGGCCGTCCAGGTCCTGGGTCGCCGCGGTCTCCATCGCCTGGACCAGGTTAGCTCGGGTGATCTTGCCGTGGTGGATGGCGAACTGGTGCTTGATCTGGCCGGTGAGCATCTGCACGCGGTAGACCGGGCCGTAGCCGTACTCGCCGTCAGAGGCCGAGAACTTCGGAGCCGGCTTGTTGTTCCAGCTGTCGAAGAAGCCCTGCGGCGGGTTGATCTCGTGCACGTGCCTGGACGCTGGCAGGAAGCCGGTCCATTCCGTCTTGCCGGTGCCCCAGGTCGGCAGGTTCGGGTTCACGTCGGAGGGACGGACCGGGTCCAGGCCGCTGACGTAGTAGGCGATGTCCCGGTTGTCGATGTAGAACCAGTTGAACGTGTAGTCGATCTTGCTGGCGCCGACCATCCATGACTTGGCGTCATGAGTGAGGGCTGGCTCGCCCCACCGCATGAAGCCGATGACCGAGTCGACGTCGTGGTTGTAGGTGGAACGCTGGTTGACCACGGCGACCGGCTTCCCGTGCCGGGCCGTGGTCCAGCCCTGGACGACGCCGTGCACGGTCAGGTGAATCTTGTGATCGAGGCCGGTGCCGTCCGGGAAGTTCTCGTTGACCATCGGGATGCACTTGCCGCGGAACATGTAGAACGTGCCGGCCGGCGACACCGGGCCGCCGTTCGGGTTGCAGATCAGCTCCAGGCGCTGGTCGGTGAGGTCGCTGCCGGCCGACGTGGCCGACCACGCGTAGTCTTCACCACGGCCCAGCTCGACGAAGCCGGTGCCGGGGAAGGACGCGCCCTGGGCGTCGTAGTCGGGGGAGTGCAGGTCCTCCTGCATGAGGATCTCGGGCGCGAAGTAGGACACCTGCGGGCCGAAGACCGCGACCGGGTGCCCCGTGGTGGAGTGAGCGCCGCTCACGACCAGCGCGTTGCTCATCTGCGCCGGCAGCTGCAGCAGGCCCTCGAGTATGGACAGGCCGAGCTTGTTGTGCTTGGTCAGCGGGCCGGACGTGCAGCCGGGCGTGGTGTCGGTGGGGCCGCCCTTCAGCGGGGCGCGGGGGTTGTCAGGGATGGCGGTCGTCGCCGGGTTCACGTGCCCGGGGATCTCGTAGGGGAACGACTTGTCCACCACGGTCGCCGGGGCCGACGGGTCGTTCTGCTCCTTGAACTCATTGAACGCGGTCCCCCCGGCCGACTGGCCGAGCTGGCCCTGGAGGTATTCGAGCAGCGCCGAGTTGCCGACCTCGCCGCCACCGCCGTCACCGAAGATGCCGCCGATGAGGCTGGCCACGCTGACGACGTCGACCGGGGTCCACGGCTGCGGGGTGCCGAACGCCGAGTACTCGACGGGCAGGAGCGACGCGTCGGTCTTGGCCTTGGCGATGTAGGCGTTGATGCCCTTGACGTAGCTGTGGATCGTCGCCAAGGCGAGCTTGCCCTGCGAGCCGTACTCCTTCGGCAGGTTGTTGACCTGGGCGGTCGCCTGCGCCCTGGTGTAGGGCGCGAGCAGCAGCTCGTTGTGGTCCATCTCCTCGTCGGCGCAGGAGTTGCCGAGGAACGAGGTGAGCGATCCCTCGCCGTAGTGGCGCAGCACGTCCATCAGGAACAGCCGGTCCTGGGCCTGCGCATAACCCGCGCCGAACGCCATCGCCCCGTCCGTCGCACCGTAGACGTGCGGGATGTCGTTCTTGTCCCGGTAGATCACGACCGGCACCGTGGGGGAGGGGTGCTCGGTGCGGATGATCTGGTCCTTCTTAACGCCGAAGGACTCGTCCAGGTAGTAGTTGCTGAGCGCCGAGTTGGTCAGCGACTGGTAGCCGAACTCCAGGTTCTCATAGGGGCCGAGCTGATCCTGGCTATTCGGTGGGCGCTTCCCGGTCTTGACGAACTTCAGGAACTGTTGCTGGTTTACCAGCCCGTTCTCTCCGGCGGGCAGGATGTACATAGCCTGGCCGCCGGCGTAGTCATTAGCCCGGTAGGTGGGCTGCAAGGAGAACCCGCTGTTCCCCGTTGAGCCCAGTGCGGACGGCCCGGCAGCGCCAAAAGCGATCGCAACCAGAGCCGCAACACCCAACCTAAGACTTCTTCGTCCCTTATGCATAGGTGGCATCTTAACCATCCGGCGATCTGATAGCGAGGGCCCAAATCGCCGCCTGCTATAACGATAAGGATGAGCACTCTTCCCACGCTGATTGTGATCAGTGGTCCGATGGGGTCGGGTAAGACGACGCTCGCCCACCAGCTCGCCTGGGCGGTGGGCTGCCCGGCCATCTGCCGGGACGAGATCAAAGAAGGGATGGTGCACGCCACTCCCGGCTTTGTGGCGGGGCCGGGCGATGAGCTGACCGTGGCGACCCTGCCGGTATTTTTCGGCGTGCTGGAACTGCTGCTGCGGGCGGGGGTGACGACCGTGGCGGAGGCCGCGTTCCAGGACACGGTGTGGCGGCCCAGGCTGGAGCCGCTGCACGGTCTTGCCCGGATCCGGGTGGTGCACTGCGTGGTGGCCGCGGACGTCGCGTTCGGCCGGGCACTGCGGCGCAGGCTACAGAACCCGTCGCGTATGGCGCACGCGGATCCTGGGCGGGAGACGGCGGCGGGGCATGCCGGCCGGCACGAGGCGTTCGACCGGATCCGGGTGGACGCGCCGTGGATCGAGGTGGACACCACGGACGGCTATGCGCCCGGACTGGGGGAGATCGTGGCGTTCGTCAATGGGCAGCACTGAGGCCGCGGCGCGGCCAGGACCGCCTGGGCTGGCTGCGGCTGGCCGATGGGGTGGGGCACCGCCCGATAATTTTCTTTTTCCGTAAAAGAAATATACCAACTACGACGAAGGGCACCATAATAAAAATTCCCAGGCGCATTGTGACCTTTCTCCTGTGCGCCCTGGGCTTTTCTTTGCGTTGGCGCCGGCCGCATACTGCAAATTCCGTGCGTGGCGAGAGTGAGGAGTGAGGTTGCCGATTCAGGGTTACCCCGATGCCCGGGCGGCTCGATCTCGTGGAGGAGTATCACGGGCACCGGGTTGCCGATCCGTACCGGTGGCTGGAGGATGCCGGCGACCCGCGGACCCAGGCCTGGTGCGCGGAGCAGGATGAGCTGTTCGCGCGGTGGGCCGCGCCGTCGCGCCGTGTGCCGTCGTCCTGTCCTATCCGGTGTGCGATCACACGGTCCCGGCTGCGAAGATCATGACGTGGTACCTGAGGGAATGAGTGGATTCTTCGCGGCGAGCGCTGGCGTGGCCGGTGCGCTGATCGGGCTGCTGTTCGTCGCGATCTCGGTTTCGTCGGAGCGACTCGCCAGGGAGGAGGCTGGCACGCAGATCCACCGGATACGTGCGGCCGCCGCGCTGACGGCGTTCACCAACGCGCTGGCGGTGTCGCTGTTCGCGCTGATCCCCGGGCACAAGATCGGGGGGACAGCGTTGTCGGTGGCGATCGTTGGGATCATCTTCGTGGTGGCGTCGCTG
>DASXMU010000037.1:0-23497 GCA_036495485.1 Streptosporangiaceae bacterium
TTATCGGTCACGGCGCTCACAAAATCGGTGATAACACCGTGGAAAGAATCGATGATTGGCGCCGGTATGTTGTGGGGCGTGGAATTATTGGAATGCGCTGACAGCTCGGAATGGGTCCCTGAAGCGCTGGTGATGAGGACCTGCTCGAGCGGTGCCCAGGGCGCGGTCCCGCCACCTTGATATCTGACGGAAATGCGCCCTGCGGAGCCAGTGATCTCAATGCCGCCCGGCCCCAGCCCCCAGCCGATGTTGACCAGTGCGGCATTGCGGTCGGTTTCGAAGCGGCACAGCGCGATGTCCTCGACGTCAGTACCCGGGCTGGTCGCGTTGACATAACCGGAACTGCGCCGCACGTGCTGGCCGAGGAGGGCTTCCGCCAGGTACACGCCATGCAGCATGTCCATGAGCACCCCGCCACCGGACATCCCGGCGCGATGACGCCAGTCCGGGCGGTAGGCCGCGGATCCGGGGACGTCGACGACTCCCAGGAAATTGATGATGACGGCGCGCACATCACCGATCTCGCCTGAGCCGATGACCCGGCGGGCAGCCTGGATCTCCGGCAGCCACAGGTAGTTGTGCGCCATCGCCAGCGTGATGCCGTGCTCGGCCGCCGCGGTGACGCCCGCGGCCGCGTCGGCGGGCGCGGTGCCGAGCGGCTTTTCGCAGAGCACGTGCTTGCCCACCTTGGCGGCCGCGATAAGCAGGTCGCAGTGCACATGCTGCGGCGTGCAGATATCGACGGCGTCGATATCGCCGCGCGCGATGAGCTCGAACGGATCGGCATGCAGCTGGGCCGCTGACAGGTCCGCGCGATCGCCCGCGGCACTCAGCGCGGGCGGTGTCGGATCGGCCAGCGCGACAACGCGAGCGAGGTCACGATGGGCGAGCCAGGTGGGCAGATGTATGCGATAGCCGGCGTTGCCGCAGCCAATGATCCCAACCCGTAATGGACTAGTCACCGAAGCTCCAGAAAATCCGATGATGTTGGCGTGATTTCATTCCATATTTGCCCGGCAGCCACATAGCAATGGGCACCTGGTACTATAGGTTCCTTAACAACTGAAAGGCAAGGTACCGCGATTTGCATATCCATGATTATGGTGTGCTGCGGTGGGTGACCTCGCGTGATGTACTTGATGTCTACGCACTGGGAGCAGGGACTGTTTCCAGGATTGCCGTGGGCCCCGGTGCCGGGCTGTAGCTTCGGCTCACGGCCCGGCGCGCTTGCAGTGCAGGCTGGCTTACGTTGTGCAGGTGGTTCCGTTGACGGTGAAGGCCGTGGGCGCGGTGTCGCTGGTGGTCCATCGTTCGTCTTCATGAACGCCGGCGCGCTCCATGCGTCGGCGAAGACGTTCGTGACCCCGTAGTCCGCCTTGATCTGCTGCGCGAACCAGAGCTGCCCCATGTCCTGATCGATGACAGTGGCAGGTAGGCCGGCGTCGCGGACGGCGACGACGGGGCGTTCGGCTCGATAGTGCCGCCGGAGTCCGCGCTGATCCCGTTGCGCAGGATCGTCAGGCTCGCACCGCTGGGGCCATAGAGGTCGTTCAGCGCCTGCTGGACCGGGGACGGGGCGCCCATCACGGTTGCCGCCTCGCCGAACGCCTCCGAGGCCCCGAACCCGGTGATCGCCTGGAAGGTGGTGGCCCCGTTGACCGTGGCCGTGGCCGAGTCCGCGGCCATGGCCGGCCCAGCCGCCGCGACCATGCCCGCCGCGGCGACCGCGAGGGCGGCCACTGCGCCCGGTGCCGTACGCCTGAGCCTGAGCCTGAGCCGGAGCCTGTGCTGATGGTGCTTACCGCGCCTCAGCCGGATTGCGATGCCATACATAGCAGCCTCCTCCAGAGCGAGAGCGCGCAGGACGCATGGTGAACGCCACTGCGCCACACGCCGTCACCGTAGGAAGGCTTACCGCGACATTCAAGGCCACTTTCTCCCGTAGTACCTGATCAACTACCATTATTCGAAAAAATTTCGAACGTCGTGCCTGATGTAGCCGCCCGGCCCGCCAGGACAGGTCGCGCACAGGGCCGTTGAGAAGATCTTGCCCGCACTGAAAGTTGCACGCCCGGGTGCGGCAACTGCACCTCAGCGGGTTGCGCCCACCCCTGCACCTAACTACCATCGTTCATCTGACCGGCGGCCGGCCGCTGACCGGCCGGGCCTCGGCTAGGAGGAGCAGGCCTCCAGCGTGGCCAGGTCCCGCTCGGCGTACAGGCGGTGCTCCCACTCCTCGTTGAGGATGCACAGCAGGCATTCCCGTACCGGGAAGCTGCGAGGCGGGGGCCATCCAGGGCCCTCGACCGGTTTGGTGTGACCGTCCAGCGACTCGCCGGTGAGGCCGGCGATGACCTGGCGCACGGTGGACATCCGGTCGCGGCGCAGTTCGAGCACCACGTCGAGCGAGGGGCGTGCGGCGCGGTCCCTGGGCATGCCCGGCGTGTCAGGCATCTCATCCCACGGCAGGTCCAGCGGATCCCACGGTGACGGATCGCCGAGGATTCCCCGCCTGATCCAGGAGTCGGTGGCGCACACCAGATGGCGCAGCGTCTCGATGAACGACCACTCGCCATCGACCTGCTCGTGCAGCAGCCCGGGCGGCAAGCCGCGGGCCCGTGCGACGGTCTCGCCCCAGAGCCGTTCGAGGATGCCCCACGCCTCGCGGAAGCCATCCGGATCTGCCGGGCGCATCTTCGCCCGGCCGGGATACCGCCGGTTGAGCTCGGCGTCGACCAGCGGCCCGACATCGACACCATTGATGGTCAGGTTCCTGATCTCGCCATCGATGTCGACATCGGTCAACTCGACGCCGCGCATGACGACGCGGCTCAGGTCGACGCCACGGAACCGGGCGCCGGCCAGGTCGCTGGCGCGGAACTCCGAACCGCTGAGGTCGGCCCGCTCGAACCGCGAGCCCCTGAGGTCCTCACCGAAGAAGTCAGCCATCACCCGACCGTAGCGTCACCTCCGGACATTTACCCGTGACTCGTGGCGCCGCCGCTGTAGCCGGTGCGCAGTTCGCATAGCGCCGCTCGCGGTCTACGGCCGACTTCAACTGGCCGTCAATAAATGACTCAAGATGATTGAACGGGCACCCGTAACTTCGGTGCAGTTGATCGTGATCCGCGGCCCTGCCTATGTCACACGAGGCTCACGAATCCCATACCGGACACGGCGATGACCCATCTCACACGGGATACCCATCCAGCAAATCACCGGCAGATTAGCGCAGGTCAGACCGCAATTCTCGATTTACCAGCCCAGGCTTAGCCGACCCGGCGGCACAACGAAAAAACGATATGTTCTGGCAATAGCGCTTGTTTTGGGTTACGGTACCGACGCATTACTTATCGATCACTCAGGAGGACCGGAATGACTACGGGGGGTGAAAGAACGTTCGCCGTCGAATAGATCCGGTTGCCCCGGCCAAGTGATTCCAGCACATGGCCGGGGCTGTTTGCATGGCAACGAACCTCGGAGGAAAAGCCATGTCACTGCCAAGTATGGCAGTTGGCGCGACTGCCAATGCCAAGACCACGATCACGATTCCGCCGCATCCCGCCAGGCGGTACACACAGCCCGGCGGAGCCACAGTAAACCGGGTGCTCACCGCGACCCGCAGCATGATCGCGACCGCTCTGCTGTCCACCGGGCTGATCGCCGCCACCACGCTGGCTGCTGTCCCGCAGGCTCAGGCATCCGCCCAGGTGTTCCCACGCCTGGCTGCGTTCGACTGGGCCAGGACGCAGGCCGGCAAGCCCTACGAGTACGGTGGCACCGGCCCGAACGGCTACGACTGCTCCGGCCTGGTGTACGCGGCCTACCGGCACGCCGGCATCACGCTGCCGCGTACCACCGAGGAGATGCTGGCCTCCAGCAAGCTGGGCCGGACCAACTCACCCAACCCCGGCGAGCTGGCGTTCTTCGGCTCGGGCCATGTCGAGTTCGTGACCTACGTCAGCCACCTCACGTTCGGCGCACTCCGGTCGGGCACAGTGATGGGGTGGCACACCTGGTACCCAGGGAGCGGGTGGCAGCCCACCGTCTACCTGTACGTCAAGGGCGCGCACTAGCCCTCCTCCGGCGCCCGGCATCGTCCGGGCGAACATCACCGATGACGCCCGGCCCTGGCATGTGCCAGGGCCGGGCGTCGGTGTACTTCTGAGGTGGATGACGCCTCCGGTTCCGCCGTGGGTCAGCAGGGCGCCGTCCGGCAATTTCTTTTTATACAGAAATGAAAGATAACCGAACGGGCACCACCGGGACTATCGCTCAGCTGCTGACCAGCTCAGTGGCGGGCGGCGACAGCGCGGCTGGCACCGGGCGGGCTGAGACCTTGGCCGGCGCTCACAGGGGGAGGTGCAGGGGGTTTATCACTCCGGTGTAGGCGTTGTAGTGGCTGAGCAGCTTCCATCGGTCCCGGTAGGTATACCTTTCGTCCGGCTGAATTCTGCGGAAGTAGTCCTGTCCCGCCGTGAAGGGCATCGTGTTCAGGAGGATGTGCTCCGCCGAGCCCTGGGTGGACACAAAGGCGGTGATGGCGCCCGGCAGGGCTCCGGTGTCCGTCTGGAGTGTGAACAAGCCGCCCAGGCAGGCGTCCACGCTTTCTGCCGCGGTCGGCCTGGGGAAAGTCGCCGTGACCTTAGCCAGCACGGTGCCACCTCCGGTCGCAGCGAGACCGCCCAGGTACGCCGCGATCGTGCCGGAAGGCACTTGGGTGAGCCCTGGCCTCGGGAAAGCGTAGGACCAGGTAGGGCTCTGGCCCTGCGTGTTGTCCCCATCCGTGGTCGCCGAAACGACGGTGAACGGGAGGGTTTTCGGGTCCCTGGTGTAGCTGAACAAGATGGTCCCGGCATTCCCGCTGAAGATGTGGGCGATCACGTCGTTCGCGGGCGAGCAGGGGTCTTTGTGCCTGAAGCTCCCATTAGCGATCACTATCGCGGGCGTGACGCCCTCAGACGTGTTCCGGTAGAGACAGTTCCCGGGACCGGCGCCGAAGACGCCTGCGACCGTCAGCGAGTTTATCACTCCCTGTATGATCGCAGGCCATTCCTCCTCCAGGATGACGGCCCCGTCCTTCAAAGCTTGCACCGGCGCATCGCTCTTGACCCGATAGGTCAGCTTCACCCCTACCGGGCTGATCTGGGTTGCTATCTGCACCGTCAGCAGTCCTTTGATCGCTTCCTGGCGCGGGCCCGGTTCCAGCAGGAGAATACGGGTGATTTCCCCCGGGTTGTTCAGCTTTAGCGCCGCGATCTGGCCCCTTAGTGCCAGTATCAGGTTCGCTTTGATCGTCTGAATCTGTTCGTCGGGCTGCATTGCCCTGGTGACGGACGCCTCGCTCATTGCGGATCCTTTCTCCTGGTGACGCGGCCGGTGGAACTGGCGGTCATCCCTCTATGTCTGAGGCGATCTGGGCCGCGACCGCACCCGCGATGCTGCCTATGTCGTCCTCAGACAGATCGAGATCAGCCAGCGCCGCCACGTCCAAGTCAGCGAAGGCCGCCGCCGTGGCCTCTTCCACCGCAGCCTCGATCGTGGTAGCCGCCCCCTGCGGTTCGGCCAGCTCCTGTGGTTCGGCCAGTTCCTGTGGCTCGGCCAGCTTCTGCGGTTCGGCCAGCTTCGCTGGCTGCTGGAGCTGCTGCCAGTACTCGTAGGGCTGCCAGCCGTGGTCATCGTCCCCGTACTCCCTGTTGCTGTACAGGTAGACGCCGTTTTGCAGCGTGTAGAACTTCGTGCCTGGGATTGTGGCCTGCGTATTGGGGTATCCGCGCTGCCGCCCATCATCGGGGGCAGGTGCTTCGGATAGCCGCTGGGCGTCGACACGCTCTTCGTAGGTTCGCCATTCCGCGGCGTCCCCGGTTTCCGCGTACAGATATCCCTGGGTGGCGTCGTATTTGTAGAACTGTGTCCCGGGCACCGGGTCGGAGGAGTAATTCGGGTTGGCGATTCCCAGCGCCTGCCCGGCCTCCCCTCCCTCCTGCACAGGGCCGGACGCGCCGCTTTCACCGGACTCCCACGCCTGCAGGACTGGTTCGAACCAGCTCATGAAGTAGCCCAGATCGTTCCCGTCGGTCAGCCCCTCGAACTCGTCCACCTGGGACTCGTCGAGCCATTCCTGCCCTTGGCGCTGCATGATCTGGTTGATCCGGCCGGCGTCGTATTCGTACCACTGCTCATCTTCGAAGACCAGCGAGCCGAACCGTGGACTCAGCGACTCGATGTCGCCTTTCCTGCTGATCCGCTCCCCGTCATCGTCTTCGACGGGGACGCACATCCATTCCTTGAGCTTTTCCACCGCTTCGGTCTTGAGTTCTGTCATCGCGGAGCAACTCCTCTCCCGGCACACGGCACCGACCCGTCATGTCTGGCAACGACCGATTTCTGCGCGGAAGAGGATCGGGTAGGGCCTGGTCAGCCGGATCGGTTTTGACCGTAACGCGCCCGGCACGGGACCGGGTTGCGCTCTGCGGCAGAACAAAGCGCACCCGCCAGTGCCAGATCCCGTCGGCTAGAACGGGCTCAGGCTGACGAGCAGGCGAGCGGCCGAGATCAGCCAGCGGCCAAGAAGGGGGCCGTGCTCCGCTGCCGGACGGCCGTGCCATGCTGACGGGATTCGCTGCCCGATAAGGAGCAACGGTCATGGTTGATCCGGCCAGTGTGAGCTTCCGTATGGCATGCGCGGATGACGTGCATGCCATCACCGGGCTGCACGCGGATAGCTGGCGGCGTCACTACCGCGGTGCCTTCTCCGATGTCTTCCTCGATGGTGACGTCACCGGGTACCTGCTGCCGATGTGGGCCGATCGCCTGGCCACGTCCCAGCCCCGTACGCGCACCATCCTCGCCGAGCGGGGCGGCCAGGTGGTGGGACTGGCGCACACGCTGCTGGACGAGGACCCAGCGTGGGGCGCGTTCCTGGACAACCTCCACGTCGCGCACGGGCTGAAACGACGCGGGATCGGGGCCCGCCTGCTGAGCCTGACCCAGCGCGCTGTCAGGGACTGGGCCCCCACATCGGGCCTGTACCTGTGGGGTCCTCGAACAGAACTCCGCCGCCAGGGCCTTCTACGCGGCGCAGGGCGGCGTCTGTGTCGAGCGCTGTGACGTATCACCGCCCGGCGGGAACCCGGCCAACCTGACCGGCAAGCCGATAGGCCTCAGGTATGCCTGGCGGAATGGTCGCGAAGCTCCCCGGCTCTAGGTCTCACCTGGGGAAGCGGGCGGCTCAGCCGCGCTCCCAATAGCCGATCAGGCACCAGCACACTGAGGGACGGCTCAGCGCGCGGCTTTCAGGCTTGCGTCTCCGGCTGAAACAGCGCCGGCGCTCACCAGCCGCAGAAACTCCACAGCCCGCCCGAAGATCTCCCCGGCGGCGTGGCCCGCGAGCTGAGCCTGGTAGGCCTGGTACCGCCTCATCTCCCACGCCCGGGCGCGCAGCCCAGACGTGGCCAGGGAGGGCTCTGGCACCGGCTTCCAGGTCCAGTCCCTGACGCGCTGCGAACCCGGGTCAGGCCCGGCCAGCCCGGCGAGATCAACCTTGTGACCGAGCTGGTTGCGGACAAACCGCAGCCCAGCCAGGGTTCCCTCGGTCACCTGCCGCTCCGCCGGGCACTGACCGGTCATCACGCGGTCGTAAGTCTGCAGATGATGCCGGACCAGGGTGGCATCCACGATCGTGACCCACCACACGGCCTCGCCGATCAGCACCAGCGCTTGCCGCGGGTCCTGAGGACTCGCCCCGGCGAGCCGCTCGACGGCCTCGCTCATCCCGGTGATCGACCACTGAAGCGCGCTGGCCTCGACCGCCGGGTCGCCCATGTGCTCCCGGTTCCACGCAACCCGGCAGCGCACCGAGCAGAACCTGGCGTGCTCACGGCGCGGCACGAACACCCCACCACACTGCTGACAGCTCCGGGTGTCGGCCATCAAGCCATGGTACGCGTGCCAGGTAACGTTCCTGCGTCACAGCGTAGTGACGCGGCCGCGGCGACCTAGCCAGACAGCCAGCCACCCACTGACAATGACCCATCCGGGGTACGACGCAGATGCCATGACAACCTGGCACCACTGCGGGGGCGAGCGGGATGAGGGCAGCGAGCGAATGAACGGTTACGACTACGACGTGATCATCATCGGCGCCGGGTCACCCGGCGAGCACTGTGCCGGTGAGCTGGCCGACGGCGGTCTGAAGGTGGCGGTGGCCGAGCGGGAACTGGCCGGAGGCGAATGCTCCTACTGGGCCTGCATCCCGTCCAAGACGCTGCTGCGCCCGGGCGAGGCCGTGCACGACGCCCGCGAGGCGGCGGCCACCGCCCAGGTGGACGTCGGGGCCGCGCTGGCCTGGCGGGACTACATGGTCTCCGATCACACCGATGGGAGCCAGGTGGCCTGGCTGGACGGCAAGGGCATCGACCTGCTCCGTGGCACCGGCGCACTCGCCGGGCCCGGCGTGGTCGACGTCGACGGCACCCGCCACACCGCCCGGCACGTCATCGTCGCCACCGGCTCGGACCCGGTCATCCCGCCCATCCCCGGCCTGCGCGAATTGGACGGCGTGTGGACCAACCGCGAGGTAACCGCCATGAAGGCCGTCCCCCGCCGCCTGCTCATCATCGGCGGCGGCCCGGTCGGCAGCGAGATGGCCCAGGCCGTCCACCGCCTGGGCGGCGAGGTCGCCCTGGTCGAGGGGGCCGCCCACGTGCTGGGCCGCGAACCAGCCCCACTGGGCGACGCCCTCGGCGAGGTGCTGCGCCGCGACGGCATAGAGCTGTACCTCGGCACGCACGCGACCGCCGCCCGCCGCGACGGCCAAGACTACGTGCTGGCCCTCGACGACGGCCGCGAGCTGCGCGGCGACCACCTGCTGGCCGCCACCGGGAGGCGGCCCCGGCTGCCTGGCGGCCTGGACACCACCGGCGCCACGTTCGGCAAGCACGGCATCGATGTCGACGCCCGCCTGCAAGCCGCCGGCCGGCTGTGGGCCATCGGCGACGTCACCGGCATCCGGCTGCTCACCCACGTCGGCAAGTACCAGGGCGAGGTCGCCGCCGCGAACATCCTCGGCGAGCCGCGCGAGGCCAGCTACGAGGCCGTGCCGGACGTGGTCTACACCGACCCGCAGGCCGCCGCCGTCGGCGCGACCGAGGCCGCGTTCAGCGTGACCGTCCCGGTGTCCGGAGTGGCCAAGACCGCCACGTACACCCGCGCCTCCGCACAGTCCAATGGCTTCCTCACCCTGCTGTCCGACGGCGAACGGCTGACCGGCGGCTATGCCCTCGGCCCCGAGGCCGGGGAATGGATGCAGCAGGCCACGCTGGCCATCCGCGCCCACGTCCCCCTTGACGTGCTGCGCGACGTCATCCAGCCCTTCCCCACCTTCTCCGAGATCTACGTCGCCGCGCTCAAAGCCCTGCGCAGCCAGATCACCAGCAAGAAAGGGTGACGGCCTGCGGCCCGTTCTGGCTCGCGTCGGCCGGCCGGCTGCACCCCTCCGCCACATCCACGGCTTCGGCGCCGGCCCGGCCCGGTTCGGTTCGGTTCGGTTCGGCGCGAAAGAACTTTCGGGCTCAACCTGAACCTGCCGGGCCGGCCTTACGTTCCCTTGGAAATGTAAGACGGGGGCGCCCGAAGCCGGTCCGGCCCAGGGCTGACCGGTGACAAGATCACCTGACCTCCGGCCCGTTCCGCCTGCCAGCCACCCCTCCCCCATGCTGGCAGGCGGGATGTCATCGGCGCCGGCTGCCAGTGTTCTGACTACGAGGAGGCTGGCGTGGGTTTCGCCGCCCTGATTACCTGGTGTGGCACCGTTCTGCTTGGCTTGTACATGCTGACCGTGTGGCTGATCGAAAACGACGCCACCGGACAGGGCGACAGCGCCAGCCAGCTGCCCACCCCCGTGGTGTTCACTCACCTGGCCCTGGCGCTGGCGGGGCTGGCGGTATGGGTGGCCTACCTGCTGACCGACCGGGAGAGACTGGCATGGGTAGCGGTGGGCACCCTGAGCGTGATCATGCTGCTGGGGCTGGTGATGTTCGCCCGCTGGATCCCGGTGCACCGCGGCCCGGACGACGGCGCCCCTATCCACGCACCCTTCCCCGGGGAGGCGATGGCCGCTCCCCCGGAGAGCAACTTCCCGGTAGCGGTCGTGACCTGCCACGGCCTGCTCGCCGCGACCACTTACGTCTTAGTGCTGCTGACCGCCCTGAACATCGGCGGGAGCTGACACGGATCCCGCCGGGCCTGACCACCAGCCAGCACTGCCCCCGTGGTGTCGCTGTGCCATCGACCACCACCCCGTGGTGTCCATGGGCCATCGACACCACGGGCCCAGTGGAACACCAGCCAGCACGGATTCCGCTGAGTTCTTTAATTAAGTTTTTTTAGTGTTAGAGTATGAGCATGAGCCCGGCGCGCGATGATCCTGCCTTGACATCGGTGAGCTGCCTGAGCGACCCGGTCCGCAGGCAGCTCTACGATTTCGTGGCCGCGCACCCGGAGCCGGTCGGGCGGGACGAGGCGGCGGCCGCAGCCGGGATCGGCCGGTCGATCGCCGTGTACCACCTGGACAAGCTGGTGGAGTCGGGCCTGCTGACCGCTTCTTACCGGCGGCCGGAAGGCCGGAGCGGGCCGGGCGCTGGCCGCCCGGCGAAGTTCTACGCACGGTCCAAGCGCGAGTTCACCGTGACCGTGCCCGCCAGGGAGTACGAGCTTGCCGCTCACCTGCTCGCGCGGGCCGTCGCCGCCGACCACGGCGGCGCCAGCCAGGCCGCGCTGCGCGATGCCGCGCGGCGGTTCGGCGAGGACGCGGCGGCGCGCCATCTGGCCGCCGGGGAGGACGGCGACGGTGACGACGCGGGCCGGGTGGCGGCCGTGCTGCGGGCCCACGGCTTCGAGCCCCAGCCTGCCGCGGACGGCGCGGTCGTGCTGCGCAACTGCCCGTTTCACCGGCTGGCCGCCGAGCACCGGGACATCGTCTGCGGCATGAACCTGGCGCTCATCGACGGGCTCGTCACGGGCCTGGGCGCAAGCGGGATGCGTCCGGCGCTCGATCCGCGGCCCGGACAATGCTGCGTGGTGATCGGGGCCGGCCAGCCGCCGGCCGAGACAGCGACGACAGGAGAGCGATGACGCAGGAAGTGACGCTGGACCCGGCCGAGCTGCCCGGCCCCGCCGACCCGTTCGAGCCGCCGGGACCGCACCTGGTGCGCGGCACCAGTGCGTCAGGCAACGGAACCATCGCCGTCCGGGACCTGCGGATCGTCAGCGACAAGCCGGGGATGGACCTGGCCGCCGCCGAGCGAGCCGCCGGGGATTTCCTGACCGCGCTGGGCATCGACACCGCCGCCGACGGGCTGCGCGAGACCCCGGCCCGGATGGCCCGGGCCTACGCGGAGCTGTTCGACGCGCGGCCGTTCCGGCTGACGACCTTCGCCAACGATGAGGGCTACCATGAGCTGGTCCTCACCCGCGACATCCCGTTCCGCACGATCTGCGAGCATCACCTGCTGCCGTTCCACGGCGTGGCCCACGTCGGCTACCTGCCTGGCAACCGCATCGCCGGCCTGTCCAAACTGGCCCGGCTGGTCGAGCACTTCGCCGCCCGGCCGCAGACCCAGGAGCGGCTGACCCAGCAGGTCGCCGATTGCCTGGACACGTACCTGAACCCGCGCGGCGCCGGCGTGGTGCTGGCCGCCGAGCACGCGTGCATGACGCTGCGTGGAGTGCGCGCCGTCGGCACCACGACCATCACCTCGGCCCTGCGGGGCACGCTGCGCTCGGACGCACAGGCCCGCTCGGAGTTCTTCGCCCTGGCCGGAGTGGCGAACTAACCAGACCACCGCCGCAGACAAGGAGCTAATCATGGCCACGGACACCACCTACCTGATCGTCGGAGCGAGCCTCGCCGGGGCCAAGGCCGCCGAAGCCCTGCGCACCGAGGGCTTCGAAGGCCGGCTCATCATGATCGGCGCCGAACCGGAGCATCCCTACGAGCGGCCGCCGCTGTCCAAGGATTACCTGCTCGGCAAGGCCGAGCGGGACTCGATCTACGTTCACCCGCCGCAGTGGTATGCCGACCAGGATGTCGACCTGCGGCTGGGGATCGCGGTCACCGGCATCGACCGGGCCGGCCACCAGATCACGCTCGCCGACGGCAGCCGCATCGGCTACTCCAAGCTGCTGCTGACCACGGGCTCGGCACCACGCCGGCTGCCCGTCCCAGGGGCTGACCTCGGCGGCGTGCTCTACCTGCGCAGCGTCCAGGACAGCGACCGGATCAGGGCGGCCTTCCAGGACGCGGCGCGGGTCACCGTCATCGGCGGCGGCTGGATCGGCCTGGAGGCCGCGGCGGCGGCCCGCACCGCGGGCGCGGAGGTGACCGTGCTGGAGGCGGCCGACCTGCCGTTGCTGCGGGTGCTTGGCCCCGAGGTCGCGGAGGTGTTCGCGAACCTGCACCGCGACCACGGAGTGGACCTGCGCACCGGCGTTCAGGTCGCCGGGATCACCGGCACCGGCGGCCGGGCCGACGGCGTGCGGCTCGCCGACGGCAGCCAGGTGGCGGCCGATGTGATCATCGTGGGGATCGGGATCGCGCCCAACGCCGAGCTCGCCAGCGAAGCGGGCCTCGGGGTGGACAACGGAATCCTGGTCGACGCGGCACTGCGCACGGCCGACCCCGACGTCTACGCGGCCGGGGATGCCGCCAGCGCCTTGCACCCCAGGCTGGGCAAGCACATCCGGGTCGAGCACTGGGCCAACGCCCTGAACCAGCCGCAGACCGCCGCCAAGGCGATGCTCGGCCAGGACATCGCCTACGACCGGGTGCCCTACTTCTTCACCGACCAGTACGACCTGGGCATGGAGTACTCCGGCTATGTCGAGCCCGGTGGCTACGACCAGGTCGTCTTCCGCGGCGACGTGCCGGGCCGCGAGTTCATCGCGTTCTGGCTGGGCGGCGGGCGGGTGCTGGCTGGCATGAACGTCAACGTCTGGGACATCAACGACAAGATCGAAGCGCTCGTCCAGTCCGGCCAGCCCGTCGAGACGGCCCGGCTCACCGACCCGGACGTGCCGCTCGATGCGCTCACCGGGGGCGCGTAGCGGTCAGCGCCTGCCCAATCGGCGCCGACGTCTTGTCGGATCCCCGGCGGGTGAATCAATGAGGACAGCTTCCAACGCTATCCAACATATTTACTCAGACCTGATCATGATGCGCGGGGTCTGCGTGCTCGCTGCACCGCCGGCGGGGTCCGTGGCCGACTGGGTGGACGGTGCCGGTCTGGAAGGGACACCAGCATGATCAGTGCCCTGACCGGCGGGAGAAGTCAGGTTACATCGGGCCGCCGGGGGGCGGCGTGGTGCAGCCGTAGCAGCGGCCTTTGCCCCTGAAGTAGGCCGGGAGGTCGGGTGAGTCGGTGGGCGGGTTGGTGTCAAGCAGCACCGGCGGCCTGGGGGCCTGGCTGAAGTTGAAGTCCAGGTCGATGTTGCCCAGGAGCGGCTGGTCCTCGCGCACGTCGGGCCGTGGGTCGGCCCGCCCGTCGGTCTTCGGGTCGAGCCGGTCGCCGCCCAGGAAGTCGTCCTCGATGAACTTCAGGTAGGCGTCGCTGCTCAGCGTCTGGGTGTCGATGTAGCCCTTGCGGGCGTACGGGGAGATGACCAGGGCGGGCACCCGCAGGCCGTAGCCGTTCTGGTCCACCGCCGGCGGGACCACGTTGTCGTAGAAGCCGCCCCAGTCGTCCCAGGCTAGGAAGATCGCGGTGGAGTCCCAGTCGGGGCTCTTCATGGCCGCGTTGACCACCGAGGTGACGTAGGCCTCGCCCTGGTGCACGCTGGACGGCGGGTGCTCGCTGTCCGGGCCGGAGGGGGTGATCCAGCTCACCGAGGGCAGCGTGCCGGCCGCGGCGGCGGAGAAGTAGCTGGTCAGGCTCTGGACGTTGCTGATCTGGCCGTCCTGCTGGACGTCGCCGAACAGCGGCAGCGGGTTCCAGATGCCCGGGGTCGAGGCGCTCTGTGCCTCCGGTGCGCAGGTCTCGTCCTGGTCGTCGCCGCAGTCGGGCTGGGTGCCGGTCTGGATGTAGGCGGCCCAGCTCACCTGCTTGGCGAACAGCAGCCAGGTGATGTCGGTCCAGGCCAGGTCGATATCGGTCTTGCCGGTGGTGAGCTCATCGTGCACGGCCTTGTTGAACTGGGTGACCCCGTACGGGCCGACGATGTTGTTGACACAGCTCATCGGTGAGCGGTTCTTGCACTTGGCCGACCAGGCGGACACCATGGACAGGTGGTCGGGCAGCGACCAGGAGTTGACCGCCTCGAACATGTGGTCGTCCAGGGCGAAGTTCTTGGCGTAGGCCCAGTAGTTCGGCAGCTCCGCCGCGGTGTGGTAGCCGACCACATCGGGCTTCTTGGTTGAGATGCAGGCCGGGTCGCTGGCGATCGTGCAGGTCTTGTGGAGCGCGTCGCGTTCCCGGATGAACCCGTCCATCTTGCCGCCGTCGACGTCGGCGATGGCCTGGTCCTCCGAGTGCGGGCCGCCGCCGTTGCGGTCGAGCGTGTCGTGGAACGGCCGGACGCAGGGTCCCTGAGGGTTGGGTACACAGACCGTCGGCACCCCGTTCTTCATCGGGATACCGTCCACCCCGGGGTAGGTGCCGAAGTAATTGTCGAACGACCGGTTCTCCTGCATGACCACGATCACGTGCTTGATCTTGTGGATCCCGGGCGGGACAACGTAGGTGCCGGCCGCTCCGCCGGTCACCCGTTCGGACGGCGGTTTGGGATGCGTGTGTGGCGTGCCACATGCGGCCAGCATCCCGGCGGTCAGAGCGGCAGCACCCGCGAGCCCTATCGCGCCACGGTGACCATGCAGAGCAATCATGCGGTCATCTTCCATCCCTCGATCGGTGCGCAAGCTCGTCGATAAATTTCTTTGTCAAAGAAAAACATCGAACGATGGCCCAGCGGCCCTACGGCGGATCACCGGGCACGAGGGAGCCGATCCCACCCGGTACTTTCTCACCCCACAAACCATGATCGAGTTCATTGATAACGATGAGCAGTGGTTTCATCATGAACTCGTGCGCTCAGTTACCTCTATATCACCAGCAACATGATCAACCACTACAGCGTGCTGCGGACCATCGAGGACATGTACGGCCTGCCCTACGCCGGGGCCGCCGCGACCGCCACCTCGATCACCAACGTGTGGAGCAGCACGGCCAGCACGGTGACCGTGACCAACCCCGGCAGCCAGACCGGCACCGCCGGCACCCCGGCCAGCCTGCAAATCCAGGCCACCGACTCCGCCTCCGGCCAGACCTCCTGTGCCGTCTCGTGGTCGAGGGAGCCTCAGGCCTGATACTGCGATGCCGCTGCAGGCGCGAAGTAGTGACCCTCGTCGAGGTCGGCCAGGAGTGCGGGGTGCTCCGGCCGCCAGCCCAGCAGCTCCTGCGTCGCCGCGCTCGAGGTCAGGTTGTCCAGCGGCACGAAGGCGGCGAGGAAGCCGAAGTGCGCGTCCGCCTCTTCGCGGGTGATGGCGGTCACTGGCAGGTCCAGGTGGCGGCCGATGGCGCCGGCGATGTCGCGGAACGGCACGCCCTGCTCGGCAGCCCCGTGCAGGACCGAGCCCGCCGGGGCGGACTCCAGGGCCAGCCGGAACAGGCGGGCCGCGTCGAGGCGGTGCACGGCCGGCCAGTGGTTGGCCCCGTCGCCGACGTAGGCCGCGATGCCCTTGCCGCGGGCGATTTCGATGAGGCGCGGGACGAAGCCGTGATCACCGGGCCCGTGCACGGTCGGGGAGAGCCGGACCACCGAGGACCGCACCCCACGCCCGGCCAGCGCGAGCGCCGCGGCTTCCGAGGCCACCCGGGGCAGCGGCGGCGCCTGCGGGTCTGGCCTGTCCTGTTCGGTCCCCACCCGCCCGGGCGCGATCCTGGTGAGCATCAGGGTGCCGGAGGTGATCACGAAGGGCTTGCCGGTTCCGGCGAGCGCTTCCCCCATTGTCTCGACGGCACGCAGGTCAGTCGCGCCGGCCGCGGCGAAGTCGCTGAAGTCGTGCTTGAAGGCCAGGTGAATGACACCGTCCGCGGCGGCGGCACCGCTGTGCAGGCTGCCGGGGTCGTCGAGGCTGCCGCGGCGCACCCCGGCACCGGCAGCGGTCAGCGCCGCGGCGGCCTCATCGGAGCGGGCGAGGCCGGTGACCTCGTGTCCAGCGCCGAGCAGTTCGGCGACGACGGCGGACCCGACGAATCCGGTCGCGCCGGTGACGAATACATGCATGAGAAACCTCCAGGTACCCCAGCCCACACGGGACCAGCTGATGTCAGTTACTGTCATCACCCTAGCACAGGTGATGTCAGCCACTGTCATCGAGTACGATCGGGGCCATGGGCCGATGGGAGCCGAACGCACGCGGCAGGCTGGAGAAGGCCGCCCTCGAGCTGTACAGCGAACGCGGGTACGACCAGACCACGGTGGCCGAGATCGCCGAGCGCGCCGGGCTCACCGAGCGGACGTTCTTCCGGCACTTCGCAGACAAGCGCGAGGTCCTGTTCGGCGGCCAGGACTCCCTGCGCGAACTCATCGTGACCACCCTGGCCAGCGCCCCCGGGTCCACCGCGCCCATCGAAGTGGTCGGCGCGGGCATCCGGGCGGCCGGGGCCACCCTCCAGGAGTACCAGGACCGGGTCCGCCAGCGTCAGGCCGTCATCGCCGCCAACGCCGAACTGCAGGAACGTGAGCTGATCAAGCTGGCCACGCTCGCCACCGCCATCGCCGCCGCACTGCGCCAGCGCGGCGTCACCGACCCAGCCGCCGGCCTGGCCGGCCAGGCCGGCGTCGCCGTCTTCAGGATCGCCTTCGAACGCTGGATCAGCCAGCCCGGCGGCCGCGACCTGCCACAGCTCATCCAGGAATCGCTGGACGAGCTCAGGGCCGTGACCGCTGGTGGCTGACCGCCGCCGCTATTAGTCTCGTCTCGTTTCGTTCGGTGAATTTCCTTTTATATAAAAAGAAAAGTCCCGAGGCAGCCTTGTCGCGGACCTCAGCCACAACGGGGATGAATGGGTCAATCCTGGGGGTCGATGAGGACAGTCGCGGCCATCGCCCGCAGTTCGACCCGGCGGACCTTGCCGGTGGCCGTGGTCGGGCAGCCGTCCACGAAGACGATGCGGCGCGGGCGCTTGAGGGACGGCAGCCCGGCGCGGCCGAGGTCGATCAGCTCGGCCTCGGCCACACGCGTTGAAGCTCATCGTGCCCTGCTAGGACAGGTGGACGTATTCGTAGTCGAACGGCTTGCCGTTGACGCCGCGGGGGGGCGGGGCGATCCAGGCAGCGATCTTGCCACGCTCGTGCACCGGCCGCATCAGCGACCGGATGAAGGTCTTGTCCACCTCGGCCGGCAGCCAGGCGTCCTTGCGCCGGTGCCATTCCCCGGCGGTCAGCAGCTCGCCGGACGGGCTGGCCTCGATGCCGGCGAACGCGCCGACCCGGCGGTTGAACGCGGTGTGCGGCAGTGCCAGCCGCTGCGGCAGCCCGGCGCCCGCCAGGATCCGGTTCCACCGCGTGACACCGCTCTGGCAGTCGCCGATGTACTCGCGGCGCAGGTCGGTGTTGAGGCCGGTGACCGCGGGCACCTCGGTCTGGCCTATCTGCCCCTCGCTCAGCGCGTCGACCATGATCGAGTCGTCGGTGAGCTTGTGGTCGTCCTTGCGCCGCTCCTCCAGCCAGCGGCCCTTGATGCCGGCCGTGTAGTAGTTGGCCGCGTTGGTGGAGGTCTCGGAGCCGAACAGGTCCAGCGACACCGAGTAGTGGAAGTTCAGGTACTTCTGCAGGATGGCGAGCGGGATCGCGCCGTGCGCCGCGATGTCGCCGGTGTTCTGCTCGGCCATCACCTGCGCAGTCCGCTGCACCACCCGGTCGATGCCGGTGGTGCCGACGAACATGTGGTACGCCTCTTCCTTGAGCATGAACTCGCACGTCCGCGACAGCGGGTCGAAGCCGGACTCCTTGAGGGTGCCGAGCTGGTACTTGCCGTCCCGGTCGGTGAAGTAGGTGAACATGAAGAACGACAGCCAGTCCGGGGTCTCCTCGTTGAACGCGCCAAGGATGCGCGGCGCGTCCGGCGAGCCGGAGTTGCGGTGCAGCAACTGCTCGGCCTCTTCGCGTCCTTCGCGGCCGAAGTAGGCGTGCAGCAGGTACACCATCGCCCACAGATGCCGCCCCTCCTCCACGTTGACCTGGAAGAGATTGCGCAGGTCGTACAGGGATGGGGCGGTGGCGCCGAGGTTGCGCTGCTGCTCGACCGAGGCCGGCTCGGTGTCGCCCTGAATGACGATCAGGCGCTGCAGGTCGGCGCGATACTCGCCAGGCACCTTCTGCCAGGACGGCTCGCCCTTGTGCTCGCCGAAGGCGATGCGGCGCTCGCGGTCCCGCTCGGCGAGGAAGATCCCCCACCGGTAGTCCTTCATCGCGACGTGGCCGAAGTGCGCCCAGCCCTCGCGGCCGACGTTCATCGCCGTGCGCAGGTAGACGTCCTCGGTGGGCAGGGCCGGCCCCATCGACTCCCACCAGGACAGGAAGTTCGGCTGCCAGGACTCCAGCGCGCGCTGCAGCCGGCGGTCCTCGTGCAGGTCGACGTTGTTCGGGATCTTCTCGGTGTAGTCGGCGGCGGTCGTCATGTCAGACTCGCTTTCGGTCGAAGTCGGCCCGCTGGCCGGTCCCGAACTTGCGCAGCGCGCCGTCCGGGCCCGAGGCGTTGGGACGGTTGAAGATCCAGTTCTGCCAGGCGGTGAGCCGTCCGAAGATCTTGGTCTCCAGGGTTTCCGGGCCGGCGAAGCGGTAGTTGGCCTCCAGACCGGTTAGCGCGTCGGGGCTGAACGAGGTCCGCTCCTCGACCGCGATGCGCACCTCCTCGGCCCAGTCGATGTCGTCCGGCGCGAAGGTGACCAGGCCAAGCTCCTCGGCCCGCTCGGCCTCCAGCGGCTCTCCCGCTGCCGCCTGCGCCGCGGCCAGGCCGTCCGCATCGCCCAGGAAGCGGGTCTGCAGCCGGCTCAGCCCGTTGCCCATCGGGAGCGGCCCGAGGTTCATCGGCCCGACGGCGATCGCGGCCGGGTCAGCGGACGGATCCACCTCCTCGAACACGCCGAAGAGCTGGAAGCTGCGGTCGGCGGCGAGCGCCAGCTCCAGGAGTGACCCGGCGAAGCAACTGCCCGGCTCGATCAGCGCGATCAGGCTGCGGCTGGTCACGTCGAGCCGCTTCAGCGTGCGCTTGAGGTAGTGCACGATCTCGTTGGCCAGCCAGTCGCCCGGGTTGGCGAGCAGCAGCTCGTCGTACCCGAGCACCCGGGCGGTGTCGCCCTCGGTGCGGAAGATCCAGGTGCCGAGCTCGAGCTCGTTCGTGCGCAGGTCGAGGATCAGGTCGTCGAGCTCGCGGGTGACCGCGAGCGGCCAGAAGGCCGTGCCCTGCTCGTGCACGTCCGCGACGCTGGCGGGCGCGTCCGCCCCGGGGGCCTTGACGGTGATCGCGACCGTCCGGGCGGCCCGGTCCAGCCTGGCCTCGACGTGGCTGTAGCTGATCGCGTCGCCGTCGCGCCGCTTGGCCAGCGGGGTCAGCTCGATGCCGCGCTCCCCCGCGCGCTTTGACCTGGCGGCCAGCCCGGCGGCGCGATCGGCCACGGTCTGGTCCCACTTCTGCCTGGGCACGGCCTCGTCGACCAGCCGCCACTCGACCGCCTTGCGGCCGCCGAGGCCCTCGGACCTGGTGGCGAAGTAGTCGGCCCGGTCGCGGCGGACGAACCGCTTGTCCACCACCCGGGTGAGCCCGCCGGTGCCGGGCAGCACGCCGAGCAGCGGCAGCTCGGGCAGCGCGACGGCGGAGGACCGGTCGTCGATGAGCATGATGTGGTCGCAGGCGAGCGCCAGCTCGTAGCCGCCGCCGGACGCGGTGCCGTTCAGCGCGGCCAGGTAGGTCTGCCCGGAGTTCGCGGTCGCGTCCTCGATGCCGTTGCGGGTCTCGTTGGTGAACTTGCAGAAGTTCACCTTCCAGGCGTGCGCCGACCCGGCCAGCATCCGGATGTTCGCGCCCGCACAGAAGATCTTGTCCTTGACGCTGGTGATCACCACGGTGCGCACCCCGGGGTGCTCGAACCGCAGCCGCTGCACCGCGTCGTACAGCTCGATGTCCACGCCGAGGTCGTAGGAGTTGAGCTTCAGCTCGTAGCCGGGGACCAGGCCGCCCTGCTCGTCGACGTCCATGGTCAGCGTGGCGACCGGCCCGTCGAGCTCGAGGCGCCAGTGCCGGTAGTTGTCCGGGGTGGTGCGGAACTCGACGCGCGGTACCGGCTCTGCTGTGCTGGCAGTGGTGTCAGGGTCGTGAGCGGCCAGGCTGGTCATGGCGTCGTCCCTCCACTGGGCGGCCTGTCGTCACTTACTATGTTCTACGCACAGACTACGTATCGTCAAGAGTTTGTAGTATATTCATCCCATGACCCGGAGCAGTGCAGAGGCCGCCGCGGTGCAGGCCATGTCCCGGCAGCACGCGGCCGGGGCCGGCAGCGCACGCGGGCTGCTTTTCACCGTGCTGGGCGAGTTCGTGCTGCCCTCCGGCGGCACGGTGTGGACCTCCACGGTCATCAACGTGCTGGGCCGGCTCGGCGTCGAGGAGAAGGCCACCAGGCAAGCGCTGATGCGCACCGCAGGCGATGACTGGCTGACCGCCGGGCGCCACGGCCGGCGCACCCGCTGGCGGCTGACCCCGGCCGCCGAGCAGCTCCTCACCGACGGCACCCAGCGCATCTACGGCTTCCACGGGGCTGCCCCGTTCTGGGACGGGCGGGTCGTGCTCGTGCTCGCCCGGGTGCCGGAGAGCGACCGGGCCACCCGGCACATGCTGCGCAGCCGGCTCGGCTGGGCCGGCTTCGGCAGCCCGGCCCCCGGCATGTGGATCAGCCCGCACACCGAGCGGGCCGCGGAGGCTGGCCGGCTGCTGGCCATGGCCGGGGTCAGCGATGCGCGGATCTTCGTCGCCGAGCACGTGGGCGGCGCCGATCTGGCCAGCATGGTGCGCCAGGCCTGGGACCTCGGCTCGGTCGAGGCGAGCTACCGGGAGTTCCTCACCGAGTTCGGCGGCGACGCTGGCGAACCGCTCGCCAGGCTGGTGGAGCTGGTGCACGCCTGGCGGCGCTTCCCGGCGATCGACCCGGCCCTGCCCAGGGAGCTGCTGCCGTCGCCCTGGAGCGGCGAGCGGGCCGCCGGGCTGTTCACCGAGCTGCACGCTCGCTGGACGGCCGGCGCGAAGGCCGAATGGGCCCTGCTGGAGTCAGTGTGACTCCCTGCTGACCTCCGGGCCGCTGGACCCGACGAGGAAGTCGAGGTCAGCGCCGGTGTTCGCCTGCTGGACCGTGCGCACGTAGAGCTGTTCCCAGCCACGGGTGGGCCTGGCGTAGCCGGCCACCGCGGGCTCGCTGGGGGTGCGCTGCGCGAGCTCGGCGGCGGGCACGTCCAGGCCGAGCCTTCGCCCTGGGGCGTCCAGCACGACCATGTCACCGGTGCGGACCAGGCCGAGCGGCCCGCCAGCGGCGGCTTCCGGGCTGACGTGCAGGACGACCGTGCCATAGGCGGTGCCGCTCATCCGGCCGTCGCAGATCCGGACCATGTCCCGCACGCCGCGCCGCAGCAGCTTGGCCGGGAGCGGCAGGTTCGCGACCTCGGGCATGCCCGGGTAGCCCTTGGGACCGCAGCCGCGCAGGATCAGCACCGAATCGGCGTCAACGTCCAGGTCCGGGTCGTCGATCCGGGCCCGCATGTCCTCCACCGAGTCGAACACCACCGCGCGCCCGGAGTGGGTGAGCAGGTGCGGCGAGGCGGCGGCGGGCTTGATGATCGCGCCGTCGGGGGCGAGGTTGCCGTACAGGACCGCGATGCCGGCCTCGGGCCGCACCGGCTGTTCGCGGGGCCGGATGACCTCGCGGTCCCAGATGCCGGTCTCGGTGAGGTGATCGACCAGCGGCTGGCCGGTCACCGTAAGGGCGGCCGGGTCGAGCAGGTCGCGCACCTGGCCGAGCACCGCGTGCAGCCCGCCCGCACGGAAGAAGTCCTCCATCAGGTACCGGCCGGCCGGCTGCAGGTCGGCCAGCAGCGGCACGTGCGAGCCGGTGGCGTCGAAGTCGTCCTGGCTCAGCTCGATCCCCAGCCGGCCGGCGATGGCGAGCAGGTGGACGACGGCGTTGGTCGACCCGCCGATGGCGGCGAGGGTGACGATGGCGTTGAGGAACGACCCGCGCGACAGCAGCCACGCTGGCGTGCGCTGCTGCAGCACCATCTCCACGGCCAGCCGCCCGCTGGCGTGGGCACCCTCGAGCAGGCGGCTGTCGGCGGCCGGCGTCCCAGCCAGGCCAGGCAGCACCATGCCGAGCGCCTCGGCGAGCAGGCCCATGGTCGAGGCGGTGCCCATCGTGTTGCAGTGGCCACGGCTGCGGATCATCGACGATTCGGACCGGGTGAACTGGGCCGGCGGCAGCGTGCCCGCCCGCACTTCCTCGGACAGCCGCCACACGTCGGTGCCGCAGCCCAGCGGCTGGCCACGGAAGGTGCCGGTGAGCATCGGCCCGCCGGGCACGACGATGGCCGGCAGGCCGACCGACGCCGCCGCCATCAGCAGCGCGGGGATCGTCTTGTCGCAGCCGCCGAGCAGCACGGCGCCGTCCACCGGGTTGGCGCGCAGCATCTCCTCGGCCGCCATCGCGGCCATGTTGCGCCAGAGCATCGCGGTCGGCCGCACCAGCGTCTCCCCCAGCGAGACGACCGGCAGGTTCAGCGGAATGCCGCCGGCCTCGTAGACGCCCTGCTTGACGCTCTCCGCGACCTCGGTAAAGTGCGCGTTGCACGGGGTGAGATCGGAGGCGGTGTTCGCGATCGCGATGTGCGGCCGCCCGTCGAACGCGTGGGCCGGCAGCCCACGGCGCATCCAGGCGCGGTGGATGTAAGCATTGCGGTCGGTGCCGCCGTACCACTGGGCGCTGCGCTGCTCCGCCACTCTGGCCTCCGGTGGATCGGGTTGATGGCTACCCCTCACTGTTGCACCTGATAGGCATGCCACTGTGCGGGCGTACGTGCTGACCGGGCCTGAGGAAGGCTCGGTCCAGGAGGTCCCGGCTCCGCGGCCGGCGGCCGGCGAGGTGGTCGTCGACGTGGAGCGCGTCGGCGTGTGCGGCACCGACGTCGAGTTCTTCACCGGCGAGATGGCCTACCTCCAGCAGGGCCACGCCCGGTACCCGATCCGGCTGGGGCACGAGTGGGCGGGCCGGGTGTCCGCGCTCGGCGACGGCGTCGCCCAGTCCTGGGCCGGCCGGCGGGTCACCGGCGACACCATGCTGGGCGACGGCGTCTGCCGCCGCTGCCAGCGTGGCCATCAGCACGTGTGCGAGCACCGGCAGGAGGTCGGCATCCGGGGCGGCCGCCCCGGGGCGCTGGCCGAGCAGCTCGCGGTCCCGGCCAGCTC
>DASXMU010000038.1:0-6829 GCA_036495485.1 Streptosporangiaceae bacterium
GTCCACCGTCTCCCTGATCGCCCAGGCGTGCGAGTACGGGCCGAAGTACCGCGTGCCGCGCCGCTTCGCCCCGCGCATGACCATGACCCGCGGGTACTCCTCATCCAGGGTGACCGCAAGATAGGGGTAGCTCTTGTCGTCCCGGTACCTGACGTTGAACCTGGGATCGAACTCCTTGATCCAGGAGTATTCGAGCTGCAGCGCCTCGACCTCGGTGCCGACCACGGTCCAGTCCACCTTGGCCGCCGTCCGCAGCATGCCCTGCGTGCGCGGGTGCAGCGTGGCGAAGTCGGCGAAGTAGGAGTTCAGCCGCGAGCGCAGCGATTTCGCCTTGCCGACGTAGATCACCCGGCCGCGTTCGTCGCGGAACCGGTAGACGCCGGGTGACTCGGGAATGGTACCGGGGGCGGGGCGGTAGCTGGACGGATCTGCCACAGCCCAACTCTATGCAGTGTTGGCCCGTTCGCCCTGTTGCTCGCGGGCATCGTAGGCGGCCCGTGCCGCCTCGATTTCATCCAGATGCGCGTGTGCCCAGCAGACCAGCGAGCCAGCCACGTCCAGCAGGGTGCGGCCCATCGGGGTCAGTTCGTAGTCGACCCTCGGCGGGATGACCGGGTAGATGGTCCGGGTGACGATGCCGTCACGCTCCAGCCCGCGCAGGGTCACCGTCAGCATCCGCTGGCTGATGCCGCTGATGCCACGCTTGAGGTCGGTGAACCGCCTGCGGCCATCGCCCAGTGAGAAGATCACTTGCAGCGACCATTTGTCGCCAACCCGGCCCAGCACCTCACTGGCCTGGCAGGTTCCGGCCGGCGGTATACCTCCGACGTTCACGGTTACCTCCGGGTGACCATGGCACCTGTGTGTACCGGTCTTGCGCGTTGCATGAGTAGGTACCAGGATAGGTGGCAGTTCCTCTTCAGAACCAAGACACTATCCAGTACCTTCATACTTTCCGAAACCGATTCGGTCGTAACCAAGGAGACATCATGACCGCCGAGGTTGTCCAGATCCCGGGCTATGTGGCCGGCAAGTGGACCATCGACAGCGTGCACTCCCACGTGGGCTTCATCGTCAGGCACATGATGGTGAGCAAGGTGCGCGGGCTCTTCAAGATCTTCGAGGGTGAGTTCGTCACGGGCGAGAACCCGCTGCAGTCCAGCGTCACCGCCAAGATCGACCTGCGGTCGATCGACACGGGCAACGAGATGCGCGACAACCACATCCGCTCGGCCGACTTCTTCGAGGTCGAGACGCATCCGGAGATGACCTTCCAGTCCACCGGCGTGCGGGCGAACGGCCCCAACTTCGTCCTCGACGGCGATCTCACCATCCGGGGCACCACGCGGCCGATCTCGCTGGACCTCGAGCTCGAGGGCTTCGGGCCGGACCCGATGGGCGGCACCCGGGCCGGGTTCTCGGCCACCGGCGAGATCAACCGGATGGACTTCGGCGTCAGCTACAACGGCCCGATCCCCGGCGGCGGCGTGGCGGTCAGCGAGAAGGTGCAGATCGTCCTGGATATCGAGGGCATCCTGCAGACCGAAGGCTAGGCGCTGCGGCGCGAGAGCCCGGCGCTGCGGCGCGCCAGCGCCTGCTAGCCGGGCCACGATCGCCGCCAGGGCGGTTGCCTCTGCTGCTGGCCGGGGGCTGAGCTGGACTGCTCACGCTTCCGGCCAGCTGGCTGCTCAGGCTTCGGGCCAGGCTGCTCAGCCTTCGGGCCAGTTATCGGTATCGGTTTCGGTGCCGGTGGCGTCGCGGAACCGGTCGCGGAAGCTCGCCAGCAGGTCCTCTCCCCAGACGTAACCAACCGGGACCCGGACCGCCTGAGCCAGCACGTCGCGCAGCTCCCTGGCCCGCGCGCCGCCCCTGGCGAGCGGCACGGCGGCCAGCGCGTAGATGTGGTCGAGCGCGCCGAACACCTCGTTGGTCAGCAGCGGGAGCGTGCTGTGGCAGACGGCGGCCTCCACGAACTCTTCCCACCAGGAGGGCTCGTCGCTGCCGAACGAGCGGCGCAGCCGTTCCCGCACACCGGCGGCCACGGCCGGGTTGGGGTGGGTGAGCCCGTGCTGCCAGACCTGAGCCGACTCCTCGTCACGTTCACAAAGCGGCAGCGTCCTGGCGAGCAGCTCGATGGCGAGCGGCACGATGTCGGTATCGCCGGACTCGGCAGCCGCCGAGAACGCGGCCACCGCCTGCTCTAGGTGCCGGATGCCATCGGCGACGCGTCCGGCCGCTCCTGCTGCTCCTGCGCCGTGCCGGTCGGGGTGGTCGTGCCGGGCGGCCCGGGCGGCGAGGGGTGTGCCCATCTCTGGCGCCGTGCCGGAGCCGGCGTCGCCCTCAGCGGTCATGGCGGAAGCGTAGAGCGGATCCGGGCACCCTGCCAGGCGCCTGGGTCACCCGTCTGGCACATTCTGCGGCCGACCGGGCCGCCACGTATGGTTATGCGGTATATGTCGCATTCTTGGGGCAGGGCATGCTCAGCTGGCTGGTGCAGCCCCGGAAGGCCGTACCTGGATTCGCGACGCCCGTCGCCGAGCCGAGCAGCGTCCAGAACCTGGGGGTGGTCACCAGCCACCGCTGCGGGCCGGCCCCGGTCACCGGCTGGCAGCCGTCAATACAATGGAAACATGAAGGTGAACTGCGCCGACTGCGGCTGCCTCGTGGACACAGGAGTACGTGTGAGCCTCTGCGAGATCAGGGACTGCTGCTGTCGCCAACTGCCCGTGCGGCCATGACCGGGGCAGCTACCCAAACGCGGAACCTACTCGCTGACCCGGTAACTTGATCGCCACCGGGTGGCCGCCGGACGCGCGGCTGTCCTCGGCCGCGAATGCCATCAGGTGGCTTTCCAGGGATTCGCGCGGGGTGGAGCGGATCTGGGAAGTATCCCCGGTGGCGACGGCGTGCGTGAAGGCCTTCATCACCCCGTAGTCGCCGCCGTCGTGACCGCCGCTGGCGCTCTCGTCGTCGGTCTCGGCGGAGACTTCGGCACGCTCGGTGCGGCCGGTGGCGAAGTCGGTCACCGTGACCTGGCCACCGTCGCCGTCAAGATAACCGTGGGTGCCCATGATGCGGGTCATCCGGCGGGCCATCGGCGTGAACGCGCTCATGGTCAGGGTGGCGACCAGGCCGCCGTCGAACTCGATGGTCGTCACCTGGTGGTCGGCCACATCGTTGTCGCTGGCGTAGACACAGCGGCCGTAGGGTCCCGCACGCAGCGCCTGGCGCACACCCTCCTCGGTCAGGTCCGGGGTCACGATCGGCAGCGGCCAGCGGTGGCGGGACGGATCCTTGAGGAACCCAAGGTAGAGGCGCTGCGCCGAGTAAGGGCAGTCCGGCTCGACAGCGCAGTCGCCGCACCGCTCCCCCGCCCCAGCCGGGCGGTTGGCCGGAGTGAAATGGTGCAGCCCGCCGACGCTGGAGACCCGTTGGGCCGGCCGGCCTGCCAGGTGCCGCAGCCAGTCCAGGTCGTGGCAGCACTTGGTCAGGATGCTGGGCCCGGACAGGGCGGTCTGGCGCCAGTTGCCGCGAACATAGGAATGCGCGAAGTGCCACCAGCCCACCGGCTCCAGATGATCGATGCCGACCACGTCGCCGAGCCGTCCGCTCTCGATCACTTCCCGGACTTTCCTGGTGTACGCCGTGTATCGCAGCACGTGGCACACGGCGAACACGACATCGGATGTCTCGGCTGCCTCGACCAGGCCGGCGCAGGCCGCCGCTGACGGCGCCATCGGCTTCTCGAGGAGAACGTGGTAGCCGAGCCGGGCGAGACTGGACGCGGCCTCGGCATGCTCGAGATCGGGGGTGGCGATCACCACGGCGTCGGCCAAACGTGGCCGCTCTGTCAGCTCGCGCCAGTCGGCGAACCGGTGCGCATCATTGATATCGTGACGCTCGGCCATCCGGTCACGGCCTGCGGCCCGGGGATCGGCCACCGCGACCAGGCGGGCCCGATCGGGGAAGCGCTCGGCATAGCCCGCGTACGTCCGCCCCCTGGATCCCGTGCCCGCCATCGCCAATGTGACCGGCCAGCTCATCGATGCCGCCCTCCCACGACCGGATCCTCGAAGGCGGACGGCGGCGGGCAGGAGCAGACCAGGTTCCTGTCACCGTATGCCTGGTCGATCCGGCGGACCGGCGGCCAGTACTTGCCGCGCCGGTCGCCGCCGCCCGGGTAGGCCGCCTCCTCCCGCTGATAGGGGTGTTTCCAGTCGTCGGCGATGAGCATCTCGGCCGTGTGCGGCGCGTTCTTCAGGGGGTTGTCGTGCGGGTCGTACTCGCCCGAAGCGACCCTGGCGATCTCCTCCCTGATGGCGATCATCGCTTCGCAGAACCTGTCCAGCTCGGCGAGTTCCTCGCTCTCGGTCGGCTCGATCATGAGCGTCCCGGCGACCGGGAAGGACATGGTCGGGGCGTGGAAGCCATAGTCGATCAGCCGCTTCGCGACGTCGTCCACGGTGATCCCGGTCTCCTTGGTGATCGGCCGCAGGTCGATCACGCACTCGTGCGCCACCCGGCCGCCACGGCCGGTGTACAGCACGGGGTAGTGCGGCGCCAGCCGGACCGCCACGTAGTTGGCCGCGAGGATAGCCACCAGGGTTGCCTCGCGCAGCCCTTCGCCGCCCATCATCCTGATGTAGGCCCAGGAGATGGGCAGGATGCCCGCCGACCCGAACGGCGCCGCCGACACCTGGCCGGCTCCCCAGCCGGGCAGGAACGCGGCGAGGTGCGACCGCACGGCCACCGGCCCCACCCCCGGGCCACCACCGCCGTGCGGGATGCAAAACGTCTTGTGCAGGTTGAGGTGCGACACGTCCGCACCGAAGGTGCCAGGCCGGGCGAGCCCGATCAGCGCGTTCAGGTTGGCCCCGTCGATGTAGACCTGCCCGCCGGCGGCGTGCACGGCCTCGCACACCTCGGTGACGTTCTCCTCGTACACCCCGCTGGTGGACGGGTAGGTGATCATGATCGCGGCGACCCGCTCGCCGAGCGAGCCCAGCTTCGCCGCCAGGTCGTCCAGGTCGATCTCGCCGTCCTTGCGGCACGCCACCACGGTCACCCGCAGGCCGGCCAGCACCGCGCTCGCGGCGTTCGTGCCGTGCGCCGACTCGGGAATCAGGCAGGTGTCACGCTCCGGCTGGCCCTGCGAGGCGTGGTAGGCGCGGATAGCGAGCAGCCCGGCCAGCTCGCCCTGGGAGCCGGCGTTCGGCTGCACCGAGACGGCGTCGTAGCCGCTGATCTCGGCCAGCAGCCGTTCGAGGTCGCCGATGAGCTCGCCGTAGCCACCGGCCTGCCCGGCGGGCGCGAAGGGGTGCAGTCCGGCGAACCCGGGCCAGCTCATCGGCTCCATCTCGGCAGCGGCGTTCAGCTTCATCGTGCACGAACCCAGCGGGATCATGGACCGGTCGAGCGCGATGTCGAAGTTGACCAGGCGGCGCAGGTACCTGAGCATCCCGGTTTCCGTCCGGTACTCGTGGAACACCGGATGGGTCAGGAACTCCGAGGTCCGCCGGAGCTCAACGGGCAGCGCGTCGGCCGCCTGCTCCACGACAGCGCCGGGGCAGAGCGCGGCCACGACCTCCCGGACCTGCTCCTCGCTGGTGGTCTCGTCGCAGGAGATCTGGAACGTGTCCGCGTCGGCCTGGTAGAGGTTGTAGCCGGCCTGCCTGGCGCGCTCCACGGCACCGGCCGCGCCGTCAGGCCAGCGCACGCGGACCGTGTCGAAGAACCCGTCCGCCGTGGCGTCCAGCCCGTGGCGGCGCAGCGTGGCGGACAGGGCAGCGGCCTGCCGGTGCACCCGCAGCGCGATATCGGTGAGGCCACCGGGCCCGTGGTAGGTCGCGTACATGGCGGCGGTGACGGCGAGCAGCACCTGCGCCGTGCAGATGTTGCTGGTCGCCTTCTCCCGCCTGATGTGCTGCTCCCTGGCCTGCAGGGCCAGCCGGTAGGCGGGCCGGCCACCGGCGTCCACCGAGACCCCGGCCAGCCGGCCGGGGAGCTGCCGCTTGAGACCGTCCCGGACGGAGATATAGCCGGCGTGCGGGCCGCCGAAGCCCATCGGGACGCCGAACCGCTGCGTGGTGCCGACCGCGACGTCGGCGCCCATCTCGCCGGGCGGGCGCAGCAGCGTCAGCGCGAGCAGGTCGGCGGCCACCGCTGCCTGGGCCCCGCGCTGGTGGGCCGCCTCGATCGCCGGCGCCAGGTCGCGCACCACCCCGCTGGCGCCCGGGTACTGCAGCAGCATGCCGAACAGCTCACCCTCGGGCTGTCCGGCGATCACCTCAGGGCTGACCTCGGTCACGACCAGGCGGATCCCCAGTGGTTCCGCCCTGGTGCGCAGCACCGCCAGGGTCTGCGGCAGGCAGTCGGCGTCGGCCAGGAAGATGCTGCCTTTGCCAGCCGCCCGCCTGGCCAGGGTCATCGCCTCGGCCGCCGCGGTCGCCTCGTCCAGCAGCGAGGCACCGGCCACCGGCAGCGCGGTCAGGTCGGCCACCATCGTCTGGAAGTTGAGCAGCGCCTCCAGGCGCCCCTGCGAGATCTCCGCCTGGTAGGCGGTGTACTGCGTGTACCAGCCGGGGTTCTCCAGGATGTTGCGCTGGATGACGGGCGGCGTGAAGCAGTCCGAGTAGCCCATCCCGAGGAACGACTTCCAGACCTGGTTCTTGGCCCCGAGCCCGCGCAGCTCGGCCAGCACCTCCGCCTCCGAGACGGCGGACGGAAGCTCGAGCGTCCCGGCGAAGCGGATGTCGGCCGGGACCGTCTCGGCGACGAGCGCGTCGAGGCTAGGCGCCCCCAGCGCGCGCAGCATCTCCGCCTCCTCGGC
>DASXMU010000039.1:0-2702 GCA_036495485.1 Streptosporangiaceae bacterium
GAACTCGGCGGCTGCGCGCTCCCGGCCGGCCTTGCCCATCGATGCGGCCAGGCCCCCGTCGCGGACCAGGATGTTCAGCGCGTCGGCCAGCGCTTCGGGGTCGCTGGGCGGCACCAGCAGGCCGGTCTCACCGTCCACGACGACCTCGGGGATGCCGCCCACGCTGGAGGCCACGACCGCGGCCCCGCACGCCATCGCCTCCAGGTTCACGATGCCGAGCGGCTCGTACACCGATGGGCAGGCGAACACCCGTGCGTGCGAGAGCAGCTGGATGACCTCCCGCTTCGGCAGCATGCCGGTGATCAGCACCACCCCGGACCTGCTGGCGGTGAGCTGCCCGGCCAGGCCGTCGACCTCGGCGGCGAGCTCGGGGGTGTCGGCCTGCCCAGCGCACAGCACGAGCTGGGCTGCGGGGTCGAGCCCGGCGGCCGCGCGCAGCAGCACCGGCAGCCCCTTCTGCTTTGTGACCCGGCCGACGAAGATCACGTAGGGCCTGCTGGTGTCGATGCCGTACTTGCCGAGCACGTCGGTGCCGGGATCCGGCGTGTACTCGCCGGTGTCGATCCCGTTGCGGATCACCCTGACCCGCTCCGGCGGCACGGCCGGATAGGCGGCGAGCACGTCCGCGCGCATGCCGTCGGACACGGCTATGACCGCGGCGGCGGCCTCCACGGCCGTGCGCTCGCACCAGGAGGACAGCGCATAGCCGCCGCCGAGCTGCTCGGCCTTCCATGGCCGCAACGGCTCCAGCGAGTGCGTGGTGACCACGTGCGGCACCCCGTACAGCAGCGCAGCCAGGTGGCCGGCCAGGTTCGCATACCAGGTGTGCGAGTGGACCAGGCCGGCGCCGCCTATCGCCGCGGTCATCGAGAGGTCGGTGGAGATCGTCCGCAGCGCGGGGTTCGCCTGGCCGAGCAGGTCCCACGGCCGATGCGCCACCGCCCCTTCCCGGTCAGCACCCTGGCAGTGCACGGTCAGGTCGACCAGGCCGGCCAGCTCCCTGGCCAGGTACTCCACGTGCACGCCCGCCCCGCCGTACACCTCGGGCGGGTACTCCCTGGTCAGCAGCGCCACCTTGAGCTTGCCGCCCGGCCCGGTACCTCCGGTGCTCATGTGATCCCACCTTCGCCGTGGTGCCGTGTCTACTGGTCCAGGACTGCCGCGATGCAGCGTTCACCGGGCACGTGCTCACTTGGGGACGTGCTGTCCCTTGCCAACGACGGTCACTCCACCCTCGGAGACCGTGAAGCCCCTGGCTCTGTCGTGCGCCTTGTCCACGCCGACCTCCACGCCCTCGGGCACCACGACGTTCTTGTCCAGGATGGTGTCCCTGACCACCGCGCGCTCCCCGATCCGGGTGCTGTGCATCACGACCGAGCGCTCCACCGAAGCCCAGTCGTCCACCCGTGCCCCCGGAGAGAGCACCGACTCACGGATCAGGCCGCCGGACACGATAACCCCGTTGCTGACAAGGCTGTTGATCGCCCGCCCGACCCGGTCGCCGCTGTCGTGGACGAACTTGGCCGGCGGCTGCGAGGGCACCTGGGTGTAGATCGGCCAATGGCTGTTGTACAGGTTGAAGATCGGGTGGACGGCGCACAGGTCCATCTGCGCCTCGAAGTATGAATCCAGGGTCCCGACGTCACGCCAGTAGCCGCAGTCCCGCTCGGTAGTGCCGGGGACCTCGTTGTCCAGGAAGTTGTACACCTGGGCGGCTCGCTGGCTGACCAGCATGGGGATGATGTCGCCACCCATGTCGTGCCTGCTGGAGGTGTCCGCCGCGTCCTTGCGCAGCGCGTCGACCAGGACGTCGGTGCTGAACAGGTAGTTGCCCATCGACGCGTACGCCTGGTCGGGCTGGCCCGGCATGCCCGGCGGATCGGCGGGCTTCTCCAGAAACGCCTCGATCGACCGGCCGTCCTCGCCGGTCTGGATCACACCGAACGCCGTCGCCTCCTCCCGCGACACCGGAATGGCCGCGACGGTCACGCCCGCGCCCCCGGCCACGTGCTGGTCGATCATCTGCCGTGGGTCCATCCGGAACACGTGGTCGGCCCCGAAGACGATCACCAGGTCCGGCTCGTCGTCGTAGATCAGGTTGAGCGACTGATGGATCGCGTCCGCCGAACCGGTGTACCACTGCGGCCCGAGCCGCTGCTGTGCCGGGACCGGGGTCACATAGTTGCCGAGCAGGCCGCTCATCCGCCAGGTGAGGCTGATGTGCCGGTCCAGGCTGTGGCTCTTGTACTGGGTCAGCACACAGATCCGCAGGATGCCCGCGTTGACCAGGTTGGACAACGCGAAGTCGATCAGCCGGTACAGGCCGCCGAAGGGCACGGCGGGTTTGGCCCGGTCGTCGGTGAGCGGGGCCAGCCGGCTTCCCCGGCCACCGGCCAGCACGATACCGAGGACCTTTTTCTGTGCCACCCGCATCCCTCCTGCCAGAGGTGGAGAACTGCTTGTACACGTCCTGCTTCCCGAACGACGAAACACCGAACGGCTGATCCGATTATCGCGGGGCGCCGCCGCCTCGTGGCTGGGCAGCCGGCGCCTTGTGGAAACGGGCTTCCCGCCCTGTGGAAAGGACGCAATGGTCGGCTAGGCGGTGATCGCCTGGGAAGGCGGCGGCCAGCCTCCGTACTGCCGGCCAGTCGGCGGTCAGCCCTTGGCTGTCGGCCGTCGGCGGTCAGCCCTGGGCCGCC
>DASXMU010000040.1:0-1607 GCA_036495485.1 Streptosporangiaceae bacterium
ACGTTGTAGATGGGTCACATTTCGTAGTGGTGCTGACTGGTGACTCGTAGCGGGGTTCAGGCGATGATCCCGATGTTGATGACGTATACAGTCGCGTTCTCGTCATCGACTTCATAGAGGATCCGGATACTGCCTGAGTGCAGCCGGTAGATGCTGGTGGTGCCCCATGCGACCGCGCCTTCTGGATAGGGCTGGTCGGCCAGGGCGATGATGGCGCGGCGGGTGCGGGTGAACAGGTCTTTATCTTCGCTGCGTATGCGGGCCAAGGTGCGCAGCGCCGTCTCCCGGAAGACGACGGTCAGGCTCACGGCAACGGTTCTGCGTCGATCCGGTCGAGGGCGGCGTCCAGGTTATCGAGGCTGACTCCGCGGCGGCCGGCGGCCTTGTCGGCGAGGTGTGCTGCCAGCGCAGCGCGGTCTTCCAGGTCAGCGAGGTCGTCAATGCTGATCAGCGCGGCTACTGGCTCACCGTGCTCGCTGATGGTGACCGGGCGGTGGCTGTGCCGTGCCTGGGCGACAAGCTCACCCAGGCGTGTCTGGGCTGCAGGCAGCGGATAGGCCATGGTCTGACGGTAACACCGCTGCATGACAGCGGCCGACAGGAACACGAACAGGCCGCCGTCATCGTGGTCGGCGTGATGCCAGCGGGCTTGACGGCGGACAGGAATACCTGCTGATGATTCGTGCGGTCTTCATCCGCCGGGCCGCCAGGCGGGCGTGGCGGATGAAGACCAGCGCGGTGTCACCGGGCGGCTCCGGCGACGTAGGCGGCGACATCCAGGTTCGCCGGCCACCAGCCGGATTGCCTCTCCGCTGTCTTAACGAAGATGTCAGTGAGCAGCTCACGATGCTGGCTCCCTGACACGACGAATGAGAACGGACATCCGCTCCAGGACCGGGTTGCCCGGCGTGCTTCCGGAAGAGTGGCGGCCTACCGGACGATCAGCACGGTCTTGCCCGGCGGTCGTGCCTGGCGAGCGGTCTCGAAGGCGTGCCTGCCGTCACTGACCGGGAAGGTCTGGCTGATGACAGCCCTGAGCCTGCCCTCGTCCGCCAGCCCGGCCAGCTTGGTGAGCTCGGCGGCCGTCGCGCGTGGTCCAGGTCAGGTCCCAGGTCAGCTCGGCGAAGGTAATCCCCCCGGCGTGCACGGCGATCAGGGCCTCCCCGGGGCCGGGCGCCGGCACCGGGGCCGGCTCGTAGCTGAGCTGTTCCGGCCCACCGCGTGCGTGCGCCCGCAGCGCCATCATCGTCGTCACCGGTTACACCACCCTTGCCTGGCAGGCAGGTAGCCCCCCGCAGAGAACAGGTCAAGCCACAGCCTGCCATGAGGCGGCGCCGGTTAGCGGTTGTCGAAGACCTGGACCTCCTTGATCCCTACCCCGAACCCGGGCGCGCGGGTTACCAGCAGCCGTACCTGCTGGGCGTGGATGGGCGGGAACGTGACGTCGTTGTAGTTCGGGGCGGGGACCGGTGGGTTCTGCACCTGACCGGGGACGTCCACCCAGGACGACCCGTTGAAGTACTGGACCTCGTAGGCCGTGGGCTCCCGGTAGGTGCTGCCCTCGAAGCCGAACGCCTTGTTGCTGTAGAAGTACACCTTCACGTCGT
>DASXMU010000041.1:0-1722 GCA_036495485.1 Streptosporangiaceae bacterium
GCGCCAGGTCCTCGGCCTGCGGGCGGACGTCGTCCTTGGTCTCCCCGAATCCGTGCGCCAGCAGCACGGCCGGAACTTTGCCGCCCCCCGGCGGCAGGAAAAAGCTGGCGTCGAGCACGACGTGCTGATTGCCCCGCGACCGGTCCACCACGGGAATGCGCACGTTACGGATGGTCAGCGGCGCGGGCCTGGTCAGCGCGACGGCGAGGACGGCACCGGCCGCCACCACCGCGACGGCAGCCACGGCCACGGCGATGACCATCGCTCGCGAAAGCCGGCGCTGACCCATGAAAGGACGCATGCTGATCCTCCTCGCCGCACCGCCACGCTTCCGCTACGGGATCGTTTCGCTACGGCACAGTACCGCTCGGTCGCTGAGATGCTGCTGTGCGACACTGGCGTGCTGCTGGCTGCGGGCAACATCAAAGATCAGGCGCATCGGGCATGCGTGAGCGCGCAGATCCTGCCGCAGCGACCCGGTGTCCGGGACCTCGGGCACCCCAGGCAGACGGCCTGGTCAACTTGTACTGCTGGGCATATCCGCCGGTACTTCGTGCGGGCCGGGGACGCGAACCCCGCCCAGCTGGCTGCCGCGCGACGGTGCGGTGAGCGGGATTGACCTGGCCGATGAGAAACAGGCGATCGGGGTGATCGACCACGATGTGCGCGTGCTAGCGCGCAAGACGGTGAAGGTGAAGGCGTTCCGGCTGGGTGAGGCGCTGGACTAGGCGGTGGCGCAGGCGCGGGTGAAGGCCAGCCGGCCCGCCATCTCGGCCCGCACCGACGGCGCTGGCCCGGGACCCAGCTGGCTGGCTGTCCGCCATCCAGGAGGGCAGCAGCGCTCGGGACACGGGCAATCCCCAGTGTCCGCCGCTAGGCATCGCGCCGGCGGAGCACCCCCGCCGCGATGGCCAGGGCCACAGCCACCCAGCCCGCGAGCACCAGCAAGCCGACCCAGGGCGACAGGCTGTAGGACGACTCCGGGATGCTCGTGGAGAAGCTGGCTCCGGCCTGACCGGGCAGGAACTGGGCGACCTCCTTGCCCCAGTTGCCAAGCGCGTCGCCGAACAGCACCGGCAGCACCAGCACGATAGCGAAGTACGCCACTAGCGCGCCCGGGGTGCTCCGCACGATCCAGCCCAGCGCGGCGCCGATCATGCCGACGAGCGTCAGGTAGACCCCGGTTCCGATGACGACCCTGAGGACGCCAGGATCGCTGAGCGAGAAGCCGGTCCGGTAGTGCGACAGCAGGGCCTGGGCGGACACGAACGCCACTATCGAGACGGTGATCATCGACACGGCAGTGATCGTGACGAACACCACCAGCTTCGCCCACAGGACAGGCAGCCGACGCGGCACCGCCACCAGGGTCGACCTGACCATGCCGGTGCTGTATTCACCCGAGACGAAAAGGACGCCCAGGGCGCCGATCAGCAGTTCTGCCAGGAAGTACCCCTGCAGGGTGGCCGACGGCGCGATGTCGTTGGCCTGCAGGTTACTGGTGAGATGCCGGGTGTTGTAGGCCACCACCATCGCCAGGACGAGCATGCCCACGAGCGCCGCCCCGAGTACCGCCCACGTGGAGCGGAGCGTCCAGAACTTGATCCACTCCGACCTGATCACCCGCCGCAGGGTGACCGGCTGCGCGGCGGCGTCCGGGGCCGCCGCGCGCCGGGCAGCGGACGGCGGCGTCACGACCGCGGAACTGCTCACGCCGCCACC
>DASXMU010000042.1:0-7185 GCA_036495485.1 Streptosporangiaceae bacterium
ATGTGAGAATGCCGGGTTATGGACCTTGCTCGGCTGCTTGCCGTTCCCATGTACCGGGCGTTTGACATCGACGCCGAGGGCCGCGTCCTGGCTGGCAGCGATGCGAGCGGATCGGTCCAGCTCACCGAGATCCAGCCGAACGGCGATATGGTCCCCCTCACCGCGCTCCCTGGCGCGCGCTGGGGGCGATACCTGCACGGCCCGGGGGAGCGCGCGATCATCGTCGTGCACGACGAGGGTGGCAACGAGCGGTACCAGCTTTCCCTGCTCCGGCTCCCGCGAGACGGCGGACCTGCCACCCTCGGCGACCTGGAGCCCGTGGTCCGCGACCCCCGGTTCATCCACAGCCTGTCCGACGTCCGGCCGGGCAAGATCTCTTATCTCACGAACCGGCGCAACGGGGTCGACTTCGATCCGGTCATCCGGGATCTGGCGACCGGCGCCGAGCAGACCGTGAACGTGGGCGACTGGCTGATCCACGAGGCCACCCTGTCACCGGACGGGCGCTGGCTCGCGGTCAACGTGGCGCTGCCCACGGTCGCGTACTCCACACAGATCTTGCTGGTCGACCTCACCGCCCCGGAGGGCGAGCACATCACCGAGGTCAGCCCCGCTGGTGACCTGGCCGTGAACAACCGGCCGCGCTGGCTGCCCAGCAGCGGCGCGCTGGTGTTCAGCTCCAATACCGGCCGGGAGTTTACCGGCCTGGCCCGTTACAACCTGGCGACCGGCGAGCGGACCTGGCTGGTCACCGACGATTCTGCCGACCTGCTGGGCTGGCTGTCACCGGACGGCTCCAAGATATTCGTCGAGCGCAACGACGATGGCGCGTCACAGATCAGCGTGCACGACGCTGAGACCGGGGAGCGCCTGCGGGACATGCCGCTGCCGGTGACCGGTTCCGTCGTGGACGTGCGGTGGCCCGATCCGCGCTGGTCGCCCGACTCGCGCACGCTCGCGCTGTCGATCAGCTCCGCCGCGATGCCCAACGACGTGCTCAGCGCCGACGCCGGGACCGGCGCGGTGCGCCAGCTCACCCATTCGGCCCGTGCCTGGGGTGGCGAACATCCCGCCGTGGCCGAACAGCACAAGGTTCCCGCCGAGGACGGCGAGCTGGTCCCCTGCCTGGTGTACCGGCCCGCGCAGGACACCGACCCGGCCCTGGCCGGATCGGCCGTGCTGGTCATCCATGGTGGCCCTGAGGCCCAGTCCAAGCAGGACTACAACCCCTACATCCAGGCCATGGCGTCGGCCGGCCACACCATCGTCGTGCCGAACGTCCGGGGGTCGACCGGCTACGGTAAGCGCTGGTACTCCGCGGACGACGGGCCCCGGCGGCTGTCCGCCGTGGCCGATCTGACGGCGATCCACGCCTACCTGCCTGGGCTGGGCATCGACCCGGCCCGCGCGGCACTGTGGGGCGGCTCCTACGGCGGTTACATGGTGCTGGCCGGGCTGGCGTTCCAGCCGGAGCTGTGGGCAGCCGGCGTGGACATCGTCGGCATCTCCTCGCTGGTCACGTTCCTGGAAAATACCTCGCCCTACCGCCGCGCCTACCGGGAGCGTGAGTACGGCTCCCTGGCCCGCGACCGCGAGTTCCTGCACGCGGCGTCGCCGCTGACCAGGATCGACCAGATCAGGGCCCCGCTGTTCATCATCCACGGGGCCAACGACCCGCGGGTGCCGCTGAGCGAGGCCGAGCAGATCCACGCCGCGCTGACCGCACACGGCCAGGAGTGCGAGCTGCTCGTCTACGGCGACGAGGGGCACGGGCTGGCCAAGCGCTCCAACCGGGAAGACGCCGTCCCCAAGGCCATCGCCTTCCTGGCCCGCCACCTGGCCTCCTGAGCCCCGGCCGCGCCGGGGCCGCCGCGCTCAGGCCAGGCCGCCGGGCTCAGGCCAGGCCGCCGGGCTCAGGCCAGGTCGATGCGCAGCTTCGGCTCGGTCTTCTCCTGGACCTCTTCGGCGGTCACGCCCGGCGCCACCTCGCGCAGCACCAGACCGTCCGGCTGCACGTCGATGACGGCCAGGTCGGTGACGATGCGCTGCACACAGCCCTTGCCGGTCAGCGGCAGCGAGCACTCGGTCACGACCTTGGCGCTGCCGTCCTTGGCGACGTGCTCCATCATCACGATCACCCGCTTGGCCCCGTGCACGAGGTCCATGGCGCCGCCCATGCCCTTGACGACCTTGCCGGGGATCATCCAGTTGGCCAGGTCACCGGTGGCCGAGACCTGCATGGCGCCGAGCACGGCGACGTCGATGTGCCCGCCCCGGATCATCCCGAAGCTGGTGGAGGAGTCGAAGTAGGACGCGCCGGGCAGCACGGTGACCGTCTCCTTGCCGGCGTTGATCAGATCCGGGTCCAAGTGCTCGCCGTCCGGGTACGGCCCGACCCCGAGCACACCGTTCTCGGCCTGCAGCGTGACGAACACCCCGTCGGGGATGTAGTTCGGGATCAGCGTCGGCAGCCCGATGCCCAGGTTGACGTAGGCGCCGTCGGGCAGCTCCCTGGCCACCCGGGCGGCGAGCTCGTTGCGTGTCAGCGCCATCAGCTTCGCACCGTCCGCTTCTCGATCCGCTTGCCCTCGCGGCCGACCTCGACCACCCGCTGCACGAACACCCCCGGCGTGTGGATCGCGTCCGGATCCAGCTCGCCCGGCTCCACCAGCTCCTCGACCTCCGCGATGGTCACCCGCCCGGCCGTCGCGCACAGCGGGTTGAAGTTGCGCGCGCTGGAGTGGAAGACCAGGTTGCCGTGCCGGTCGCCCTTGGCGGCCCGGACCAGCCCGAAGTCGCAGACGATGGCCCGCTCCAGCACGTACTCGCGGCCGTCGAAGGTGCGGGTCTCCTTACGCGGCGAGGCCAGCGCGATCCCGCCCGAGCCGTCGTAACGCCACGGCAGGCCGCCGTCGGCGACCTGGGTGCCCACCCCGGCCGGGGTGTAGAAGGCCGGGATGCCGGCCCCGCCGGCCCGCATCCGCTCCGCCAGGCTGCCCTGCGGCACCAGCTCGACCTCGACCTCGCCGCCGAGGAACTGCCGCTCGAACTCCTTGTTCTCGCCCACGTAGGAGGAGATCGTGCGCCGGATCCGCTTGGCCCGCAGGAGCTGCCCCAGCCCCCAGTCGTCGACACCGCAGTTGTTGCTGACCGTTTCAAAGCCGGTGGTGCCGCGCTCGAGCAGGGCCGCGATCAGCACGATCGGCACCCCGCACAGCCCGAAGCCACCGACGGCCAGGCTCGCACCGTCACCGATGTCGGCGACCGCTTCGGCCGCCGAGGCGATCACCTTGTCCATGCCGCCACGGTAGCGGGTTAACGGCTGCCGGGGGAGAGCTGCCCCCCGTGAGGGTTCGTCAAGACCGGCCAGCGAGGGCAGGTGATTTTGGCCTGCCCGAGTGCCGGTGCAGGTGGTGCTGGAGCGGCCGTAGTGGGTTTCTTGACGAAACCGAACGTCCCAGTAAGCACAGCCCCGCGCTTTCCGTAGTTTGCTGTTTTTCTTTTTTTGGAAAGAAAGAAAACCGGCGAACGGCGCCCACCGCTAGGACGCGGGCACCGGAGCGGCGATGTTCATCTGCGGGACGTTCCAGCCGGACACGGTGATCACCGGCGTGGCGCCGTCCAGATCAACGGAGTCGTAGCTGACCGTCAGCGTCTGCGACTCGCCCGGCCACAGCGTGATGTCGTCGCCGGTCCAGATCGAGGACCGCAGCTCGTTGTCACCAGCCTGGAGGCCGCCGCTGGCGGTGCCCCGGCGGACGTCGGCGCGCAGCAGGAACGCGACCGTGTGCGCGGCGGACGTGTTCTTGATGGTGACCGTGGTGGCCAGGTTGGCGCCGTCCGGGCCCGGCCTGGACGCCGTGGACGCGGTGACCGAGACCGCCCCCTTGGGCAGCGTCTGGAGCGCCTGCAGGTTCGCGTACCGCGACAGGGTGGCCGACGGGTTGCCGATGGTGGCGTCCCAGTTCACGACGTCCTTCTGGGTGGACAGCCAGTACACGTTGCGGTCGGCCAGCTTCCCGCCCTGCGACAGCAGCACCTCGACGAAGTATGTCTTGGCGGCTTGGGGTGGTGTGGTCGCCGTGGGCACCTTCGGGGTGAGCACGTTGGTTCTGACCTGCTGGCTGGCCAGCGTGATGTTCTTCGCGGTCCGGTCGTCCAGCAGGGTCCCGGCCAGGTTGTACACCTTGGCCTCCACCGAGAGCCCGGAGTGGGTGTGGTTGCTGAGGTTGTCCAGCGTCACGGTGCCGTTGTCCCGCGCGTACAGCGCGTGCAGCTTCCGGTTCGCCTCCTGGGCGCCGAAGTAGCTGCCGGCCTGGTCCCCGTCGGTGTTGTACAGGTTCCACAGCAGGCTGGGGAAGCCCTTGTTCATCTGCCAGTAGATCGTCCCGGTGGACGGCAGTGGCTTGCTGCCGGAATGGTCGATGAACGCCTCGAACTGGGACTGGGTGTCCTCGTAGTCCTGGGCCTGCGCCAGCTCGACGTACTGGGCCAGGCTGGCTGCCTTGCCGTACCTGGCGGTCAGCGCCTGGTCGAACAGGCACAGCGTGCCGAACGAGTAACTGTGGTTGCAGCTGGGCTCGTAGTTCAGGTGGTACTGGTTGGCCAGCGGATCCTGCCACAGCTTGGCCAGCTCGCCGGGGGTCATGAACCGCTTGAGCGAGTCCAGGGTGGGTACCGTGTCCCCGGCGCTCTGCTCGCTGTCGTATCCCCAGGAGCCGCCGGCGTTGGTCTGGCTGTTGTCGTGGGTGGCGTGGTGGGTGGTGTCGTACCAGTAGGCCGGCGGCACCCAGTTGTACGGCCCCTCCTTCTCGCCCGACCAGCCGAGCGGGCTGACCTTCTTGTACTCGGCCGAGGCGATCACCGGGTCGTCGAAACCGGCCTGGCCGAACGCCTTGACGGTCACGGCTTCCTGCCGGCCGAGGGGGTTGTCGTCGCTCCACTGGAAGCTGAACACGCTGGGGTCGTTGCGCAGGTTCTCGCCGATCGTCAGCGCCGACAGGGCCAGCAGGTGGTAGTCCTCGGTGCTGGTCAGCCCGCTGTCCTGAAGCTGCCATGCGTCGCAGCACTGGTACCCGGCATTGACCAGGATGCCTGCCCGGTCCATCTGCCGCAGCCACTGGCTGGGCATGATGTGGCCCTCCAGCCGGATCGCGTTGACGCCCAGGTTCTTCATCAGGGCGGCCTGCTCGCTGGTGTCGGCGCTGGAATAGTGCAGGAAGATGTTCGGCGACCAGCCGCCACCCCTGATCACGATCGGCACACCGTTGACCTTGAACGCCCTGGCGCCGGCGGGCTCGGCGGCCGACTTGCCGGTCAGGTAGGAGGTGACCGTGCGGATGCCGAACGTCTCGCCGGTGGAGTTCAGCACCTTGCCGTTCTGCATGACCGACGTGGCCAGCTTGTACAGCGGCTGCCCGCCGAGCTGGTAGGGCCACCACACCTTCGGGTGCTGGACCGTCAGCATTGGGTACCTGGCCGGGGTGAACGTGATGGTCTTGGTGGTGCTGGCCGGCACGAATACGTCCCGGCTCAGCGCGATGGGCGTCCCGCCGCCGGGCGGGGTGATCGTGGCGGTCACCGTCGCGGCCTGCGAGGTGACGGTGTGGTTGGTGATCTCGGTGCTGACGGTCAGCGCGGCCCTGCTCAGGTTCGCCGCGTCATCCTGGGTCACGTAGGCGTCGCCGTCTGACAGGGCGCCGTCGACCTCAAGCTGGACCGGGAACTCGATGCCGGTGTTGTTGTCCGGCGGGATCTGGTTCCAGTCCACGTCGTCGAGCGTGAACATCTTGTTGGGGTCGTTGGGCAGGATCTCGATGGCCAGCGAGTTCGTGCCCTGCCGGGCCAGGCCGGTGATGTTGAAGGTGAACCTGGTGTAGGCGCCGGTCACGGTGGCCGAGGTGGCCAGCTCGTGCCCGTTCAGCCATACGTCGGCCGCGCCGATCACCCCGTTGACGATGAGGGTGGCGCTGTGCCTGCTGCCCAGATCCTGGTTGAAGTCGGTGCGCCACCACCAGGGCACGTCGAACCGGGGGTCGGTATCCTTCTCGACCCGCCGCTCGTACCCGTAGCACAGCTTCATGTTCTCGCCGAAGTACACGCTGTGCGGGCTGGCGGTGCTCAGGTTGACCGGCTGCAAGCTGGTGTCGCCCGGGCACTTCCCGTTGGCCGCCAGCGCCTCGATCTCGGTGCCAGGCGCCCCGGCGTCGTCGTTGCTGACCGGCAGCCATGAGCCGTCATTGAACCCCGGCGTGGAGATCGCCGCCCCGGACTGGGTCGCGACCGCGCTGCTGACCACCCGCCAGCCGTTCGTGCCCAGGTCGGCGATGTCGCTGGCCCCGGTCTGGGCCGGCCTGCTGGTCTGGTGCGCGGTAAGGACTGCCGCCTGCGGGCCATGCCGGAGCACCCCCGGCGCGGCCGTAGACACCAGGGACAGCAGGGCCACCGCCGAGGCGGCCGAAGCGAACCGGGAGCGTGTGATGAGATGCGTCATGGCGGTCAACTCCTTGCTGCGGCCAGGCCGCAGAGCACGTGCCCACACAAGCCAGCCCACGCAAGCCAGCCCACGCAAGCCAGCAGAGCGACGTGTCCACCTAACTTAGTTCGTATACTTTCCGAACTATGAAGTCAAGGGCAATGGCCTGCGCAAACGTCTAGAAGCGGCCGCCGGGGAGCGAGGGCAGGTCTAGCCCCCCCGGCCAGCCCGGGCAGGCGCCAGACTCGCTGGTAGCCGGGCGTGAGCAGGACCTCGTGGCCCATCTCGCGGCCTCAGCCGGACTGCTTGTAGCCGCCGAACGGCAGCGAGGCGTCGAACACGTTGTAGCAGTTGATCCAGATCGCGCCGGCCCGGATCCTCTTGGCCAGCGCGTGCGCCTTGGAGATGTCCCTGGTCCAGATGCCAGCGCCCAGGCCATAGGTGCTGTCGTTGGCCGCGGCGGCGATCTCGTCCAGGTCCTGGAACGGTGCGGCCACGACCACCGGGCCGCGGATTAACCCGGTTCGTCGGGGGTGCCGACGGCCAGGGCGTGCAGGTGGCATAGCTCGGCCAGGGCGTCCCGGTGGCGGGAGGCAGTGACCGCCCGTGCCGGGTAGCCGCAGCACAGCGAGAACGGATACTGACCGCCCAGCTCGTTCCACATCGCTTCGACCTCGATGGCCGCGCTTACCTGGCCGGCCTCCCACAGC
>DASXMU010000043.1:0-4283 GCA_036495485.1 Streptosporangiaceae bacterium
CAGGAACGGAAGTGTGTACACCCTGGCCACCATGGCATCCGCTTCATAGGCAAGGTGCGCATCAAGCGAGTTCTGGAGTACGGCATCGTCGTACCCGGTCCACCAGCCGGGCTCCTTGGCGGCGGCGGCCCAGCGCTGCAGATTCCTGGCATCCCGGGTTCCCGTGAGGCCGTAGTACTGGATCAGATCCCTGATGTCCCGGGCCTGGGGCTTGCCCTGAGCGTTCTCGAGCCTGGACAGCTTGCTTGTTGAGATGAGCAGATCCTTGGCGACCTCTTCGAGCGTCTTGCCCGAGTCATCCCTCAGTCGCCGGAGGGTGGCAGCGATGCGGCGCCTGGGCCCTAGCGGCCCGGTAACTTTGTCCATGGTCCGCCGCCCTGCCGTCGAGTCCCCGCTGACCGAACCTCACGCGACCACAGAGCGTCGACTGGGTTGCAAGCGCAAAGAAAGATCTTCCGCTCTGGGAATCCCATAACGCAACACCGTACTCCGATCTGGCCCGGACCGCAGCTTTCTCCAGCCTCTTCCTCAACGGCCTGACGTGCCTGAACGTCATATTGTGCGCGATGCGAACGCTCTGACCTGCTGGCTTGTCTTAACCTGCGGGAAGGAGGAAGTGCAAATTAGGTGTAAGGGAATTATCTTCTGGGAATCCCATCTGTAGGCTTGCAGTACGGGCCTGGAAGGCGGAGATCGATGATCAGTTATCGGCGCGGGCATCCACCGAGCTTAGGCCCCGGGGCGGGCCGGGCGGCCGGTCGTCGTTGTGTCAGAGCGGGTCACAGTCATTGGGCAGTGGCCCGTTTTCTCTGCTCGAACCCTAACGTCAGCCCAGCCGACGGCGTGTCCGGCGAGGCCGCCATCGGCTGGGCCCTCGCTCGGAAGATCGACCAGACGGAGGCGAGCAAGATGATCGTGGAAGCGGTTGTGGTGGCGTTCGGTGCTGGTGCTGCAATTGGCTGGATCGCGAACACGATCCGCACTCACAGGCTGAGCAGCCAGAGCATGTCTCCAGACGCGGATCTTGTCGTGAGCTTGCTGCCTGGCGAGCCCAGCCCACTGACCGAGTGGGGCGAACTCACTGGTGCCGCACATCTGATCATTATTTTGACCACGGACCCGCGTGGAGAGTCGCGGCGTTGATTCTGCCGGGATCTCAGCTGTCGAGGTCGAAGCCGACGGTGGCCAGCAGGCGGGAGCGGCGGGTGCCGGAGGCGGGGCGGGCGGGCTCGGGGTGCTCTGGCGGGGCTTCGCGGGGGGTTACGCCGGTGACGATGCCTTCGGCCATGCCGTAGAGGAGGGGGAGTGCGCCGGCTACTACGCCGCCGGTCTGGTTGATGTGCTCTACGCCTGGGCCGATCAGCTCGGCGTGGCTCACGATCGTGCGGACCAGTTCCGCGCTTTCCTCTAGGTTCGCGGCGATCCGGGTGAGCAGGGTGCCGACCCAGAAGAGGTAGAAGGCCAGTCCCGCCACCAGCAGGACGATGTCTACGACGGACAGGACGACCAGCAGCGTCATGACTTTACCTTTCCGAGCACCCGGCCGAGGAACAGGTGGTGCTGGAGGCCTTCGGCCAGGACAGCTTCCACCCCGTCGGCGACCTGGGGGATGAGCGTGGTGCTCGCGGTGTTCGCCGCGGCCGCTTTCAGGGTGTCCCGGACCTGGACTACCCGGCGGTCGATGATTTTTACCAGGTAGATCAGCAGGCTGAGCAGGGCCGCGACGGCCAGCACGACGACGAAGCCGACGATAATGGCGGTTACCCACAGGGTGTGCTCGGTGGAGTTCATCGCGAGGATGTGGGGTTCCATGGTCAGCCTCCCAGCCTTTCCCGGCCGCGCTTCAGCCCGGCGATGATGATCGTCGCGTGCTCGATTGTTGTGCTCAGTGCGGCCAGCGGCGCGGTGTTGTGCACCGACCGGGTCAGTGAGTCGTTGATCGCCTCGGCGTCTTTGCCGATCGAGCGGGCCAGCAGCAGGATGGGCGTGACCAGCGCGACGACGGCCAGCACGACGATGATGCCGATCGTGTAGCCGATCCACCAGCCGGTGCTGCTGAACGAGCCAGAGGCCAGAACCATTGTGTGGGCGTTCATAGCGTTCTCCATCGTGGCCTCAGACCGTTTCGCAGAAGTCGCGGACGGGCTTGAGGTTGGCGTTCACCGAGGTGAGCCTGTCCGGCACCGTGCTGGTCCGGCCGGCGACGACCTGGACGCCTCCGGTGACCGCGACCAGGGTCTCGCGCACGTGCTTGAGGTGGAAGATGACCCTGAGCAGGCCGACCGCCGTGATCGCGATGATCAGGGCGGCGACGATGATCGTCATCCAGGCGGCTGCGGGCATGGCTGTGCTCCTTTCCCGCTGGGTCAGCCGAGCAGTTTGGCGACGGAGCCGGCGTAGCGGACGGCGCCGACCTTGACTTCCTCGATGGTCTTGTCCGTGACGGCCAGCGCCTCGGGCACGCCTTCCAGTTGACCAGCGAGGTTCACCCCGCCGGTGAGGATCTCGTCGGTGGCCCCGCGGATCCGCTCGACCGCGGCGAGCACCCGGTTCAGCAGCCAGATCACCACCGGCAGAATTATGACCAGCAGGATGGCATTGCCGATCCACCACAGCACCATGGCCGTTCTCCCTCAGAATATTATTCAAACACATTAATTATCTTGTTATTAGGACTCTGGCCAGTGGAAACTCCCACTATCGGGACGTTTAAATAACATTCTCAGCTCGCGTAGGTCTTGTCGTACGGGACGAAGAATCTGCGGAACACGCGCGTCAGCGCCATCCGCGCCGCCCGCAGGCCCAGGGCGAGGCCGCTGGCGGAGCGGGCCTGGGCCGCCGGACCGGCGTCCAGCGACTCGCCGCGTCCGGCCCGGTCGATCCGGTCGGCCAGGTTGCGGGAGAAGTCGCTCATCAGCACCGAGGAGACGTCGGTGATCATGCCCCGGCCGTACTGCGCGGCGGCGCCGGCCAGCTGCAGGTCCTGGGCCACCGCGACCTTGGTGCCATGGCCCGACCTGGTCAGCGTGGCGGTGACCACCATGCTGGCCTGCCCCCTGCCCTTGGCCTCGCTGCCGGTCGCGTCTACCACGATGCGGTGGGCTGCCTCGTCGCGTTCGGTGATGTGTGCGGTCCCGCCGAACTGCAGCCGGACCGGCCCCATCCGGATGGCGACCTGGCCCTTGTACTTGTCGCCGCCCAGATCCCCGGTCAGCTCGGTACCCGGCAGGCATGCCGCCACCTGGGGAATGTTGCTGAAGAAGTCCCAGACCTTCTCGACCGGCGCGGCTACGTCGAACTCGTTCTTGATAAGCATCGGGACTCTTTCTTGGTGTAGGCAGCCGGGTCCTTCCCGAACTCCCGGCGGCATCTGGTGCTGCAGAAGTAATAGGTCTCACCGTCGTGGGCCACCGGGTGCCCGGCCGGCCCGGCCGTCACCGTCATCCCGCAGACCGGGTCGATGGCCTCCGCCGGTGAACCAGCGGCCATCTTGGCCGGGGCGGCAGCGGCAGCCAGCGTTCCCGAGGCCCGTAGCTGGACGAGCTCGGCCAGGATCGCGACCGCGATCTCCTGGTGAGTGATCCGGCCGAGATCCAGGCCGGCCGGCACCTTGACGCGCTTAAGCTCGTGCTCCGGCACGCCTCTTTCCGTTAGATATCCAAGAATCACGGCGCCGCGCCGGCGTGACCCGACCAGCCCCAGATAAACGGGACGGGCCGCGACGGCCTGCTCGATCACCTCTTCGTCGCCGTGCCCCTGGGTGGCGACCACCACCATCGAGCGCTCGTCGGCGTCGGCGGTGCGGAAGTCCTCGCCCGCCACCACCGAGGTCTGCCAGCCGAGCGAGCCCGCCATGCCTGCCAGCGTCTGGGTCATCGGGGAACGGCCCACGATCACCAGGCGCGGGGCCGGGACGATCGGCTCGATGTAGACCTCGAGCGCTCCCTCGCTCTGGCAGGAGATCGGCACCACGGTCATCCCGTCGGGCACCGCGCCGAACTGGCCGGGCTCGCCGAGCAGAAGCAGCCGTGGCTTCCCCTCGGTGATCACCTCGCGCGCCTCACGGATGACCGTGGGCTCCGCACAGGCCCCGCCGATCCAGCCATGCAGCTCCCCGGCGGCGGTGATGATCGCCCGCGATCCCTGCTGGCTGGACGAGGGGCCCTGCCGCCAGACCACGGTGGCCAGCGCGAACGGCTGCCCGCTGCGGGCAAGCTCGCTGGCCTGCTCCAGCACGTCCCAGCCGCCCGCCGGCTCGCGGTCATAGGGTGTCTTTCCGGCCG
>DASXMU010000044.1:0-33682 GCA_036495485.1 Streptosporangiaceae bacterium
GGCCCGGAGCCAGCACACGATCACGCAGCCGAGCAGGCTGGCGGCCACCACGCCCGCCAGCCCGGGGCGCAGTACGGAGGGCGAGAACGCGGCCTCCAGGGCGATGCCGATGGTGAGCGCGCTCAGAACGCTTCCGCCCAGGATCACGCTGCCGCGCGTGTTGCCGAGCAGCACGGCCATCTCGGCGATCTGGTTCTGGGCGGGCCCCCGCTCTGGCGCCTCACGGTCGGCACCGAGATGATCGTCACCGAAGCTGTATCGCCCTCTCATTGCTTCCGCCGGTACAGCCACGCTCACGGCCATCGTCCTCGCCTCCGTACGTGCGATTCACCTTCGAGATAAGGGAATCAGGCGAGACCGCAGGAGCGCTGCGCCACGCGAGACAGCCGGGCTGTCTCATCTGACGCATCCGGGGATCAGCGGCAGCCGCAGGCCCCGCCGCAGCAGCCTCCGCCGCCGGAGGGACCGCCAGAACGACCGGCGGCACGGCCGCCCACCGCGACCGTGGACAGGAGCTTCACCGTGTCGTCGTGGCCCTGCGGGCAGGTGCACGGAGCCGAGGACTCAGCCATCGGCCGGTTCAGCTCGAACGTGTCACCGCAGGCGCGGCAGCGGTACTCGTAGCGGGGCACACGTCCACTTTACCCGCCGGGCGCGCTCTCGCTATCCCTCCTGGCCGGGACGGTTGGCGTGTCGCCGCTCATTCCCGGCGCGGGGGAGGAAAGGCCAAGGCCGTTCGGGACCATGGCGGCCGAACCGCCTGCAGACGGCACCTTGTCGTCGTAGTAGAACCGCTTGCCGCGCAGCAGCGAGACCAGCGCGCCGGTCACCGACATGATCGCGGCCGCGCTGAACACGATGACCAGGCCGTGGTGGAACGGCGCCGAGATCAGGTGCGGGAAGAACTGCCTGCCGGTGAGCACCGCGACGTTGTGCGCCGGCAGGTGCGCCAGCACGTGCGACGGCGCCAGCAGGTTCTGGATCGGGTTGAAGCCGAGCAGCGCGGCGAACATCGTGCTCACCGGGGGCAGGTGGCCGACGTGCGCGGCCACCGCGGCGGGCACGCCCTGGGCGGTCAGGCCGCTGGTCAGCGTGCGCGGCAGGGTGGACGCCAGTCCGGCGACCATCAGCGAGAAGAAGATGCCGATGGACAGCGACATGCCCGAGTTCTGGAAGGTCGACCGCATGCCGGAGGCCGAGCCCCGGTGCCGGGCCGGCACCGCGCTCATGATGGCGGCGGTGTTGGGCGCGGCGAACAGGCCGGAGCCGATCCCGTTGCCGAGGATCAGCAGCGCGAACAGCCAGTAGGAGAAGTTCACCGGCAGCAGCATCAGCCCGACGAAGCACAGCGCGGCGAGCGTGAGCCCGGCGGTGGCGAACGGCCGCGGGCCGTACCGGTCGGACAGGGTGCCCGAGATCGGGCCGGCGATGAGGAACCCCGCGGTGAGCGGCAGCATGTAGATCCCGGCCCACAGCGGGGTGACCGCGAAGTCGTAGCCGTGCAGCGGCAGCCAGATCCCGGCCAGCCAGATGACCAGCATGAACTGCAGCCCGCCACGGGCGATCGAGCCGAGCAGGCTGGCCAGGTTGCCGGCCGCGAAGGCCCGGATCTTAAACAGGCCGAGCTGGAACATGGGCTCGGCGATATGGGTCTCGATCAGGCAGAACAGCACCAGCGTCGCCACGCCGCCGGCCAGCCCGCCGATCACCCACGGGTTGGTCCAGCCGGTCGGGTGCCCGCCGTGCGGCTGGATGCCGTAGGTGATGGCGACCAGCAGCATGCCCGCGCCGAGCGCGAACGTGACGTTGCCCGCCCAGTCGATCTTCGCCCGCCTGGTGGTGGCGATCTCGCGCAGGCTGCGGTAGGCCCACACCGTGCCGAACACGCCGATCGGCACGTTCACCCAGAACACCGCGCGCCAGTCCCAGGCGGCCAGCAGCCCGCCGAGCAGCAGCCCGATGAACTGGCCGGAGATGCCCGAGATCTGGTTGATGCCGAGCGCCATGCCGCGCTGGTTGGCCGGGAACGCGTCGGTCAGGATCGCCGCCGAGTTGGCCATCAGCATCGCGCCGCCGAACGCCTGCCCGAACCGCCAGCCGATCAGCCATAGCGCACCGCCCTGGCCGAGCAGCGGATCCAGCGAGAGCGCGATCGAGGCCAGGGTGAAGACCACGAAGCCCAGGTTGTAGATGCGCACCCGGCCGAACATGTCGCCCAGCCTGCCGAGGGTGACCACCAGCACCGACTGCACCAGCAGGTAACCGATGATCATCCAGAGCAGGTAAGTCACGTTGCCCGGGGTCAGCGGGTTCAGGTGGATGCCGCGGAAGATGGCCGGCATCGCGATGATCACGATGGACGCGTCGATGGTCGCCATCGTGACGCTCAGCGTGGTGTTGGAGAGCGCGACCCACTTGTAGCGGTCGCCTCTGCTCTCCATATCGCTGTTGTTCAGACCCTCGGTAGCCGCGTCACCTCGCACGTCTTCACACTCTACCTGCAACTAGTTGCTTGATGGCAACTATTTATTCGACTGGTACTTCAGCCCGCGCTCGCCGGTGTAGATCTGCAGCGGCCGGGCGATCTTCTGCTCCGGGTCTCTGATCATCTCCAGCCACTGGGCCACCCAGCCGCTGGTCCGGGCCATCGCGAACAGCACTGTGAACATCTCCTGGGGCAGGCCGAGCGCCTGGTAGATGAGCCCGGAGTAGAAGTCGACGTTCGGGTACAGCTTGCGGCTGACGAAGTACTCGTCCTCGAGTGCCCGCTTCTCCAGCTCGAGCGCGATCCGCAGCAGCGGGCTGGTGCCCTTGACCTCGAACACGTCGTCGGCGGCCTGCTTGATCAGCCTGGCCCGCGGGTCGTAGCTCTTGTACACCCGGTGCCCGAAGCCCATCAGCCGTTCCTTGCCGCCCTTGACGCCATCGATGAAGCTGGGCACGTTCTCGATGTCGCCGATCCTGACCAGCATCTTCAGCACGGCTTCGTTGGCCCCGCCGTGCAGCGGGCCGTACAGGGCGGAGATCCCGGCCGCGACGCAGGAGTACGGGTCGGCATGCGCGGAGCCGACCACCCGCACCGCCGTGGTGGAGCAGTTCTGCTCGTGGTCGGCGTGCAGGATGAACAGGGTCTCCAGTGCGCGCTCGATCCGCGGGTCGGGCTTGTACTCCCGCTCGGACATCCTGAACAGCATGGCCAGGAAGTTGGCGGTGTAGCTGAGCTCGTTGTCCGGGTAGACGTAGGGCTGGCCGAGGTTGTGCCGGTGGGCGAACGCGGCCAGCGTGGGGAGCTTGGCAATCAGCCGCCGGATGTGCAGCTCGATGACCTCCGGATTGTCGAACACGTTCGCATCCGGGTAGAACGTGGACATCGCGCCCACCGATGCGAGCAGCATGCCCATCGGGTGCGCGTCGTAGCGGAAGCCCTGCATGAAGTTCTTGATGTTCTCATGCACGAACGTGTGCATGGAGATGTCCTCGGTCCACGCCGCCAGCTCGTCCTGTGACGGCAGATGGCCGTAGATCAGCAGGTAGGCGACCTCCAGGTAGGTCGCGTTGGCGGCAAGCTGCTCGATCGGGTAGCCGCGGTACTCCAGCACCCCGGCCTCGCCGTCCAGGAAGGTGATGCTGCTGCGGGCCACGGCCGTGTTGAACAGCCCTGGGTCATAGCTGACCAGCCCGTGGTCAGATTCGTGTACCTTGATCTGCCGCAGGTCGGTGGACCTGATCGTGCCGTCGGTGATCGGGATCGTGTATTCCTGGCCGGTCCGGCTGTCCGTCAGGGTCAGGAAGTCCTGCTCGGTCATGAAGCCTCCGCGGGCTGCGCGCATACTCTTGGGTCATCGACCACGTTAAGGCGTGCGGGTGACAGCCTGGTGTCCGGGGTGGCTCGCCGTTACAGGCGTTTTTACGTCTTGTCACATTTTTAATAACTTTTTTGGTAACCGAACGGTGCACGCGACCCCTCAGCGCGGGCCTCAGGCGCCGCCGGTGAGATCCACCTCGTCCCGGAGCACGCTGTACAGCACGCCGTCGCGCCAGCGGCCGTCCCGGTAGCCCAAGCCGCGCAGCACACCCTCCCTGGTGAACCCGGCCTTCTCCAGCGCCCGCTGCTCGGCGGCGTTGGTGATCTCGGTGGCCGCCTGGACCCGGTTGACCTGGGAGTGCGCGAACAGGTACCGGGCCAGCAGCCGCTGCGCCCGGGTCCCCGCGCCCTGGCCGCGGGCCTCCGGCAGCAGCCTGATGCCGATCTCCCAGCAGTAGGAGATCTGCCCGGTGGACATCTGCCGCCAGTTCACGAAGCCGATCACCTCGGCCCCGCGGGTCACCATCAGCATGCCGCCCATCGAGCCGAGCAGGCCGTTCTCGAGCCACCGGTGCCGGTACACGTGCGGATCGCTCCAGCCGTACCATTCGTGCGGCCCGGCCGCCTCGGGGTCGTTGGCCAGCCGGTCGATCACAGCCAGGTCGTCTTCGGTCACCGGGCGCAGCGCCACCGGGCGCGGCGGGAGCTGATCATCCATGAGCGGACATATTAGGACGTCGGCCCGCTGGCCCGTCAGGGCACCCGTCTGGGCCGGCCTGGTGCAGGCCTATGAGCTGATGTTCTGGAACACACTGGCCGAGGGCGTGGACTGACCGCCAGCGTTCGCGGTCTTAACACTGGCCGGGGCGCCCGGTCGCTGCCCACCGTGGCCCGCGTGATTCCATTGACCTCGTGCTGGCTGGCGGGCGGATGAACCAGAAGATCGCCGTCAGCGTGGTGTACGTGGCCGCGATGTTCGTCTCCATCCTGGACGCGACCATCGTCAATGTGGCGCTGCCGACGCTGGGCCGCACCTTCGGTGTCCCGGCCACGTCGGTCGACACGGTGGCCATCTACTACCTGGTCAGCCTTGCCGTGTTCATTCCGGCGTCCGGGTGGCTGGGCGACAGGTTCGGTGGGAAGCGGGTGCTGCTGACCGCGATCGTCGTGTTCACCGGCGCCTCCGCGCTGTGCGGGGCGGCCACCTCGCTGACCGCGCTTGAGATCTTCCGCATCCTGCAGGGCATGGGCGGCGGGATGCTGGCGCCGGTCGGGCTGGCCATGCTGCTGCGGGTGTTCCCGCCCGAGGACCGGATCCGGATGGCCGGCCTGCTGACCATACCCACCACGCTGGCGCCGGCCATCGGCCCGGTGCTCGGCGGCCTGCTGGTCACCGAGGCGTCCTGGCGCTGGGTGTTCTACGTCAACGTGCCGCTCGGCGCGGCGGCCCTGCTGTTCGGCCTGCTGTTCCTGGAGGACGGCGCGCAGCAGCGGCCCGGCCGGTTCGACGCGGCTGGGTTCGCCCTGGCCGGAAGCGGGTTCGGCGCGCTGATGTACGGCGTCTCCGAGGGGCCGGTGGCCGGCTGGGACTCAGCCAGGGTGCTGGCGGCCATCGCGGCTGGTGTGGTGATCCTGGCTGTGCTGGTCCGGGCCGAGCTGGCCAGCGAGCGGCCGCTGATCGACCTGCGGCTGCTGCGCAACCGGCTGTTCCGCTCCTGCAGCGGCGTCATGGTGCTCAGCTCGGCGGCCTTCCTCGGCAGCCTCTACCTGGTCTCGCTGTTCTTCCAGGACGGCCGGGGACTGTCCGCGCTCGGCTCAGGGCTGAGCACGTTCCCCGAGGCGTTCGGCGTCATGCTGGGCGCCCAGCTCGCCAGCCGGGTGCTGTACCCGCTGCTCGGGCCGCGCCGCCACATCGCGTTCGGCCTGGCCGGGGTGACGATCACGATCGCGCTGATGGCGCTGATCGGGGCGGCCACCAGCCTGTGGTGGATGCGGGGCCTGATGTTCGCGATGGGGTTCGTGCAGGGGCAGGTGTTCGTGCCGGCCCAGGGTGCCGCCTTCGCCACGGTCTCCCGGGAGGCCAGTGGGCGGGCGTCCACCATGTTCAACGCCGCCCGCCAGCTCGGCGGCGCGGCCGGGGTGGCGCTGCTCACCACCGCCGTGGTCGCGGTCGGCGCGCGGCACGTGGTGGCCGGACGGGCGGCGCCCAACCTGACCGCCTACCACGTCGCGTTCCTGCTCGCGGCCGCCATGGACGCGATCGCCGTGGTGGTCGCGCTGACGATCCGCGACGCCGACGCGGCGGCCACGATCCCGGCGCGGCGCAGCCGCCGGCCGGCCCGGTCAGGCCGTGGGGCCGCTGCCTAGCCAGCCGCGGCGCTTGAACAGCCAGGCAAGGAGCAGGATCGCGACCAGCTCCAGGCCGATGCCGAGGCCGATGAACTCGCCGAGGTTGGCCTGCGCGTGGCCGGTCAGCCAGGCGAAGTTCTGGCCGAAGAACCCGGTCAGGAAGCTCAGCGGCAGGAACAGGGTGGCGATCATGGCGAGCTGTTTCATGATCACGTTCAGCCGGTTGGAGACCATGGACAGGTGCGTGTCCATGGCGCCGCCGACCAGGTCACGGTACCCGTCCACCATGTCGCTGATCCGGATCAGGTGATCGAACAGGTTGCGGAAGTAGGCCACGCCGCCGTCGGTCATGCCCGGGATCGACACAATGCCGGTGTTGAGGCTGTCGATCATGTCCCGCTGCGGCGTGACGACCTTGCGGATGGTCAGGATCAGCCGCTTCATCTCGAACAGCGTCCCGAGCTGCTGCTCGGTGGGCGTCTTCAGGATGGCGCTCTCGAGGTCGTCGATCAAGTCGTCGAAGTCGGACAGCACCGGGAAGAACGAGTCGACCAGGGTGTCCATGATCAGGTAGGCGACGGCTACCTGAGCCGGTGCCACCCCGGTGGAATGGTGGCTGGCCAGCCGCTCCCGCACGCCGGCCAGCACCGAGCAGTTCCCGTGGTGCAGGGTGATGATGGCGGTCCCGGTGACGAAGCAGTGCACCTCGGCCACGTTCTTGCCGTCGTCGGCCATGCCGAAGGCGATGATGTGGACGAAGCCGTCGTACTCGTCGATCCGTGCCCGCTGGCCGAACTTGTCCGCCGCCTCCACAGCCACCGGGTGGAAGTGGAAGGTGCTGGTCAGCATCGCGGACACGTCGTCCTCGGGCTCCGGGTCGTGGATGTTGAGATCCAGCCAGAAGAACTCGCCACCGGCGACTGCCTGATCGATTGCCTGCGGCGTGGCGGCGGTGGCCGTACCGCCCGCCTGGGTGAGAGTGCCCTTCATGTCCGCAGATACTGCCATGCTCAGGCCGGAGACGATCCCGCAGCGCCCGGCGTGGCGCCGTCCTCGGTGTCGGCGCTGGTGTCTACGGCGGCCAGTTCGGCCGGGGTGGCGCCGAGGCGGCGCTCCACATCGGCCAGCCGCTCGCTGATGACGGCAAGCTGCTGGTTGATGTCGGCGTGACCCTGCTTGTAGACCTCTTTGTTGTCGTCGGTGTGCTCCTTCATGAACACCGAGGCGACGGTCGCGGTGAGCACCCCGATGAGACCGATCCCCACCAGCATGAGGACCGAGGCCACGATCCTGCCGCCCTCGCTGACCGGGAACCTGTCCCCGTAGCCCACCGTCGTCACGGTCACGATGGCCCACCACAGCGCGCTGGGGTAGCTGTGGATGTTGCCGCCCGGCGTGTTCTCCTCGAACAGCAGCACCAGCCAGGCGCCCAGGAACAGGCTCCCGGTCGCGGCGATGAGCACCCGGAACAGGCTGTGGTGGCTGAGGATGAACGCCACCCGGAGCTGTGCCTCGCGGATCAGCAGGGTCATCCGCTCGATGCCGATCAGGTGCCAGCCCTGCAGCGGCGGCAGCACCACGGTGACGGGTTCCACCCACCGCCGCTTGAGGTAGCCCTTCGGATCGGGGGTGATCACCAGGCGGACCAGGTACTCCACCAGCAGGATCACCCAGAGCGTGAACAGGGTGGCCACCAGCGAGATCGAGGTCGTGCCGTTGACCTTGGCCGTGACGACGGTCACCGCGACCACCAGCCAGGCGATGCCAAGCAGCAGCAGCGGGTACTTGGTCACCTGCTCAACCCGGTCGACCAGGTCGTGCCGCCCGCCGGCCGGTTTGACCCCGGCGATGACCTGGCTGCGCCGCTCTTCCTTGCGCGCCTTCTCTTCCAGGCGCTCCAGCTCCAGGCGCTCCAGCCGCTGGATCCGCTCGATGGAGGACCGCTTGCCGCCGTTTTCCTTCCCCGCCATGGGAGCAGAACATATCGGCTGGGCGGCTGGCCGTCGTCCTCGGCTACGAAACCGGCCTGGTCTCCCCAGATGATGGTGGCTGACGCCGCTGTGCCCGGTGCTGTCTGCGGACCCATAGCCAGGCCACGGGAGCGATGCCGAGACAGATGACGCCGGCCGCCTCAGCGCCGTAGCCGACGAGCACGACCGCGTGCAGCCGGCCGGCCCGCCAGTGAGCTTCCTGGGCTGCGATGACCGCGAGATTCCCGGTTGCCACGAGCATCCCGCCGGCCGGTACCCAAAGGTCCGACGTCGCCCACCAGCGGGAGGTCCTGTGGCGCCGCGTGATGGCATATCTGGCCAGGCCGCTGCTCCCGGCGAACCAAATGGTCACCCAGAAGCCCAGACCGTTGTTGGACGTCACGGTGAAATAGACATAGAGCCCCACCAGGGTGATGCTCAGCAGCGAGAAGAGCGCGTCCAGCCACGGGTTGCCGGCCCTGCCGCGGTGTGTCCCGCGGCGTCGGGCAGGGTGGGATGCCAGGGTGGTTCCCCGGATGGTGTCGAGTGCGTAGCCCAGCATCCGGGCCGCCCGCCGTGGCCAGATCCCGCCGTCGGGGTCGTGCAGGATGACCGGCAGCTCGGCCGTCCATTCCCGGTACCGGTCGTCCCGGACCCGGCTGGGCAGCCGCCGGGAGGCGGCGCGTACCAGGGAATCGCCCAGCCGCAGCAGCCACCGCTCGCCTCTCACCCCAGGCTCCCGGGTACCGGCCGGCCGGGGCGGGACGCCTTGCTGCCAGAGGGGAGCCGGGCCAGTTCTAGCCTGGCTACCTCGATGCCCTCGCCGGTCAGCCGGTAGTAGCGCCGTGGCCGCTGTCCCTCCTGCTGCGGGGTCTCCCAGGCAGAGGTGACCAGCCTCTCCTCCTCCAGCCGCCCCAGCAGCGGGTACAGGGTGCCGCTTTTCAGCGCGGCCGCCTTCATCAGGTCATACCCGTAGCGCGGCGCCTGCGGATCGTCCAGGAACGCCCGCAGCACCCGCTCCAGCGGCCCAGTCATCTTCACATGCTCAGCCTACATATGTAGCCTACATATGTCGAGAGCGACAGCCGCGCTGACGCGTATGGGAGACGGCCGGAAACTCTGACTAATACATTGAGCGCGGCCTTGACCTGCCGGGGGGTGTCGTCGCTGATGCGGCGCCAGGTCCTGGACGGCCGGGCTCATCCGCCCACCGGCGCCCTGGAGACGGCGGCGGCGCCGTCGGCCTGCGGCTGCGCCACAGCCCGGGCCGGGGTCATCCCGGGCGCGGCGAGTGCGGCCAGCGCGGCCACGGCGGCGAGCACCCACCAGGCGTGCTGGAAGGCGGTGTGCGCTGCGGTGTAGCCGACCGGGGTGCCCAGCACGGCCACCACGAGGCTGACCCCGAGGGCGGTGCCGATCTGCCGGCTCATGTTGACCACGGCGCTGCCGGTGGCCGCCTGGGCGAGCGGCAGGTCGGCCGTTGCCGAGGACAGGATGGCCGGCAGCGCGAACCCGACACCGGCCCCGCCGATCAGCCAGCCCGGCAGCAGTCCGGCCGCGTAATCCGGGGCCGCGCCGACCCGGGCCAGGGTCACCACGCTGCCGGCCGCGAACAGCAGGCACCCGATGGCCACGATGACGCCGATCGGGATCCGGCGGGCCAGCCGGTGCGCGACAGCGGCGAAGACCGGCACCATCAGCGGCCCGGGAGCGACCGCGAAACCGGTCTCGATCGCGGAGTAATGCCACACGGTCTGCATCCACAGGATGTTGGTGAGCAGGGCCACGGCGAACGGCACTGCGAACAGCAGGGCGGTCACGTTCGACCAGGCGAACGCGCGCACCCGCAGCAGTGCCGGCGCGATCACCGGCGCCGGATGCCGCGCCGAGCTCACGATGAACCCGGCCAGGCCCACCGCCGCCACTGCCCACGCCACGCTGGTGCGCGCACCGCCCCAGCCCCAGTCCGGGCCCTTGACCAGTCCCAGGGTGAGGGCGCCGATGGCGGTGGCCAGCAGCAGCGCGCCGGCCACGTCCGGCAGCCGGGTCACCGACTCGTCGCGCGAGCGCGGCACCCACACGGCCGCCGCGGCCAGCGCCGCGATGCCGACCGGCACGTTGACCAGGAACACCCAGCGCCAGGAGGCCTCGACCAGCATGCCGCCCACGGCCGGGCCGAGCGCGGCGGCCACCGCGCCGGTGGCCGCCCAGATCCGAACCGAGCGCTGGCGGTGCTGGGTGGGCACCGCGGCGACCACCAGGCCCAGGCTGGCCGGCGTCAGCAGCGCGGCACCCATGGCTTGGAGAACCCGGAAGGCGACCAGCCACCACACTCCCTGGCTGGCCGCGCAGGCGGCGCTGGCCAGCGTGAACAGAGCCAGGCCCAGCAGGAACCCGCCCTTGCGGCCGTACCGGTCGGCGATCCGCCCGGCGGGCACGAGCAGCGCCGCGTAGATGATCGCGTAGGCGCTCAGCACCCAGGACAGCTGGGGCAGGGCCGCCCCGCGGAAGTCGGCGCCGATGGCGTGGAAGGCGACGTTGACGATGAACACATCGAGACTGGCCATGAACGCCGCCAGCGAGGCGACCACGAGGACAACGCCCCAGCGCTGGCTTTCATGATGCTGACTTTTGCCTGGCATAGCCAGCACTGTAGCTAGCTGACTATGGTCAACGCAAGCTAGAGTGGGCGGTATGACGAACGGCACAGCGATCCTCGAGGGCGGTCTGGCCAACCGGTCGGCCTGGCGGGCCGACCGCTGCCCGGTCGGCGGGGCGCTCGGGGTTGTCGGCACCCGGTCCGCGATGCTGATCATGCGCGAGGCCTACTACGGCACCACCCGCTTCGACGACTTCGCCGAGCGGGTCGGGATCACCGAGGCCGTTGCGGCCGCCCGGCTGCGCGAGCTCACCGGTGATGGCCTGCTCGAACGCCAGCCCTACCAGGTGCCAGGGCAGCGCACCCGCTACGAGTACCGGCTCACCACCAAGGGCCGCGACCTCATGCCCGTCGTGCTCAGCCTGTTCGAATGGGGCGCGAAGTACGTATCACCGGACGGCCGGGCACCAGTCGAGCTGACCCATGCCGGCTGCGGCGCCCCCGCCCACGTCGTCGTGCGCTGCGATCACGGCCACCCGGTACCGCTCAGCGAACTCGCCGTAGCACCCGCGCTGCGCTGAGCCCCGGCGCTGCGCTGAGCCCCGGCGCTGCGCTGAGCCGAGGCGCCCGCCAGCCCGCCTTATTCGCGCAGTGCCCAGATGGTCGTGTGCTTGACGTCGCTGTCCTCCAGCGCCCGCAGGCCCGGCACGTCGTAGCTGGCCAGCGGGGTCAGCCGCTCACGGGGCAGGTATGCCCGGCCGAAGTCGGCGGCGAGGACGGCGACCTGGCGGGCCCGCGACCGGTCCAGGAACCGCATCACCCTGGCCGCCAGGTCACGCTGGTAGAACGCGTCGGCCGCCAGCACCAGCTCGGTACCGGGAGCTGGCATACCCTCCTGATCCAGGATGTCGGCACAGACGGCCGGCACCCGCACGCCGTTGACGGTGGCATTGACACCGATGGCCGCGACGGCGAGCGGATCGATGTCATAGGCGGTCACCGCCGCCGCCCCGGCCATAACCGCTGCGATGGCCACCAGCCCCGAACCGGAACCGATGTCGATCACGTGCTTGCCCCGGGCAACCCCCGGATGGTCCAGCAGGTAGCGGGCCAGCGCCTGGCCGCCCGCCAAGGCGAACGCCCAGAACGGCAGATCGAGGCCGGTCCGCCCGGCCACCCGTTCGGTACGCTGCCACAGCTCGATCGGCTCACCGGCCTGGTGCAGCCGGATCTCCGGCACCAGCGGGACCGCCCGCAGCCGCGTGCCACCCTGGATGAACCCGGCCGGCGGCGGAGCGGGAATCCCAGGCGTGCCGATCCTGGCCGCCATGGCATCCTCAATCTCTGCCGGACGTAATTAACCGGTCACAGCAGGCTGATCGTGTTCTCGTCGGGTGAGCCGTCGAAGTATTTGCCGAGTATGGACCGGAAGGCGGGCTCATCCGGCGCGGCGCTCATGAACAGCGTCATGCACGACCGGAGTTTCATCGCGTCCACGGCACCGAAAATCTCGGCCGCGGTCTTCCCGTCGATGCTGCTGACCAGCTGGGCACACTGGGTCAGCCGTGGGCCGAGAACCGGGTGCCGGAGGTAGGCCTGCGCTTCGGCCAGCGAGGAGATCGCGAACTCCCGTGACATCGAACTCTGGCCCAGGCCCGCGATCTGCGGAAAGATGAACCACATCCAGTGTCCCCTCTTGCGGCCGGCCTGCAGTTCGGCCACCGCGTGCTGGAACGTCCCGTCAGCGTCCTGCGCGGTCACGAAGCGCTCGAGCCGGTAGGAGTCTGTCATCGGCAATCCCGGAATCCGCTCCTGTCCTGGTTAACTCGTATTCACATATATGAAACTATGTTATCCATGGTTGCCCGCGATATCTCGTCGGCATTTCTGTCAAAGACAACGATGCGGATCTTCCGCATATGCCTGCCGAGGTTTTCGGTCAAGATGGAGCGTACCGCGAGAAGGTTGAACAGCAGGGCGATAGGCAATGGCATTCCACCGTGCCCGGATCCTAGCACTGGCATGGTGAGTGAATTGAGCCGCCGTTCGTTCATCGTCTCGGCGACTCCCTCGAGTGCGGCGTACAGGAAGTGTGGCTCGGCACGCAGCCCGATCCCCGTCCGCTCGGTGGTGGCCGACACCAGAATCAGCTGGCCCGCTGGCGGCACGCTGAGGAATACCGCCTCCCCGATCCCGTAGCTGTCGTCGACGTTGCGCTCCGCCCTGGCGACCCGCTGTGCGGGTACGTCTCTCAGCTCGGCCTTCACCTGCCGCACGAAGCCGGCGACATTCTCGCTGAAATGATGCTGGATGAAGGCGCCGAGTGTGCTGTTCGTATCCGAGATGCACTTGTCGTCGAAGTACTCGTTGGCGGGAAGTGCTATCACTGCCCGTGAGTCGTCGGACAGGTAGTCCTGGATGCGCCCTGCTTCGATGCACACGTCAGCCCGGTTCAGCCGGAGGGTCACCGCATCCGGCCACTGGGTGCTGCTGCGGTCTTCGGCTGGTGCAGCGCGGTCGGCAAGAAGGAGTTCCAGATCCCTGCTCATCCGGCTCATTGCCCGGTCCAGGCGGACCCGGGGTCTTGACTCGGTGTCCATGCGAACCTGGACGGTCCTGATGGCCCGCCTTATCTGACTGCAGGCCGGCCCGACCGCCGCGCTCGGCTCATGGTCGAACCGGTCAGGGTCGTAACGTGCGGTGATTATGCCGGCCAGATCGCTCGGCAGCTGGATGGCGGGCTCGCTGGGCAGCAGCATGAAAGTCCGGTCACGGCCGAGGCGGCCAATGAACATGCCCAGCTCGAACGTGACATTATCCCGCACGGTCAGCCGGGACTCACCCCGGCTCTCGGTCACGTCGTCGGGTTTCAGGATGAAGACTCCGGCATCGGAAGAATCCAGGGCCTGGAGCAATGAGTCAAGCGCATCATGGGACAGGCGGAAGACGTCTTGGTTCCACACTGTCACATCGAAATCGCGGTCCAGCTCCCCCTGAACGGCATACGAGATATCGAGGGCCTCACCAGAACTCCCGATAAAGACTCGCTGCCTCACACTGCCCCTTGATCCGGGCCCTCGATGTGGCCTGCTGCCCAGGATCGTAGCAGTCGCTGAACCGCACCCGGCTGGGAGTGGTCGGCGTGACCTCCATCTGGGTCTGCTCCCATAGACGTCATCTCATGACCCGTTGTCCGAGTGTGGGCTATGAGGCCGGGCCGCGCCTGCTGGCCACGAGCCTGGTGTTCCACGCCGCCCACCCGGCGGCCGCGAAAGGCCGCCGGGTGGGCGGGGTTCGCCGGGCACCGTTCGGCGATTTTCTTTCTTTTTCAAATAAATCTCCTGATAACTGCGGGGGAGCGGTGTTGTCATTGACCCCGACATCCACGGTTACCCAGCCGAGGCTGCCGTTCGGCCCGGTGGCCGCGATCCGGTAGAAACCGGCCGCGGGGAACGTCGCCGTGAACGACCCCAGGCCGTTGGTCAGCGCCACCGAGCTGGGGAAACCTGACGGCGGCGAGACGCCGGGCGGCGGCGTCAGGGTCAGGTTCACCGGGCCGTTCACGCTGGAATCCTGGGTGAGGCCGCCGGTTTCGGCGTAGAGGCTGATGGTCAGCGGGCTGCCAGGCGACGGCGCGCCGATGTCGGCCAGGATGCTCGGCCCGTGGAAGCCGATCGTGTCGGCGGGCGCGTTCGGCACGGTGGGCGGCGGCAGTGCCGCGTGGCCGAAGTCGAAGGCGCTCATCAGGTCGTTCTGCCGTGCGTTGAGCCGGGTCAGCGGTGGCAGGTGCCACAGGTTCTGCAGGAACGACAGGATCGAGACGTTGGTCGTCTGCTGGTGGAAGACGCCCTGGCGGGCCCACGGGCTGACCACGATCATCGGGGTGCGCGCGCCGTAACCGGTGGCCACCGGCGGCGGTACGTGGTCCCAGAAGCCGCCGCTCTCGTCGTATGTGATGAAGATCGCGGTCGAGTCCCAGTATTTGCTCTGCGCGACCGCGTTCACCAGCTGGCCGATCCACGCGTCTCCCTGCTGCACGTCCTCGGCGGGCTCGGTGCTGTAACCGACACCGGGCCGGACGAAGGAGAAGTCAGGCAGCTGGCCGTCGGACAGGTCAGTGAAGAACTGCGTCCCGGTGGTCAGATCCTGGGTGTGATCCGGCGGGATGATCTGGTCCCAGATCGTGCCGTTGAGGATGGACGTGGGCAGCGCGTAGTAGATCTTCCAGGACCGGCTGTGCGTGGTCAGCTCGTCGAAGATGGAGTGCCACGGCTTGGTCGGGCCCGGCTCCAGGTTGTTGTAGACCCAGCCGTGATCGGTCCCGTTCAGCGCCTCCATGACATTCGGCTGGGTGGGCGCGATCGTCGGCTGGAAGTTGTGGTCGGCCAGCTCGTAGTTGCTGGCCAGGTACTGCTCGTCCGGGTCGGACTGCGGGCCGAACTCGGTGATCGAGGACATCCCGTCCTGCGGGAACACCGTGTAGTGGTCCATCCGGTAACCCTTGCCCGGCTGGTAGTCCATGGCCATCTGCTCGGCCACCGCGCTGTTGTTGATCCCGCCGTACACGTCGCCCTCGTTGGGCGTGGCGTCCACGGGATGCACGTTCGGCATCGAGTCGAAATAGGCGTCCGGGCTCAGCAGGGACGTGCTGGCCGGGATGCCGTCCGCCCCGGGGAAGCTGCCGAACAGGTTGTCGAAACTGTGGTTCTCGATCATGATTTCGATAACATGCTGGATGTGGGTGCCCGCGATGCCGGGCGCCGTCCCGGCGGCGGGGGAGCGGGCGGCCTGGGCTATCCCCGGGATGGCGGTGGCGGCGAAGGCGACCAGCGCGGCGCCGGCCAGCGGCCATCTGGCCCGCCACAGCGTGCCTGGGATCGTTCTGCGCGGCGGCCGTCGTTGCATGGAGACCTCCCGGTGCTGGCTCGGCTTTTGCCCCACCTCTGGGGCCGCAACCGCCCATCCTGGCAGCACCGGGTAGTGATTGAATAACATTAATTTTAAATAAAAAGAAACTCCCGAACGTCCGGCCCTGGATGCCGTCGTTGTGGCAGCGTCGACACATTTTTGGGGGCGTTGTCACAGCGACGACATGCCTCAGGTCTGGCCGAGACGGGCTGCGAGCCACATGAGGGCGCTGATCGCGATGGCCCGCCCCTGGTAGCCGAGGGCGATCGCCGCCGCGACCAGCTCCGGATCGTCGTCGACGAACACGCACTGCCCGGGGGACAGGCCCAGCGCGGAGCTGGCGTGGTGGTACATCCGGGGATCGGGCTTGCGGCAGCCGAGCAGCGCGGAGATCGCGTACGCCTCGAAGAACGCGGCGATCCCCAGCCCGGCGTGCAGATCCGGCAGCCCCGGCCAGGCGCCGGAGACCACCGCGCGCAGCTCAGTCACTGCTCTGGGTCCCTCCGTTGCCTGGCCGGGCCAGCTCGTACAGGACGAACGGCTCGCCACGATAGAGGATGCCGCGGGTGCAGCGCATGCCCAGCCGGTGCATCACGCTGAGCGAGCGCTGGTCGTGCGGCTTGGCGAAGGCGACGACGCGGGCGGCGCCGAGTTCGGTGAACGCGAAGGCCAGCCCGGCCCGGCCGATCTCGGTGGCGTAGCCCTGGCCCCACAGGCCGGACGGCACCGTCCAGCCGAGTTCCAGGCGCTCCCGGCCGTCCACCTCGGCGAACGACAGCCCGCCGCGTCCGGCCAGCGCGCCGTCGGACCGGCGGTAGGCGATCCACCTGCAGGCGCCCCGGCGCTCCCAGGCCTCGCCCATCTCCGCCGCCCGGCGCTGCGCGGTCAGCGCGGTCCACCTGCCGCCGTGCCAGGCGGCCACGCCCTCGTCGTAGTGCAGGGACCAGAGCTCACCGGCGTGCTCGGGACCGGCCGGTTCCAGCCGGAGCCTTTCGGTGATCCGGGTCCGGGCCGCCTTGGCGACCAGGTCGCGCAGCCGGGTATCCCCGTCGGTGCGGCCCTGCATCATCAGCTCCAGGTCGTCAGGCCCGACCCAGGCGCAGGCGTCGTGCTTGCCCGCCTCCAGCCGGGGTTTGCTCAGGTCGCCGTCCACCTCGACGAGGTAGTCCAGCTCATGGCGGGGGATACCGTCGTGCACGGTCCACTCCCAGTCCGCGATCCCGGCCTCGATCCGGCGCAGCCGCCAGCCCGTCTCCTCTTCGATCTCCCTGGCCAGCGCCTGGTGCGGCGTCTCACCGGGCTCGACATGACCGCCGACCACGTCCCAGGTGCCGGGCAGCAGCCGCCGATCGGCCGAACGGTGGTGCACGTAGACCCGGTTGCGCGCGTCACGGATCAGCGCGCCCACACATCTGACCTGGCTGCCCTCGCTCATGCTGTGACGCTACCCGGGCCTCAGTCCTGGCCGCCCGCACATGCATTGGGGTTGAGGTTACGGTGGAGGGAGTTACTGCAGAACATGTACGGCCGACGCGCGAGAGTCCAGGGGAGCGGGGCATGGCCGAGATCCGGCACTGCCGGCATTGCTGGGGTGACTGCCCAGGTGACTGCCTGTTCGGCGAGAGCGGCAGATGCGTCCACGGCTGGAACGGCAAGCACCCACGCCAGTTCAGGTGGCAGCTGCTGGTGACCCGCAGGTGGTGGCACCGGGTGTTCTGGGGCTGGTAAGAGACCGGCAGGCGCTCGCCGCTCTCCTAGTGGTGTACGGCGGGGGAGTAGGCGCTGATCCTGGGTTCGTCAGCAGGCGAGCATCTTCTGGATGGCCTGGCGGGTGACGCCAAGCTCCCGGGCGACGTCAGCCTGGGAGAAACCCTCCGCGATGAGGCCGCGGATCAGGTCGCGGCGCTCGGCGGCGGCCTGCTGCGCCAGGCGCATGTGCTTGAGGGCCTCGGCCCTGACCTCTTTGAGGCGCTGGAATGTCTCCTGGTGTGATGACACATCTGGGCTGCTTGACATGCTCCCAGCATGACAACGGGGGGTTGTCGTGTCAACCCCCTGTTGTCAGAGCGCAATCGCGCCGCACGCCTGGGCCGCGGGCCGCGACCCCCAGCTCGACACCGCCGTCCGGCTAGCGTTGCAGGTGCTGGAACAGCACACGCCTCTTGCTCCGCCCGCTATCTGACCAGGCGATTGTTGAGTGCCGACTCATTGTCAGCAGGCGGACGCCGATTTAATGTCAGTGCGCGCCGCTATGGCCTCGTGTACAGCAGCGAGCTCGGACCTTACCTTCGAGCGGGTCACGTCACCGGGGGCGGCGGTCCTGGATGCGCTTTTCGATCTGGGCGCGCGCGGTCGCGTGGTCGACAGGCTGGACCGTGCCGTTCTGGAGATCGGCAATAACCCTGTCCAGGCGCTCCCGCCGCCCATCCATGTCCAGCAGGGCCTCAGCTTCGTCGAGGACCCAGGCGTCGTCTTCGATGGATTGGGACATGGTTTGAGCGTACTACCAGGCCGGGGCGGCCGGGCCGGGTAACAGCGGCGCCGTGCGGGGTGTGGCAGAACACTCAACTTAACATAATGTCGCTTATCGGCGCATGGCTCCGGCCTGACGACGGACCCTCACGAACTCGGTCCAGCTGTCTCAGTCAATTCGGCGGTGTCCGCTAGGGTGCCGCCCGGGTTGTCCAGATGAGGCTGCCCGCTTCGGGCAGCTCGCGGGCGATCGCGTCCGCTACCTGGCGGCCGAACGCGTCCGCTTCGCGGGCGGTCAGGTCCGGGTCGACCCAGCCTTCGATCTCTACCCGCAGCGTCCGGCCGGTCCAGCGGGCCCGGGCATGGGCGTGGACAATCCCAGGAACCGATCCTGCGGCGGCCTCCGCGGCATGGATGACCTCGGGGTCGACGCCATCGGCCAGGCGGCGGACGACATCGGTGGTGACCTCGTAGCCGACGTGGCAGATGAACGCGGTGATCGCCAGGCCCGCGACCGGGTCGCCCCACGGCTGGCCGGACGCCACGGCGATCAGCCCGATGAGCGCTCCGGCGGAGGAGATGGCGTCCAGCCAGGAATGCCGCGCGTCCGCGACCAGCGTGGCCGAGCCGATGCGCTTGCCGGTGCCCAGCTTGTAGCGGGCCACGATCTGGTTGCCGACGATCCCGATTGCGGCGCCGGCGATGCCCCAGCCGACGTCGGTGGTGTGGCCGTGCTCGATGAGCTTGCGGACGCTCTCGAACCCGGCGAACAGGGCGCTGGCCCAGATGACCACAGCGATGCCGATGCCCGCCAGGTCCTCCGCGCGGTCCAGCCCGTACGGGTAGCGTTCGCTGGCCGGTTTCTTGGACAGCCGGAAGCCGAGGAACACCACCGCGCTGGTCGAGACATCGGACAGGTTGTGGATCGCGTCGCCGAGCAGGCCGACCGACCCGGTGAGCAAGGCCAGCAGCAGCTCCACCAGGCCGGTGGCGGCCAGGCCGATCGCGCTGACCGCCACGGCCCGGTTCGCCTCACGCCGGTCCTTCGCGTCATCACGCGTCCTGGGCAGCGGGAACGCCGCCGCCGGGTCACGCACGCCAGTGTCCTTATGCACCAGGTCAGGCTAGCCGACAGCTAGCCGGCCGCTAGTTCTCCAGTCGAGCGCAGCTGGGGTCGCCAAGTCATCGGCCGATGCCCAACTGCGGCCAAGCCCATAGAACAAGAAGGTTGCGCGCGAATCCCCCGGGATGCCAGGCTCGGGTTAGCACTCTCACCAGGAGAGTGCTAACCCCGAAGGGGAAGGGATGTTCGGCGTCCTGCGGATCCGGGACTACCGGCTGGTGCTCACCGGCCAGCTGCTCTCCAGCATCGGAGACTGGCTGCTGCTCGTCGCGGGGCCCTATTTCGTGTTCCAGCTCACCCGCTCGACGATGGCCACCGGCCTGTCGCTGATGGCTGAGACCGTCCCGGCCGTCCTCCTCGGCACGGTCGCGGGAGTGTTCGCCGACCGGTGGAATCGCCGCCGCACGATGATCGCCACCGATGTCCTCCGCGCCGCAACCGTCCTGTCGATGCTCGCGGTCCACACCCGCAGCACGGTCTGGATCATCTATGCCGCACTCACCGTCGAAGCCGTGTTCAGCCAGTTCTTCGGACCCTCACGCCGGGCAATCGTCCCCAACCTCGTGGGACGCGGCCCCGAACTGAGCGCCGCGAACTCGTTGTCCCAGCTGGTCGGCGGCGTGATCCGGCTGGTCGGCGGACCGCTCGGGGGCGTCCTCTACATCTTCTTCGGATTCCATCCCGTCGTCGCGATCGATGCGGGGAGCTATCTCGTCTCCGCTCTTCTCATAGTCCTGATCCGCTTCCGCCCGCCGGCGCCGGAAACACCGCCATCGGCCGCCGGCGGGCCGATGCGGCACTTCAGGGAAGAGCTGCGAACCGGAATCGGCCACGTCGGGCATACTCCGGGCCTGCGGATCCTGTTCGGCGTCGCAATCCTTTTCTTCACCGGCAACGCGATCCTCACCGCGCTCCTCGTCCCCTACCTTGGCGCCGTCCTGCGCGCCGGCGCCCAGAGCCTCGGCATTCTGTTCGGGACACTCGGCCTCGGGTTTATCCTCGGCGCCCCGCTCAGCCGCCTCATTGCCGGCCGCATATCCAGCCGCACGACGATCGCCTCGGCTCTGGCCACGCTTGCCGCCGTCTTCGCCGTCAGTTTCAACATCCCGCACCTCATCTGGGATGTGGTTCTCTTCACGCTCATCGGGCCGCCGGCCGTCTGTTTCCTGGTAACCGCCGACACCTCGATCACCCGCAAAACACCAGATCGCCTGCAAGGCCGGGTCGGAGCTGCCTACCTCACAGTCCAGGGCGTGGCCACGCTTCTGGGCATGATCGCCGGCTCCGTGCTCGGCCAGCGGATCGGCATCGTCACCACCATGGACCTGGCAACCGTCCTGATCGCTGCGTCCGCAACCACCGCACTGCTCATCCCCGCATCAGATACCGATGATCTCGCAACACGGCGATCTGGACTGGGCCGGTTGCTGAGGTAGTGCCGGTCACCATCAACGGACGGCCGGGAAGCGACTCCTGCTGACGCCGATCGCGTCGAGTTCGGCAATCGCGTCCACTGGCAGCTTGAGCCCAGCGCTGGCGACGTTCTCGCGCAGGTGGGTCACTGACGATGTGCCTGGGATGAGCAGGATGTTCGGCGAGCGCTGCGGCAGCCAGGCCAGCGCGACGGACATCGGGGGCGCGCCAAGCCGGGTGGCGATGGTGTGCAGGGCGTCCGACTGGAGCGGTGAGCGGTCACCCGCTCGAACCGCTCGTCGAACGACTGCAGGTTTCCGGCCTCGTCGGTGCAGTAGCCACAGTAGCGGCCGGTTTCGATGGGCATGCCGCAGCTTTCAAGGGTGCCCGTGGGCACATCCATCGTCAATCCCGATGGGTCTTCCGCGGCCAGAGCAGCCGTCTGGATGTGTCGGGAGGAGGCTCGACCCCAGGCAGCCGTGACCAGTCCAGGTCGCTGACCAGGACGCCAAAATCCCACAGCTCCAGCGTGTTGTCGATGAAGACCCTGAGCTCCGGCGGCACTGACCCGGAGTCTTCGGCACTTCCGTCCCTGAACCAGACCTGCCGGATGTGCTGGTCATCGACCCATACCGTGAGCCTTAGCGACGGTTGCAGCATGCGGCCCTCGGTGACGCCCAGAGGGACGTGCAACTTGACCGGGCTGGCGGCCACGGCCCGTGCCACATCCACGCGCGCGGTGAACTTCCGGCACAACGTCCCGCGCAGCGTCTCGGCGCCTTCAGGGCCGGCCTGTGTGATGCCCGGCAGCAGCCTGAGATACCAAAGTGCGTCGCCGGACTCGCTACGGCTGGAGAAAGGAACCTTGTCCAGCGAGCGTCCGGGTCGGCCGTGGAAGGTTGTGCCTGCGATACGGAGTTCAGCCATAGCACCGTCGAGCATGTACCGGCCGGTGGCCGGTTCGGCGAAACCTTCGCAGACGCTGTGGGCGAAATCCACGTCCGGTCCAGCCCACTTCCAGTAGGTCTTGACGGCGGTTCCGATCAGCCGCACGGGAAGGCCCATGTCGGCGAGCCGCGGGAAGGTCCGGTCGATGCGATACGCCATCCGGGCGCTCGGCTCGGCCAGCGTCCGGACGGCACAGGCCGCGATCTCCGCAGCCTCACAGGTGAGCGGCCCATCGCTGGACGACCCCGAAGCAGCGATATTGCGGGCGGCCACGCTATAAGGTTCTCCGCTGGCGGCCATGCGGGCCCGGATTTCTTGCTTGCGGGTACGGTCCTGGGTCATCATGCATCCCTCCGGCCAGGACCCACGCTCCCCGCCAGGGCACACCATAAAATCTGGACCCGAAAATCGCGCGAGTTGTGAACCCTTGTCCTCGTCACCGGGATCAGCGTGGGTGCCGCCGGTTCGGAGCGGGCAGGCGCGGCTGCCACTGCTCCGATGGTACATCGGTGCCCTGACGGCGCCTCGGCGCTACTTTGCGACGATCGAGCCGATGCGGTGGGCCGTCGACTGGGCCGAGCAGTCGTTGAGCTGCCAGGTCACGGTGCCCCGCAGGTTGCTGGAGTCACACACCGACCGGCCGCCGCGGCCGAGCAGGATCCCGCCGAGGATGACCAGGCAGATCACGGCCACGGCGATGGTCACCGGGACGAAGTGCTTGAGCCGCCGCCAGGTGAAGAAGCCGTCCCGGTGCGCCGGGTGGGTGAAGGTGGCCAGCATGGTGGCGAGCCCGGGATCCGAGCTGCGCAGCAAGGTTTCGATCCGGGCGAGCGCCCTTCGTTCGCCGGGCGCGAGGCTCATGCGGGACCTCCGGTGTCGGGTGCAGGATGGGGTTACCGGCAGACGGCAGTCGGGAGTGGCCAGAGCGGGGGTTGGCCTGCCACTGGTGCCCAGCGCGAACGCCGGGTACTCCGGCAGGGTAGGCGACGCTGCGGAGTGCTCACGCCGCAGACCAGAAAAGACCGCACCATGTAATAAAGAAAACCTGCTGTGGTCTACACCACACCCCTGACCATGTCGATCAGCCTGCCGAGCACGGCGCCGTCACTGACCCGCAGCCCGTCGTGTTCGTACTCGTTGGTCACCCAGGGCCGCAGGCCGGGGGTCGCCCGGGCGGTGGCGAGGGAGAACCCGGCGTCGACGTACATGTCGTCGAAGTAGACGGCGGCCGCGGCGGGCACCTGGTTGACGGCCAGCTGGGCCGGGTCGTACAGGGCCGGCCATTCGGCGCGCTCGGCGAGCAGTTCGGCAGCCTCCCGCAGCGGCTGGAGCAGCGGGTCGAGCTCCACCATCCAGGGGTAGATCATCTCACCGGTGAACAGCAGCGGCGCGTCCCCGTCCAGCGCCGCCGCCGCGTCGAACTCGGCGAACTCGGCCCGCACCCGCTGCGCGGCCCAGCGGGTGGCCCCGCTGCCCTGGGCGTAACAGGCCTCGTGCAGCAGCGCGTACAGCGGGCCGTGCAGGGCAAAGGCATCCTGTGCGCTGTCCAGGAACACATCGGACAGCTCGGGCCCGGCGAACGGATCCTCGAGCAGATAGTGCAGCTCGTGGCTGCCGGTGCTGCTGCCAAGCATCTTGCCGAACGACTGGAACGCCTCGACCGTCAGCCGTGCCCCGTTGGGCAATTGGGTGTCGTGGTCGCGCAGGTGCCTCGCCACCCGCTTGGCGGCCTCGACGTCTGCCGGGTAGCGGTCGTAGTGGGCGGCGGTCTTGGCGGCCACCCGCGGGTAGGTCGCCCGGTAGACGTCCTCGGCGGTGGCGCCGAGCCCGGGCAGGCCGCCAGTGATCAGCGCCTCACGCAGCCCGCCGGGTGCCAGCGACAGGTAGGTGGTCGCGCAGAAGCCGCCGTAGCTCTGGCCCAGCGCAGTCCATGGGTCGTCCCCGATGAGCTGGCGGCGGATGAGCTCGGCGTCCCGCACGATCGAGTCCGCCCGGAAGTGAGCCAGGTAATCAGCCTGCGCTTGCGGGCTGCCCAGATGGGCGAGGGTCTGCCTGGTCGCCGGGGTGGACCGGCCGGTGCCGCGCTGGTCGAGCAGGAGCACCCGGTAATCCTGGAGCGCCCGGCGCAGCCAGCCGCCGTTGCCAGCCGGCCGGGGCGACGCACCGCCGGGGCCGCCCTGCAGGAACACCAGCCAGGGCAGGTCCGCGTCCTGTTTGCCGGCCGCGACGACCTCACGGGCGAACACTTCGATGGTCTGCCCACCCGGATCGCTGTGATCCAGCGGGACGGTGAACACGTGGTCGGTGAGCACGGTGCCTGGCTGGCGGAATGTCGGCATGATCCGCACCGTATACCGTGGCTTCTTTGTGAAAGTCGCGCCAGGCAAAATTTCCTGCCTGGCCGCTGTGCCTCTGACCTGGCCCGATCACTCGCACAGGCGCTCCGGGCCTGCACTCGCGATGCGGTTTCGCATAACGCTCCGGGCCGCCCCCAGGTTGCGGCGCATTTAGGGACCACCCGCGTAAGCTCATGCAAAAGGATCACTCCGGAGGCTGGAGGGGGGATGACGGCTCTGCCCGGCGCCGTAGGGCGTGGTTCCGGCAATGAAAGCACCGTAGGGCGTGATTCCGGCACAAGAAGCACCGAGATAGAGCGCGTGTTCCGTGCAGAGTACGGTCGTGCGGTCTCCGTTCTGGTCCGCGTGTTCGGCGACATCGACATCGCCGAGGAAGCCGTGCAGGAGGCGTTCACCACGGCTGCGGCCAGGTGGCCGGCCGACGGGCTGCCGCCGGGCCCGGCCGGATGGATCATCACCACGGCCCGCAACCGGGCGATCGACCGCCTCCGCCGGGAGGCCTCCCGCGCGGACCGGCACGCCCAGGCCGCGCTGCTGCACTCCAGCCGGGAAGCCGCGCCAGCCGAAGCCGTGCAGGACGACCGGCTGCGGCTGATCTTCACCTGCTGCCATCCCGCGCTGGCCATGAACGCCCAGGTCGCGCTCACGCTACGGCTGCTCGGCGGGCTGACCACGGCGGAGATCGCCCGTGCGTTCCTGGTCGCCGAGCCCACCATGGCGCAGCGCCTGGTCCGGGCCAAGGGCAAGATCCGTGACGCGCGGATCCCCTACCGGATCCCCGGTGAGGCCGAACTGCCCGGCCGGCTGCGGGCCGTGACGGCGGTCGTCTACCTCATCTTCAACGAGGGGTACACGGCGAGCTCGGGTGACCGGCTGGTGCGCGAGGACCTGTGCGCCGAGGCGATCCGCCTCGGGCGGCTGCTGGCCGCGCTGACGCCGGATGAGCCGGAGGTCGCCGGGCTGCTGGCGCTCATGCTGCTCACCGAGTCCCGCCGGGCCGCCAGGGTCAGCGCCGACGGCGGCCTGGTGCTGCTGGCCGACCAGGACCGCGGCCGGTGGGACCGCGGGCTCATCGCCGAGGGCCAGGCCCTGGTCCGGCAGTGCCTGGAGCGTGACCAGCCGGGTCCGTACCAGATCCAGGCGGCGATCAATGCCGTGCACAGCGACGCGGCGACCGCGCAGGACACCGGCTGGCCGCAGATCCTGGCGTTGTACGACCAGCTCACCGCGCTCGCGCCCAGCCCGGTCGTGGCGCTCAACCGTGCGGTCGCGGTGGCCGAGGTGGAAGGTCCCGAGGCCGCGCTCGCCCAGGTCGACGGCCTCGACGGCCTCAAGAGCTACTACCTACTGCACGCGATCAGGGCCGGGCTGCTGCGCAGGCTCGGCCGCACCGCCGAGGCGGCGCAAGCGTACGAGACGGCGATGACGTGCACGCAGAACGACGCGGAGCGCGACTTCCTGCACCGTAGCCGCGAGTCACTGGACGACAGCGGACAGCCAGCGCACAGCGGGAAGGCGGCGCCCGGCGGGCATGCGGCGCCGGTGAAAGGTAGCGTGCACAGGTGAGCGTGCCAACGCTGCGCGACGTAGCCGCCAGGGCCGGCGTGCACCCGGCGACTGCCTCCCGGGCGCTGAACCCGGCGACCAAGGCAATGACCAGCGCCGACACCGCCGAGCGGGTGCTGCGGGCCGCGGCGGAACTCGGCTACCGGCCGAACGCGGTGGCCCGCAGCCTGCGCACGTCCCGCTCGTCCAGCATCGGTGTTGTCGTGCCCGACCTGACCAACCCGCTGTTCCCGCCGATCGTCCGGGGGATCGAGTCCGCGCTCGCGCCGCACGGGTACGTGCTGCTGATCGTGAACACCGACAACAACCCTGGCCAGGAGGAGCAGCTGGTCGCCTCGCTACGGGCGCGCAGCGTGGACGGCCTCATCCTGGCCACAGCCAGGCTCAGCCACCCGCTGCTCGAGACGCTGGCCGATGGCGACCTGCCCGTCGTGCTGGTCAACCGGCACCGTGACGACCTGGAGCTGCCCTGGGTCGTGCCGGATGACACGGCCGGGATCCGGCTGGCCGTCAGCCACCTGGCTGGGCTCGGGCACCGCCGGGTGGCGCACATCGCCGGCCCGCAGGACACCTCGACCGGTGTCACCCGGCTGGAGGCCTTCCGTGCGGCAGTGCGCGAGCACGGCCTGGCGGCTGACGAGTCGCTGATCAGGATGTGCCGCACCTGGTCGGAGGCGGAGGGAGCGCGTGCCCTGGGTGAGCTGCTCGCCTCCGGGGAACCCATCTCCGCGGTCATCGCCGGCAACGACATGGTGGCCCTCGGCGTCTACGACGCCCTCGCCGCGCGCGGGCTGCGCTGCCCGGATGACATCAGCGTGATCGGCTTCAACGACATGCCGTTCGTGGACAAGCTGCGGCCGGCCCTGACCACCGTGCACGTCCCGCAGCACGAGCTGGGCGCCGAGGCGGCCAGGCTGCTGCTGGGCAGGCTGCGCCGGGCCCGGTGCGATGACCGTTCGGTGCTGATGCCCGTCGTGCTCTCCGTGCGTGAGTCGACCGGCCCGCCGCCCAGTCAGCAGACATAAACCGCATTATCGACATATCGGCTTGCATCCGCGTCGGCCCGTCCACTCCCCTGTGGTGTCGATGTGCCATCGACCGCCACCCAGTGGTGTCGATGTGCCATCGACACCACGGGCCAGGTGGGGCCGGTGGCCAGGTGGGGCCGGTGGAGCCGGGCGGGCTGGGTCAGGCCGGATCGGTGATGCCGAGCGCGCGCCTGATGAAGTCGAGCTGGAACAGCAGCAGGTTCTCCGCGACTTCCTCGTGCTTGGCCGCCATGTGGGTGATGCCGGTCAGCGGCAGCACGGTGTGCGGCCGCCCGGCCGCGAGCAGCGCCGCCGACAGCCGCAGTGTGTGCGCCACCACGACGTTGTCGTCGGCGAGGCCGTGGATCAGCATGAGCGGCCGCCGCAGCTTCGGCGCGTCCGCGATCAGCGAGTCCTGCTCGTAGGCCTCCGGGTGCTCGTCCGGCAGGCCCAGGAAGCGCTCGGTGTAGTGGGTGTCGTAGAGGCGCTCGTCGCTGACCGGGGCGCCGGCGACGGCGGCATGGAAGACGTCCGGCCTGCGCAGCACGGCCAGGGCGGCCAGGTAGCCGCCGTGCGACCAGCCGCGGATCGCCACCCGGCTGGTGTCCAGGCACGGGTGGGCGGCCGCGACCGCCGCCAGCCCGTCCGCCTGGTCTTCCAGGTTGGGGGTCGACTGGTTGTACTGGACCAGCCGGTCCCAGTCTGGCCCCCGGCCCGGGGTGCCGCGCCCGTCGATGACCACCACAGCGAAGCCCTGGTCGGCGAACCACTGCGGCTCCAGGTAGATGTTGCGGACGGACATCACCCGCTGCCCGGCCGGGCCGCCGTAGGGGTCGAGCAGCACCGGCAGAGCGGGATCCGAGCCCGGCTTGTACCCGCGCGGCAGCAGCAGGGCACAGCGCAGCGCGTGCTCCCCGACGGTCAGGTGCGTCACCTCCGGGGTGAGCACTGGCGTCTCGGCGTGCGACCCGATCTCCCCGGCGGCCTCGCCGTCGCGCAGCACGTGCACCCGCGGCCCGGACCACTCCAGCGACCCCGACCTGACGACCGTGACGCCGCCGGACCGCGTCGCCGAGTGCATGCCGGGCACCGTGGTGACCTGGGCGACCCCGGCCGGTCCCGCGGTGTACACGTGGATCTGCGTGGGATCCTGCGCGGACGCGGTGAACAGCACGTCCTCGCCGGTGTCGAGCACCTCGCGCACCTGCAGCGCGTCCGGTCCGGTGGGTGTGGCCAGCTCGTCGCCGATCATCAGCCGGTAGGCGCCGTCGCGGGCCACCACCCGGACCAGGCTGCCGGTGGCGGTCCAGGCCGGCGTGCCCGACACCAGCGATACCCAGGCCGGGTCGCGGTCCTCGGCGAGCACGGCGGTGCCGCCGCCGGCTGCCACGGTGAGCACCTGCACGGTCCGCTGGTCGCGGGTCTGGATCTGGATCAGGGCCGGGCCCTGCTTGGACCAGTGCACCGACGTCAGGTAGGGGAAGGCGGCGGTGTCCCACGGCACCGGGCGCCTGCTGCCGTCCAGCCCGGCGAGGATCAGCGTGACGTCGGCATTCGCGGTACCCGCCACCGGGTAGCGCATCGAGGTGGCCGGCCGCTCCGGGCTGGCCGGGTCGGACACGTGCCAGATGACCACCGCGCTGACGTCCACCCGGGCGATCAGCAGGCTCTGCCCGTCCGGCGACCACCAGTAGCCGCGGGTGCGGGCCATCTCCTCAGCCGCGACGAACTCGGCCAGCCCGTAGCTGATATCCGGACCCTCCGGCTCGGCCAGCGCACGGTCCCCGCTGCCGTCGGCGGCCACCACGCGCAGCGCTCCCCCGCTCACGTAGGCGATGTGCGCCCCGCCCGGATCGGGCCGGGGGTCCACGACCGGTCCCGTCACCGACGTGATCTCCTGCACGGTGCCCTCGCTGAGGCCGACCGTGAACAGCCGCCCGGACAGGGTGAACACCGCGAGGCTGACGGCGCTGTCGGTGGCGAAGGCGACCACGCCCTCCCCACCCTGCCTGACCCGCTCGCGCCGGGCCCGCTCCTCCGGCGGCAGGTCCTCGCTGGCCCCGTCGAGGAGGACCGCCGGATCGGCGACGACCCGCTCGGCCCCGCTGGCAACGTCGCGGACCCACAGGCAGTTGACCCGGTCGGTGCCCGACCGTGACCGCAGGAAGGCGATGCGCGAGCCGTCGGGGGCGATGGCGAAGCTGTGCGGGGTGCCGAGCGAGAACCTCAGGGTGCGGGCCTGCTGGCGCGGGAAGGTGATCTCTGCGGTCATACCGGGATTCTGGCAGAGCTTCCGTTGCCGGAACCACACCCTGCGGATACCCCCGGCGCCGCCGCCTGCTGTCCGCTCCTCCCCCGCGCCCGCGTCAGTCAGGTACCCCGGCGCCGCCGCCGGGCCGGTGGCTCCTGCTGTCCGCTCCTCCCCCGCGCCCGCGTCATGAATTTATTTCTTTCCAAAAAAAGAAAATCGCCGGACGGCACCCAGCGGACCATCGCCGGCGCCCTGGCCAGTCTCTGGGCGGGCAGTCCTCAGCTGCCGAGGTAGCGCAGCACGGCGAGCACCCGCCGGTTGTCCCCTTCCGAGGGCGGCAGGCCAAGCTTGGCGAAGATGCTGGCCACGTGCTTCTCCACCGCGCCGCCGGAGACCACCAGCCCGGCCGCGATGCCGGCGTTGGACCGCCCCTCGGCCATCAGCGACAGCACGTCGATCTCGCGCGGGGTGAGTGAGGCGAGCCCGGCGCTGCGGCGGCTGGCCCCGAGCAGCTGGCTGACCACCTCGGGGTCGAGGGCGGTGCCGCCCGAGCCGACCCGCTCCAGCGCGTCGGCGAACTCGGCTACGTCCGCCACCCGGTCCTTGAGCAGGTAGCCCACCCCGGAGGCGTTGCCCTCGAGCAGTCTGGCCGCGTACTTGGTCTCGATGTACTGGGAGAACACCAGCACCCCGGTGCCCGGGTAGTCGCTGCGCAGCCGCAGCGCGGCCCGCAGCCCCTCGTCGGTGTGGGTCGGCGGCATCCTGATGTCCACCACGGCCACCGCCGGGCGGTGCAGCGCCACGGCGGTGAGCAGCGCCTCCCCGTCGGCGACCGCGGCGCACACCTCGTGCCCCCGGTCGGTCAGCATCTGCACCAGGCCCTCGCGCAGCAGGCCGGCGTCCTCGGCGATGGCTACCCGCATGACGGCGCCTTCCGCTGCCGGAACCACACCTTGCGATGCTTCATTTGCCGGGACCACACCCTGCGGCTGCTTTCCTTTGCCGGGACCGAACCCTACGGCGAGCCTTCCGCTGCCGGGACCACACCCTGCGGTGCTTCATTTGCCGGAACCACACCCTGCGGCGAGCCTTCCGCTGCCGGAACCACACCCTGCAGTGCGTCATTTGCCGGAACCACACCCTACGGCGAGCCTTCCGCTGCCGGAACCACACCCTGCGGTGCTTCACTTGCCGGAACCACACCCTACGGTGCTTCACTTGCCGGGACCACACCCTACGGCTGCTTTCCTTTGCCGGAACCGAACCCTAGGGCGCGATGCTCTCATGCCCGCAGCGGCAGCTCGATGGTGACCACCGTCGGGCCACCCTCCGGGCTGGTCAGGCCGAGGTGGCCGTCGACGGTGCGGACCCGCTGCACCAGGCCGGGCAGCCCGCTGCCCCTGGTGGGGTCGACGCCGCCCACGCCGTCGTCGCTCACCCGCAGCCGCAGCACGTTGCCGCGCTGCACCGCGTCCATGGTCACCTTGTTCGCCCCGCTGTGCTTGGCCACGTTGGCCAGCAGTTCGGCGGCGCACAAGTAGGCGATGGTCTCGATCGCCGGGGTGGGGCGCTCGCGGATGTCGGTGGTCAGCTCGACCGGGACCAGGCTGCGGGCCGCGAGCGTGGTCAGCGCGTCGGCCAGGCCGGCGTCGAGCACCGGCGGGTGGATGCCCCTGGCGAGGTCACGCAGCTCGACCAGGGCCTCCTTGGCGTTGCGGTGCGCGGAGTCCACGAGCTCGCGGATCCGCTCTATCTCGCCGGGGTCACCGTCCAGGCCGAGCTTCTCCTTGGCCATGCCCAGGCCCATGGCCAGGGCGGCGAGCCGGACCTGGGCGCCGTCGTGCAGATCCCGTTCCACCCGGCGCAGTGCGGCCGCCGCGTCGTCCACCGCATCCGCCCGGCGCCGCTCCAGTTCGGCGACCCGCTGGGCGAGCTGCGCCGGGCCGAGCAGGTTGCGGACCAGCCAGCGGTCCCCGGCCGTCACGGCCCGCATCACCCAGGGCGCGGCCAGCAGGATCAGGCCGCCCAGCAGGTAGGCGACCAGCGTGTCCGGCCAGCCGGTCACCGCGAACTTGCCGATGGGCAGCGGCGAGATCGCCGACATCGCGGTCGGGCCCTGGCTCCCGTGGTGGAAGAACAGCCACCACATGGGATAGGCCATGTCGATCACGCCGATGGCCCAGTAGCTGACCGCGTAGGCCTGCAGCAGCGCGACAGGGAGCTTCAGCACCAGGTAGGCCAGCGACCGCCAGCCGGTGCCATCGCGCAGCCTGGCGTCCACCCGGCGCAGTACGCCGCGGCCCGGTCGGAACGCCGGCGGCGCGGCGAACTCGGCGTGAAGCACCCGGCTGGCGATCCGCCGGTGCAGCGACCCGAGACCGCGGGACAGCCGGAGGGTGAGCACCAGCACGAGCAGCCCGATGAACGTGCCGACCAGGCTGACCGTCAGCAGGGTGCCGCCGACGAGCAGCGTCACGGCCAGCCAGAACCCCACCGCGGCCGGCACCAGGCCGGCCGCGGCGTAGAGCACCTCCCGCCCGGCACGCTCGGTGAACGGTGCGCGCACGGCGGCGCGCACCAGCCCATCCGCCGTGGTGCTCACCGCACCATTGTCCTCCCAGCTCACTATTGCTCCCGTTCAGCGGTCAGCGGAGCCAGGCCGCCGATGTTCTGGTTGTGGCAACGCCCACACTCTGGGGTGCCGTGCTGAATGCCACAAAGACCACTCAGGTCATCCCGGCCGGCGGCTGGTGATCGAGCACACCGCGCAACTATGACCCCACCAGGGAAAGCTACCCCAGCTTCCCGAACAGACGCTAGCTCCGCCGGCTCTCGTCGGCGGAGCTAGCGCCCCCACCCCACCCAGCCCCACCACACGGAAGCACCCAGCCCCCAAAGGAGGCGGACCCGCCCGCCCACCCCCCATCCGGTGCCCGGTACCCAGCGCCCGATCCCCTCCCAAACCGCACAGCCAGCGCCAGACCAACCACGGCGCCCTAACGGGCACGGTCCTTTCCCACGTGTGACCGCTACGCGGTCACACGCCAAACCGGCCAGCCACCTGCCGATATCCTGGACTCGCGAACCAACCAGGAGGTGGAGCCCTATGCCCGAACTGACCGGCGCAGAACTTGGCGACCGGCTGCGCAAGCTCCGCCGCGAACGCGGCATGACCCAAGAAGAACTCGCCGCACGCTCGGGCATCAGCCAGATCATGATCGCCCGCACCGAACAAGGCAAACGCTTCCCCCGGCTACCCGGCCTCACCAAACTAGCCACCGCACTAGACGTATCCCTCTCCGAGCTACTCGACAAACAGCCACGGCTAGGCGCCGACCGCGACGGCGCCAGCGTGCTCGCCCTGCGCGACGTACTGCTCTCCCCCTCCCTGCTACCCGGCCTCACCCCCGATGACGACGCCGAGCCACCGTCACCCGCAGTCCTGGACTCCGGACTCGCGCAAGCTGCCGCCGCGTACCGGGAGGGCAGGTTCGCAGAACTGGCCGCGATGCTGCCGCACCTGATCACCGACGCCCGGCTCGCCGCCCGCATGGACCCAGTACGCAGCGCCCGGCCGCTCGCCCTCACCTGCGACCTCATCGCCGGGCTGCTCGTCCACTTCGGCCGCGACGACCTCGCCGCAGTCGGCGCAAGCCAAGCCGTCACCGCAGCCGCAGCAGGCAACGACGAACTACTCCACGCCACCGAAGAAGGCACCTACGCCTGGGTCCTGCACCACCAAGGCCGCATGAACGAAGCCGAACAACTCGCCACCCATGCCGCCCAGCAGATCCAGCCACCCTTCACCGCACCCCCCGAACACCTCGCCGCCTGGGGCAACCTCCTCATGACCGCCCTAGCCCCCGCCGCCGCAGCCGGACACGACATCAGCGAATACATCTCACTCGCCCAAGCCGCCGCCACCCGCCTCGGCCGCAGACAGCACATCTACCTCACCTCATTCGGCCCCCCATCCGTAGCCACCCAAGCCGTCCACGCCCACGCCGTCATGCGCCAGCCCGCCAAAGCACTCAAAGCAGCCCGCGCCATCCGGCCCGGCGACCTCACCGGCATCTACCAAGGACGGCACCTGCTCGACATCGCCCAAGCCCACACCGACGCCCGCCACGACCAAACCGCCACCCACACCCTCACCCACGCCCGCGCCCTCGCACCCACCTGGTTCGCCCACCAAGGCATCGCCCGCACACTGACCGCAGAACTCACCCACCGCGCACGCCGCCTGACCCCAGAACTACGCGACCTCGCCATCTCCACCACCGCGCCCGGAGGGTACACGCCGTACCACCGAACGTCACCATAACCAGGCGACCGACACCCTCCGTACCTGTACACCCGCACCACCCCGGGTGTTTCCTGCCGGAAGACAAACCCGCAGGCACCAGGGAGAGACAGAAAAGTGGACACGCGAGACCAACTCGCCCACCGCCATACCCCACCAGCCACCCCCGGCCCGCAGCCACCGGCAACTCACACTGCACCGGATGACACAAGCTGCACCGATGACGGGCACCCCCACAGTCAGCAGCCGCGCCAGACACAGAACACCCCGCACGCCGACCCCGACGACTTGGCCGACCTCGACGCCCTCGCCGACGAACTCAACAAACTCGGCTTCCCCGCCCTGCGGCTCACCCCACCCGGCAAACTCCCCTACGTCGACACCGGCCTGCCCCAAGGCATGAAACCCGGCGAACGCATCTACGCCACCGCCGGAACCTACTTCTGGCACAAAAGATCGGGTAGGCGGTGTCTTCCGGGTTTTTGAGTGTCTGTTCATGCTGGTGCTTGTGGTTGATTGAGTGGCGTGGCGGAAGTGTCTTCTTGTGGAGATGGGCAGTGGGAGCTGTGCTGTCGTTTCGCGTCTGGAAG